>JAKVCU010000058.1:55290-90306 GCA_022448955.1 Saprospiraceae bacterium
CAAGAATAAACTTCTTAGAAAAATACTTTCCATCATTTTCTTGGATGATCTTTTCCCATTGGAGCTGATCTCGCAAAGTTGTATATAATGCCCCATCGCCGTGTACTTCTGTAATGGTTGGTTCTTCGCGCCAAACACCCCAATTTCCATACGGCCTTGCTCTGTTAGGTATGATAGCGCCATAATGAGTAAAAAAACTTGAATTGGGCATGGCTAATGATTCAAACATTGCTACAGCATATTCATTAAATTCTTGATTTGTTATCTTTTCCACCAATTCTGCCAATAAGATATAATTGGAATTGCTGTACGTATATGCAGTACCTGGTTCGAAATTTAGGTCGCTTTGCCCTTCCAATAACGCTATAGCATCACCATTATCAATAAATTCTCTCCACCAAGTTCTTCCAGTGAGGGCCATCAAATCACAATAATCTCGAATACCACTCGTATGTGTAAGAAGATTTGAGATCGTAATTTTTTCTTCTATACCTTTGTATAAATTAGGGAAGTAAGTTCTGATATCATCATCGAGCTTAATCTTCCCTTCATCAATGAGTTTTAGGATGCACAGAGCTGTAAACTGCTTAGCATTGGAAGCGATATTAAAACGGGTATCTTGACTTACCTTTATTTTATGAGTAAATTCAGCATAGCCTATATATTGTTCGTAAACAATCTTACCATCTTGGACAATACCTACTGCCATCCCTGGTAAATCATCATTGGTATATTGGTATAATAATTTTGTAATGGCTTCTTTATCCATATTATCAGCTGGCTGAGCAGAAAGGCTGTTGATAACAAAGAATAACAAGAATGCTAAAAAGACTTTTTGTACGGTCATAATTCTAATGTTTTGAGTCCAATAACGCAAGTTTCATCGTTTAAATCGCTCCAAATGACCATTTGAACCAAAGTTTTATAGCTTATTCTTCAAAATATACTGTTTTGGCGTCAGTGCAGTATGTTTTTTAAATGCTCTATTGAATGTAGTCTTTGAATTAAACCCACAATCCATAGCAATGCTTAGCAATGTATTTTTCAGATGTTCTCCATTTTGCAGTTTTTGAATAACTGCTTCTGCTCGTTTTTCATTGACAAAATCATTGAAATTCATCTTAAATTTCTGATTGATCACTTTGGAAATAATGTTTCGATTGGTGTGCAAAAGGGTGGCTATTTGGCTCAAAGTAAGATTTGGGTTTTCATATATATTTTCCTTTTCGAAAAGCTTAGTGATTTTGTTGTTCCATTCGTCAAGTATTAAGGTATTCTCTGGTTCATTTTTAGATCCAATGTTTTCATCCGCTCTTATGGGTTCTAATTTTTCTAAATCATTAGCGTCAAATCTCATGCTTGTTTTAACCGTATTTGAATAACCTGTTATAGATATGTACATCAACAAGATCGAAAAACATAAATAGTACCAGTATTTACTACCAAATTCACCCCATTCAGGATTCAAAATAAAAAACAGCACTCTTAGCACTAATATCAAACCAAAGGCTATAGTAAAATACTTGATCCACTTAAAGGCAATTTCATCGGCAAAGCTCACCTCTTCTACGGAAATCTTTCGATAGTTCCAATAATAAACTAAACCATTAATCAAATAGTATAACATAGAGAGCAAACCCGTCATTTGATACCAGAAATCCAAGTCTTTGTCTTCTCCATCTGCATAAAAATAAAACGCATCAAAAATCAGCATATCGCCTACAAAGACGATTATACTATATACCATATAAATGATAGCCGGCAGGAAATGGATAAAATCTCGCCGATTAAGCTTGAAATCCTTATTTAATAAAGTTTTAATATAAAAAAAGAAAACTGGACCGATCAAAAATAACTGCTGAAAGGGCACAAAAAACATAAACTCTCGATAGCCATCTTCAGAATACCAACCGGCATAGCCCAACATGAAAGGACAGATATACCAGCTACCCAAGAGTATAAATGCCGCCAACCATAAACTGTGTTTTTGATTTTCGTCGAGCCCTCTTTTTAGCAGCAAATAGGAAAAGACCATAGCATTAAAGAAAAAGACCAGTAAAACAGAGCTTTTCTCATTGTAGCTGAAAATTATTATATCTTCCAAATTCAATGCTTTTACTCAAGGCTATTTAAACCACATTTTCACCCAAAAGATAGGCTTCACCAATTGCTCACGAAGATCAAAATCATTGTACATGCCACTAATGACATTAATGATTTTTTTATTTGAGGCAATAATGTTAGCGATCAAATTTACAATCCATGGATACATCAACATCCTCTGAAGGCGATAGCTCAGACGCATCTCCGAACCTAATACTCTGGATACTCTTACATCATAAGCCGTTAAAAATTCTGCAGAATAATTTTCTACTTCCAGACATTTCTGCACCTGTTCTGCTGCGATAAACCCACTATAAAACGCATTACCTATACCCTCTCCTGTTAGCGGATCGACCAAATGTCCAGCATCCCCCACTAGCATAAAATGATCACCTGAAATGACACGCCGCTTCGACCCTAACGGCAAACCATAACCTTCTAGCTTTGTTAAAACTTCTGCATCTTTGAAGCGCTCCTTAAACATTGGATGCTCTTCAACTACTTCCTTGAAAGATTTTTTCAAATTTACCTTTCGCTTTGCTAAAATATCACTGCGCATGCCAAGACCCACATTTGCTTCCCCATTGGGTAAAGGAAAAATCCAGAAATAACCTGGTGTAATTGCTTTTATGAAATGGAGCTCAATAAAATTATCGGCTGAAAGGCCTTTTACATTTTTATAATAAGCTCTTACAGCTGCCGCATAATGCTTAGGGTCTTTCTCTAAACCTGCCTGCTTTCTACTAAAAGAAGAATAAGCACCATTCGCCGCAATCAACAATTTGCTATCCACCTCTAATACATTGTTACCTTTGGTAGAAATATGATAACCTCTTTGTGATCTTTTTATGCTTGTTACCTTTGTACTTTCGTAAAAAGTGATGTTGTCCCTTCTTTTTACCTCCTCAATCAAAAAATTATCAAAGTCCATGCGCTTGGAAACATAACCAGGCGCACTTTTTTCCTCTTTGATATAATTCGGTTTGAATGGGATATCTAATGCTTTTAGGTTAGGCGCAACAAAACGAATCCCCCATACATCAATCGGTTCCGCATTTTCATTAAATCGCTTAAGCATATCAGGATCTAAACGACTCATTAGTGTGGTCACTTTGCCACTAATAGCATCCCCACATACCTTATCCCGTGGAAAAGTAGCCTTATCAATTAAAATGGAAGGAATACCTAGGTAACTTAACTTCAAAGCCGTGGCCGCGCCGCCAGGCCCAGCACCAACAATGCAAACGTCCGTTTGAATCATATCTTCTTTAGTATTTCTCCAAAAATACAAAAGCCACTGCAAAAATGCAGCGGCTTCGCGAAATTCTACATTAATAAAAACACGTTCTTATAGCTAACCGTCTTTTAGCGAATTCTTAACTCCTCATAATACGTCCGATAAGAAGTCGTCATTTTAACAGTATAATCTCCTTTGGCCATTCGATCGATTCGAAAACGCTTTTGCACTCGAAGTACATTCTTGGATTCATTTTTAAATACGATATAGCCGCTTTTGTCCAATAATGTCAATGTAAACGATCCAATCCGATGCCCTACCCAAGAAATATCAAAATAGCCTTCATTCTGAACAAGCATGGGGGTGTAGTGCTCTTGGCGTAGGTAATCTTTAATGATACACTCATGATCAGTAAGCAGAATGGGCTGTATGATTTCTTTTAAAACACTCTTTACAAGTATATCATATCTGCCGTTCGGCAAATTTGCTAAGTCGATTATTTGCTCCACTATTTCTTTATCAGAAGTAATCGATTGTTCCATTAGAATATGTTGCTGCTTATCAAGTACCAAAATTTTGGACGCTTTAAAAGAAGTCTTTAAGGTAAGCTTTACCTTCTTACTTTGAGGTAAAGATTCCATTTCGACAGAACTCGCCTGCAAAGAAAAGCTACCGAAAAACAAAAAAAGGACTCCTAAAATGGTTTTTGTAGAAATAAACTTCATTTTTTTCATTTTTTTTAAAAAATGGATACATCACTTTTATGATGTAAAAACACACCTACAACACCAAATAATTGATAATACACAAGTATTTCCAAAGCAAATGTACGGTCATCCTCACCGAATGACTACCTTTATTTTAATCAAAACTTGTACTTTTTTAACGCTCCTACCAAATAACACCCAAAATCAGACCAAAATAATAGCATATATCAAAATATTATTCCGTACACTGTATCGATAATAAACAGCCCCCATAAGTAAATTTCTTTCCTTTCCCTTAAAAGTGCCCATCAAAACTTTTATCGAAAGAATAACTGCATTAAGCGTTGTGGATACCCCTTAAAAAGAAAAAATTCTTGTGCTCATCGATGTAGGGCATGAATAGTTGGCACCCCCCTCAAAAATGCAGAGATTGTGTTCATAATCACCAATAAATAATTAGAAATCACCCGACTAAGTAATTATGATACCACGACTGTTGTTTTTATTAATCTTTGTAATCACCCTATCTAACTGTACTAAAGAAGTAGTACAAGCACCTCAGAAAAGCTTTTTTGAGATTTTAAATGCTCATCCAGATAGTGCAGTAGAAATTACGGTTACTACTGCACTTACGGATTTGTTAGAAGAAAGAAGCTCGACTTATCAAGAAGCAAAATTAGATGTTCAATTACCTGATGGCACTTTCCAAAGTCTCCATGCGCAATTAAAGACTAGAGGTCAAACTAGGAAGAAAATCTGTGATTTCCCTCCTTTAAAGTTGAAAATCACTGAAGAAAGTTTGATTCAAAATAACTGGGATACAGAATTGTCCTCTTACAAATTGGTTACAGATTGTATTGGCAATAAAGATTTGGTAGCCAAAGAAATGCTTGCCTACCAAATTTTCCAGCTTTTTTCAGAAATCAGTTTCAAAGTGCAACCTTTGATTATTACTTACGTTAATATAGATGATCCTCAAAATCAATTACAACAGTTTGGCTTTATTATTGAAAGTAAAAAAGCCTTAGCAAAACGCCTAGACGCTGCAGCTATTCACAATCATCAAAATATGATTGATGCTGCGCAGTACCAAAAAATGACACTATTCCAATTTATGATTGGAAATACAGACTGGAACTTGAGAAGTGAGCACAATATCAAATATGTGCAACTTAGAAATAAAAAAATACCTTCTCCAATTCCATATGATTTTGATTATGCAGGATTAATAAATGCACCTTATGCTACCCCTCATCCTAAGCTTCCTATTCAAGCAGTAAAGGAAAGATTTTTCCAGTATCGTGGACGAACTTCAGAGCAGCTAGTTCATACCCTGGAACAAATCGATGAACTACAAAATAAAATCCTAAGCACTTGTCATGACCACCCTATGTTAAGTATATCAGCAAAAGAAGAAGTTGCTCAATATTTGGATTCTTTCTTCAAAATAGTTGATTATGCTCTTGAGCATCAAGATAAAGTTGTTCAGATCCTAAAAGGTAGTAACTATAATTTATCAGCAGCCTAAACATTACGCCATTATATAATATAAACGCTATATCGGCCTCAAGAAAAGGTGGCTAAGTGCGAGTATTAGCCACTACTCCATATTATCTCGCAATTTATAAGTCATGGGATTTGCCGGAGTTGATTTCAGCTCCGGCTTTTTTTTGTTTCTTTGCTAGATATAAATTGAAAAATAAAATGCTTCACTATTTCAATAATCAATTTGATATCGTATATTTTATCTATGCGCCACACCTAAGCGCCTAGACAAAATTGCTTGTATAATAAGATTGTTCATTCGAAAATTATAAGCAACTGACGAGAGGAAAGTTACGCATGATTTTTGAACGAACGTAAGGACCTGTCTGCCTATGGCTGAATTTTATTATACCAATTTCAACCATAGGCAGACAGCTTCTAGCCTAACTACTTAAAGACTTTGTAACGAACAAGCCGTATGTATCCCTTTTTACATAAAAGATCTTTTCAAAAATGGTGGAATAGCCTAATCTCAGTCATTACGCTTTCTTTAGCATTTTATATTCCATATCACCTTGTGCTACCGTCATTTGAAGGTTTGTTCTATTTATCTGCTACGCTCTTCGTAACGATTGTTTTTGGGATCGACCTTTTGCTCAATATCTATTATTCTCAACAAGAACACCATCCATTATATACTAATAGAATGGATCAACTTCCATTCTATTTTCGATCGACCTTTTGGTTTGATCTCATTGCTTGCATTCCATTCGATCTTTTTGCACCTCCTATATGGCGAATTGCTCGACTAGCCAAAATTGGTAAAATAAGTTCAATCGCTGAAGTATGGCGCTTACGCAAAGTCAGTTGGGCGAATGAGATTGGCCTTTTTTATATGATCATGGTCATGTTCTTGTTTACCCACTGGATTAGCTGCGGTTGGTTAGTAATCAGACGACCAGCAGAAGGGATGGGGGGATTTGAAAACTATATTGATGCACTTTATTGGAGTATTACAACCGTGACTACCGTAGGTTATGGCGATATCACTCCTGAAAATATGATCGAAAAAATTTATACCATTTTCACGATGATCATTGGATTAGGTTTTTATGGCTTTTTGATTGGTAATATTGCCAATCTGCTTTCGCAAAAAGATCCAGCCAGAGTGCACTATCTCGATAATATTGAAAAACTTTCCGTCATCGTAAAATACCGTTCTCTTCCTTATCACCTTCAACAACGGATTTATGAATACTACACTTATAAATGGCAAAAGCGTTTAGGCTTTGATGAAAATGCTTTCTTAGCAGGCCTTCCTTACAGCTTAAAAAAGGAAGTAGCCTTTCACTTAAAGTATAATTTGCTCCAACGCATTCCTTTGTTCCACCATGCTCACCAAAATGTCATTGAGGCCATTAGCTTACATCTCCAACCCATTGTTTTTACACCAGGCGATCATATTTTCAAAAAAGGTGAATATGGTGCAGAAATGTTCTTTATCATTAGCGGTAAAGTAAAGGTACTAAAGCCAGATACCGACACCACTCTCGCCATTCTTACAGATGGAGATTGCTTTGGGGAGATCGCACTATTCCGCCATAAACCTCGTACAGCTTCCGTTGTCGCACAAACTTACTGTGACCTCTATTCTCTTTCCACGACCGCATTTGATATTGTTGCAGAACAATACCCTAGCTTTGCCAAAGAGATTGAAAAGATTGCTATACAAAGAGAAGATGAATAGGGTTAGTAAAATGTCCAAACTAACTCTTACTGAACAATAAATCGCTTACTCCACCATTTTCCATCTACAAAGAACTGAGCGATGTATGCGCCTTTCGGCAAATTCGACACTTCATGTTCTATATTTAAAGCTGTTGGTTGTAGGGTTTCAAGCACTTGTCCTTGTGCATTTAAGATACGACCTACCTCAGGTAATTGCTCTAATTGAATATTTAACACCTTTTGTACAGGATTTGGCGAAAGCCTGAAACTGAGCGCCTGAACTTGCGGCTCTTCTGTATTTGTTACCACAAATTCTACAAATGCTCTTTCATTTGCATTGAATACCTGACGTTGAGTGATATCATTTTCATCATGTCTTGCAACAAGGACTACAGCACGAGTTTGTTCAAAATCTACAAAATCGGGTAGAGTATATTGGTAAGTTTTACTGTACGTTTGATTAAGCTCTGGTTCATTTGGAATAACATCTGCACTTCCCCATGGTCCATCCAATACTGCTCTTGCAATATTATTGTGCACATAACCTACAATCGGTTGTCCTAAACCTTGTAATGGATGACCTGGTGTATCATTGAAATAATTAGACTGGTCATAATCTGGGCCATCCCCTGTAATAGAATCTTGTACCATCATCACTCCAATATGAAAAGGACCATTTCCTGGAGGTAAGTCTTCAAAAGTAGCAGATACCGTAAATTCTATTGCTCTATTGTATGGATTATAAAATCCGTTCTCTATTTCAATATTTACGTAAGCTGGTTGGTTCATTGCCTGAACAATAAGACCCTCCCACGCACCACTTGTCGTTACCACATTACTCCCTGGAGCAGTACGATCGACCATCGCTACTGGTGTACCAATATTATTGAAGGTATTGAATAGTACATCACTCTGATCATTATCCAAATCGTAGTCCATCCAAGTCGTTGGCTTATGATGGCTCACCCATATTAATCCTGGATATTCTTCTTGCAACTCTTTAATGATCAAAGCGCCATTCGGACAGCTTCCACAATTGGAAGAAGTGAATTTTTCAATAATGACTCTTTTCTGAGCAAAAATAGATGAAGCAAAAAAGAATAAGAAAGCAACAAAGGCGATACGATGCATAGCTTGACAATTTTTCATCGAAATTAGTTTTTTCTACTCGAACAAGAAGTCCTAGAGATTACATTTTGCAAAAAGTGAGGATTCAATGCTCTCCCTCTCTCCCCTTCACAAAATCACATGATCTCATAGTCTCACAGTCACAAAATCACATCTCCTCTGGATCAGGAATCTCGGCTCTAGTTAACCAATTTACATTTAAGCCATGATAGATGGCCATTTTCATACACTCAGGATCACTGCTGATATACCTCCCCAATTGTTTCATATCATCCCGAAAGTCTAGCTGATAATCTTCATGCAGCTTTTGTAAAAGTTTAATGAGTTTCATGCCCCTTTTAGCTACATAATCAGCGAAGGATCGCTTTTTAGGAAAGGTAAATGCCTTAAGTTGTTGATGTAATAGCTCAAAACTATAGTTTAGCATCAAGAAATTGAGTTCAATTTCCCCATATTTATCTTTAGTTACCTTAAGGTGCCGATTGATTAATCCACTTATACTTCTCAAATCCAATAATAAGTAACCTGGTGAATAGAAGGTTTCATCTGCGTATTCAATATTCTTTCGAATGGTTTGAGCCAATTCCTCTCTTTTTTCTTCTACACTTGTATCACTTTCCAATAATCGAAAAGTTAACTGCTTTACCAGAATCTCCTCTTTGGCTAATAGCCTAAATAAAAGCTTATCCTTTTCTTTTCCAGACAAGATCGAAATTGCTTTCTTAAATTCCTCCGTTAATTTTATTCTCGCCACTTTTTTCCCGTAAGGTAATAAGTAGAAATATAATAATCAATTAAAAGGAATATCATCCACTTCTCTCATTCCATCCAAACGTATTTAACTGTTTGTTGGGCTGTATCTCAAAAGTAGGCTACCACCATTAGAGATCGGAAAAAAGAATACGAAAAGTAAAAGCTAACAAAAAAATAATATGACTTTTTGAGGTGCAAAGTCTATTTTTGCCCCAATTATGAAGCAGCCATATTTTATCATTGATTTTGATAGCACCTTCACTAAGGTAGAAGCCTTAGATTTACTGTGCGAGATTGTTTTGGAGGATGCTCCAAATAAAAACGAAGTACTTGCTGAAATACAAGACATTACCAACCGTGGAATGGAAGGTGAGCTGGATTTCAGGATGTCATTAGACTTACGTCTAAACTTATTAAAGCCTCACAAAAAGGATATTGCCATTCTTTCTGAACGATTGAAAGCGATGGTCTCCGAGTCTTTCCAACGTAATATCGATCATATCGCTTCTCAAAAAGATCGGGTATATGTCGTATCAAATGGATTTAAAGACTTTATTATTCCTGTGGTGGAAAACTATGGTTTAAAAGGAGAGCATGTTTATGCCAATGAATTTTTGTATAATGAAGAAGGTTGGGTAACTGGATTCAACAAAGAAATCCCCCTTTCTGAAAGTGGTGGAAAACCAAAGGTTATCCGCGACTTAGATTTAAGTGGTGATATTTATGTAATCGGAGACGGTTACAACGATTTCGAAATAAGAAAAGCAGGATACGCAAATAAATTTTATTTATTTACAGAGAACGTAGAAAGAGCGAAGGTCATGCCAAATGCAGATCATATTGCACCTACGGTCGATGAAATTTTATATGAACTAAAAATGAGTAGAGCATTATCTTATCCTAAGAACCGGATTAATGTCCTGTTGTTAGAGGGTGTCCATCCAGATGCAGTTGAACTATTCAAAGAAGAAGGTTATAATGTCGAATACTTAAAAACAGCACTTACAGAGGAAGAGCTGTGCAAAAAAATAAAAGATGTTAATATCATCGGTATTCGTTCTAAAACCCATATTACTGAAAAGGTGATTGCTAGTGCCAAGCGCTTAATCTGTATCGGTGCATTCTGTATTGGCACCAATCAAATAGACTTAGAAGCATGTAGTAAAAAAGGCGTAACAGTATTCAATGCTCCATATATGAATACTCGTTCTGTGGTAGAATTGGCCATTGCCGAAATTATCATGCTAGTACGTAATTTGCCTGATAAGTCCAGAGCTATGCATAATGGTGTTTGGCAAAAATCAGCGGCTAATGCTAATGAAGTAAGGGGTAAAAAGTTAGGTATCATAGGTTATGGTAATATCGGAACCCAGCTTTCTGTTTTAGCAGAAGCAATGGGATTAGACGTATACTACTATGACCTCGTAGATAGAATGCCATTGGGTAATGCTACAAAATGCAATAGCTTGAATGAGCTATTAAACAAAGTAGACGTAGTTTCTCTACATGTAGATGGCCGCCCAGAAAACGAGGATATATTTGGTAAAGCACAGTTTGATCAAATGAAAGAAAACTCCATTTTGATCAACTTAGGTAGAGGGAAAGTCGTAAACATTGCTGATCTTAAAGCAGCCTTGGAATCAGGCAAATTAAAGGGTGCAGCAGTAGATGTATTCCCTAAAGAGCCTAAGAGCAATGACGAGCCTTTTGAATCTGAATTAATGGGCTTAAACAATGTAATCCTTACGCCACATATCGGTGGTAGCACACAGGAGGCACAAAAAAATATCGGCAACTTCGTTCCAAATAAAATCATTCAGTACATTAATACGGGTGGTACGTTTGGAAGTGTAAATATGCCAAATGTCCAATTGGCACCTGTACAAAACGCTCACCGTTTGCTTCATATTCACCGCAATGTACCTAATGTACTAGCGCAAATTAATAGCATTCTAGCTGATGAAAACATGAATATCACTGGCCAGCACCTTAAGACAAATGAGGAGCTAGGTTACGTAATTACAGATATCAATAAAGAATACAGCCAAGGCCTTATTGATAAAATGAGAGATATTGAAGGTACCATTTGGATGCGGGTCTTGTATTAATAATTAAGCTATCTTTGTGCAAAATAGATCTAAATGAGTAAAGTTTTTTATTACTTAATTATCAAGCCACTTTCTCACGTACCATTACCTATACTCTATCTCTTATCAGATGTGGTATTCCTACTACTATATAGATTAGTTGGATATCGGACAAAAGTGGTTCGAACGAATATGCGTAACTCCTTCCCTGATAAAAGTGAAGCAGAAATTACAGTATTAATGGTTGCATTTTATAAACACTTCTGTGATCTGATTGTGGAGGGTATTCGTGTCTTTAGTATGCCTAAAGATGAAATTATCAGAAGATTCAAAATATTGAATCCAGAACTCATCGATCAATTTTATGAACAGGGCAAAGGGGTGGCTATGATTGCAGGCCACTACAATAACTGGGAAATGGCTGTCGTAGCCTTTGACTTACAGGTAAAGCACAAAACGCTAGGTATATACGCTCCTCTAAAAGATACCTTCATGGATGAACAGGTGCGTAAGTCTAGAGGTAAATATGGCGTAGAACTACTTTCGAGAAAAAAAGTACGTTCTTTCTTCGAAAAGGAAAATCTTTCTGATAAGGCCATCATTTTTGCCAATGATCAAGCTCCATCTAATCCGAAAAAATCGTACTGGATGGACTTCCTAAATCAGGATACGCCTGTATTTTTTGGCCCTGAAAAATATACAAAGGAAAAAGATTTAATTCCTGTTTTTGCATGGATTAAAAAAGTAAAACGCGGTCATTATGAGACCACTTTAGAAGTCATTTCAAATGATCCAAAGCATACAGAGCATGGCTTTATCACGGAAAGCCATACCAGAATGTTAGAGGAAGAAATACGCTCCGCACCTGAATTCTGGCTTTGGACGCACAGAAGATGGAAAAGAAAAAGAGAAGAAGGAAGAGAAGTCCAAAAAACAGAACAGGGTATTCAATAAAAAAGCATCCCGTGAAGCAGATAGCTTCACGGGATAGATTATAGGATCAAATTCTCTCTACGGGCCCAAATTCTCATAACTTCGGCATATTCCATTTCTGGACGACTATTGAATCGACCCGCAGCTTGAACAATGGATCTATTCCGAATTTCTATGGTAACATAGCTCTTCCAACGACCATCCCTCAACGCTCTTAAAGACCAGATACTAGTTGCTCCACTCACACATTGATGTACATAGCTTCCTACACAATGTCCCATCGCTGCTCCTTCATTATTCAAATCATCGGCATTACACAACTCTTGGATAAGATAGGAAGTATCTCTCCACCTATATTCTAATCGGTCAATAGTAGGATGAGGGTCCCAATTTGTACACTTTTTCTTTCGATTATACACTATTCGGGCTCTTCTCTGCGCGTTTGCTCTGATTCGTCCTTCGTAATCTCGAGTATCACCGAGCAGTTGAGCGACCGTTTTTTTCCGAATACTAAACTTTTTAATGTCCCTTAATCCATGAGCGAGGTATCCAACTAAGGAACGAGCATCTTCCGCTCCCAAGTTTTCAAAATCATCTGTATTCAATTTTTGAATGACAGGATTCCACTTTTCAAGCTCTTTTTTTAGTTGTGCCGAGCCAGAATAATGTCTGATATAGTTCTGCAACAAATAGTTAAGTTGAGCTCCTCGACTCAATGATTGTGTATAAAGATAGAGGTACATATCCATACCCATAGCTTGGAAATTGTAAGGAAGATTTACAAAAACCTTTGCCATTCGACGCGTATAAGGCCTATAATCTGGGGCATTTCGAATACTACCTCCAGTTGCTAGATGAAAAAAACCTGGACTATTAAATTCATAGAATTTTTCATTTTTAGCATAACTCAATCCATTATTCCACAACAAATAATTAGGCACATATTGGATAATAGTCTCAAAAGGTGTTTGATAGTATTCTTCTACCAATTTGATGTCTCCTAAACTTTGTTTTTGGTGTGCTTCCCACACTAAATACCAAGTCAATATTTTCGATAGATGTTGGTAAAGCACTGCTTTCGCTAAATCTTCAGCAAAAGTTTGTACAAAGCAAGGGACGATATCCTTAATAAATGTAGATAAGTACTTTGCAGTATCTTTTTCCACTTGTTTTGGCAAAATGATACATAGCAAATCAAGTCCCAATAACCAATCTTCTCTTTGTAGCTGTGTAAAGTACTCACTAGTAAATTTAATGATGGTAGCCATCTTTCTAGTATAAACTACTGGCAAGTCTTCCAATCTTGCGGCATCTATATGATCTAACAATCGTATACGCAAGAGTTGTTGGAGCATTGCAATAGAAATATCTTGGCTACAAATCTGAAGAAAGATTTTCTGTGCAATTTGGCCTTTCGGCAAATGCAATTCGTCTCTTAGTATTTCATCAAAAAAAGAGAATAGTACGTTTCTTGATTCCGTTAGTAATAGTTCAAAAGGACTATTATTGGCTTCCTCATAATTGTACAATTCTTTTAAGAATGGATACAAAGAAGGCTTGCACAATGCACGCATCCGCGCATCATCTTGAAGTGCAACCAATTCTTTTTCAAAGGAATAAGAACTGGCTACGCCCAAATCAATTTTCTTTTTTGAGAAAAAAGCCGACATCATAAAAAACTCCTATTGGTTTGATTCATGGATGCTTACAATAATATGGAAAGATTAGTTTCCCAAAATGAAAAGATTTAAAATTTGACAAAGTTGGGGAACTCTAAAGGTATTCTTTTAGCTTATGAAAGCTAATTTCTTTTAAGAAGGGCTCAACTATTCGTTATTTCATATATTATGAGGTTTCTATTTATCGCAATTGAAAAGCCATTACATGCTTAACAGACGAGCCTTTTGCAGCAACAAAAATGAAGAACTAAAAATATTTTTCTGCCCCACGGAACTAAAAGTTATTCAAATCAGTTCTGCTTATTGAAATTACTAAATGGGTAATCAAGCTCTCTAGGGAGAGCGCCCTGTTGAAACCAGGGAGGGCCGCGTTCGAATCCGGGGTTACCACTAATTTTCTCTATCAATAAGTATATCTAACCCTCTCTTCTCAGCACTTTGAGAACTGATATTGGTGTGCTTATTTTAAAGGAATTTGAAAAAAATATCAACTATTTATTAGTGCGCAAAAAGACTGCGCAGCACTACTATTATCTTTGAATTGTCAAAAGCGACAAAGAGATTTGAAAATATCTATGGCAGTAAGGAAAGCAGCTACTTCGTAACGGAACCAGAAGTATGGGTGCAAGTCCCATCAAGGTGAAAGCCTTGTAGTGAAATTAGTTAACACGCTGGTCAGAAAATTCTGCTCCCAGTTTTTCTCCATAGATTTTGAAATTATATAAGATTTCACGGCAGTGAAGAAAACAGTTACTTCGACTTAGGGGTCCGGGGGTCAGTGGTTCGAATCCACTCAGGCTAGAAATAGTTCTGTAGCTCAGATGGCAGAGCACCGTAAAATAATCTGTTTCTAATTTTCTCCGTGAATGTTAAGAATATCACGGCAGTGAGGGTAGCAGTTACTTCGTACTTTAATCCGAGAGTCGGCGGTTCGAGTCCGTCCTGGCTAGACGTAATAGTCAGTAGCTCAGATGGTAGAGCATCGGAAGAATAATTCTGTTCCTATTTTTCTCCGTGAATTTTTTAATCCCCCTAAAAACTTAAAGACATGAAATTCAACAAACGTAAAAAAACATCCACATTTAATATAGGTATTATCGCTGGTCAAAAAACAAAGGCTGCAGGTAAATATACCCCTGAAGATTTATTGCGTCGTATCACGATGGCTAACCTTTTATGGGAAAGTACATACTACCAAAATGCCGATATGATCATGTCGCAAATGGAAGCACTTATCCCTAAAGTAAAGCCTCAAATGTTAGCTGACCTAGCCGTGGAAACACGCTTTGAGCAAAAGCTCCGCCATACCCCTATTTATCTAGCTTTAATGCTATTCAAATATCATGGTGGAAGCTTAGTAGCAGATGTTTTAGCTAAAATCTGTACTCGTCCAGATATGACGATTGATACTTTGGCGATGCTGCCACATGTACTAGGGCGTGAAAAAATTAAACCTATTCCCAATGCGATTAAGAAAGGTTTGGCGAAAGCCTTCGATCGTTACGATGCCTATCAAATTGCAAAGTACAAGAGAAACAATCATTCCATCAGCTTAATAGACGTAGTAAACTTAGTACACCCAGTTCCTACACAAAAAAATGCGAAAGCATTACAAGACTTAGTAGATGGAACACTAACTGCGCCAGATACATGGGAGTCTAAATTATCTGCTGGCAAAGACAAAACAACAACGTTTACACGCCTTATCAACGAAGGTAAATTAGGGGCTTTGGCGACTTTACGAAACCTTCGTGGTATGCAAGAGGCTGGTGTTTCACGTAAAGTGATGCTAAAGGCCATTCAAGCGGTAAACTCGAAATGGCTAACGCCATTGAACTTCTTGGCTGCGCAGCGTAATGCTCCTGCATTCACCAAAGCATTGGAAGATGCTATGGCACGAAGCTTTGCTAACTATACGATTAAAGGAACAACCATTCTAGCGATTGATGTTTCAGGATCAATGGGTAGCTTGACTTCTGCTAATAGCAAATTCTCCCGCTTGGATCTTGCTTTTGCATTAGCAACAGTAGCAGGCTATATCTTTGAAGACGTAATCTTAGTGTTTACTGCAGGGGATGATACACACTGTAGAGGAGCGCACATAACATGGAATAACACCAGAGGATTTAGTGTATTCGAAGACTACAAAAGAATTGCTCCGCATGTTGGTTATGGAGGTATCTTCACACATCAATTATGTGAGTGGTTGAAAGAAGAAGGTCACGCAAAAGATGCAGACCGATTAGTGGTCTTATCTGATAGTCAGGACATTGATATGGCACGAGGTAAAAAGGTAGTACCCGATACTTCACCGTACAAAAATTCTTACATTATCGATATTTCCACACATACACATGGCATAAAAACTAGTAATTGGACAGCGGAGATCAATGGTTGGTCAGATAAACTGTTCCATTACATAGCTGAACTGGAAAAATAGATAAAAGGCAAGTCGAAAGGCTTGCCTTTCTTGTTTACAAAACATATTCGTATCTAAGGCGTATTAGTCTTGTTCAATAACAGGAAATAAAATGAATAGAAATAAAAAATAGGAGCGAAACTTTAAATGTAAGAATCAATCAATCCGTTGCAATATTGATTGATGGCAATAATATTGAACTTAGCCTACAAAATTTGGTAGGACAAAAGAATGCCTTATTAGACTTTGACACCCTTATCCCGAAACTCTTAGATAACAGAGGTTTAAACCGCCTCATCTATTTCCGGGAAGGCGTAAGTATTTCAGATAAATTAGCAGAGCGATTATTGAATGTAGTTAAGCAATCAATTAAATTGAGAGCATGTTCCAATCATTAGGTGATGAGTACTTTTCTAAAGTAGATTTACTTTTTATTGTAAGAAATCTTAACATTTAAGAAATAACTAAGAGCAATAATTACGGCAGCAATTGTTAATCCATAATGCAGCAAATCCTCCCTTCCATCCCAAGTAATAATCTTCCCCATAAATGAAATGCCCATTACAACTACCACAATTTTAATCAGCATTGCTTTGAGTGCATCTAGATCTTTAACCTGCATCCAATTAGGTAGAGTAGCAATTGGTTTTACAAAAAGCTCATAAATACCGAAGGAAGCAATAAATATACTAAGGCTGAGTAAGATTAAATCCAAGACACCTAAGGCATTGTAGATGACTTTACTACCGTTGGCATTATAGTCTAATATTTTATCAATTACTAGAAATCCATCGATGAAAGTGTAAAGTGTAACAGCAAGACCAAGTATAAAAAGACTGAATGCAGCAAGAATACCTATTGCCCGAAAGACGTATTTAAAGCCATTCATAAAACGAAGAGTTTACCATTGCAAATATGTATAACCCTAAAATATCAACTTAGTTTTTTAAATATTATTCTACCACATCAATACTCATGGAATAGCCTTGGTCGGAGAATGGTAAGATAAAGACTTTGTTCCTTTAGCTGAATCAAAAAAACATCAATGGATGAGAACGCAGGCCAGTAAATTGTCTTTTATCGAAACACTTGCCTTTCTTATTGAATATTGCCTCTTACTCCTGTATGGTGGCTTTGGCATTTTCTTTTTTTGCCATCAATTTTTTTAATAAGCTCATTACCTCATAAAAATCAGCAATGTGCTCTAATTTTGGAAGATGAGTTCTTTCCTTTTCGGTTAAGTCATAAGCATTCATTTTTGATTTAGTATATAAATTTATAGTACCACTTTCTGATTGCTTATCGTTAAATCGTATTAAGTAGAGTTGCTTAATCTGGTCCAATCCAATGGATGTTATTCGTTCCTTTCCTAGAAATCTCTGCCTAATCTGGATATCGTTCTTTGTAATGTAATAGATTGTATTTTTTACCATTTGATAATACTTTATCTCTCGAATAAAAAACCAATAAACCATAAAAGAACTTAGACCCAAGAAATAGATACTACTCAAAACAATAGAAATAGAGTTAAGCAACATGGTTCCTAAGCTTAAGCCAAATAAGCCAAACACAAAAGCAGTAAACATACTTGGAGGCACCCCTCCAAGTGATGCATTGGTAATATCTAATCCTAATTTTTCATTTCGAAATCCCCAAATATTTGGTTTTACCTGAGGCTTTCCTTCCCATAAAATTTCTTCCATAACTTTGATGTTTAAAAAGCTTTATTGATTGACTTACATAAACATCTAGATTTATCTTTGAAAATTCAGTTTTATTAGATGGTGATAGGCTATTTTTCGAAGTAGAGCGCCTAGCCGATTAAGTGGCAAGGCTAGAACCTTTATTTATGCTTGATATTTGCTCGATCAGCAAAAAAACGCCCTACTCCATTCCTAGATCACCAATTTGACTACGTATAAAAGTAAGATATCCTTTTGGACCAAATAGTCATTGATTCATATACTAACCAATAACCGTCTAAGGTCAAGATAAATTATCATTCGATCAGATTGATAAATTTAGCAAAATAAGTACATCCCTTTCCTATACAAAAAGAAGATAACAACTTCCACACGACTTATTAAGCTTCCCCTTTTCAGAATAAAGATGAATACTTAGTCAGATCAACAAAAATATAGAAAGAAAGCTAGAAGCCTGTCGCAGCAGATAACATAGATGTACCTTTTTTTATATTTACAGCCTAGTTTTTGATGAGAAGAGCGTCTTTTTATGAAAAAATGAAAAATACGCTACAAACTCCATATTTAAGCTCTGTTTTTGAACAGGACAAAAAACCAGAATACAAATAACTCACAAACAACAACTTATAACCTTTTTATTTATTTTGAGAATAACATTTTCTCCAAACTTTTGATAGGTAAGGCAATAAATGAATTTTATATTTAAGGAGCTTAACGAAAACAACAACAAAATTTAAGATGCGACACTAAGCTAAACCATTTTGCTAACCAAGCAATCCAAATTATTAGATTAATTCTTATAGCTAGCACTATCCATTCTTTGTGCTTTCTTTGATGTTTCTATTGAGCCTAAGTCTTCAATTAGAAAAGGCTAAAATGTATATACTATTTTATAAAATTCTAGAATGTATTGAAAATTCATTTTCATTTGATGCTGTCAATAATTTAGTCTAGTGCACCTTATTGATTGCAGTGGACGTAACCTTAATGTCAAGGATAAGTGCAAAGGTCATTCTAAGCCCCTTTTCGTAGAGTGGATCCCTGATATTGTCAGCTTATGTTTAATTATAAATAAATCACTTTTTAATGTATACGAAGAAAATTAATCGAAGAAAATGGATGCGTTCTGCTGGTCTCTTAACAGCAGGCCTTGCGGGAGCTCCCAGTCTTTTTGCTAATACAGCAGCCGAGGAAAAGACGTGGTATGAGGGTGTACGCAGTTGGGAACAATCCTTGTCTTTCAGTCCGAAAATGCAAAATCTAAAGGCAAGGTTGCTAGCCAATGAAAACCCATTTGGCCCTTCTCCATTGGCAAAACTAGCCATTATGGAATCCGTAGGTATGGGGAATAGATATGGGCATAGTGAAGCAGCTAAGCTGAAAGAAATTTTGGCAGAAAAAGAGGGTGTAAGTCCTGAGCAAATCATCTTAGGTCCAGGATCTACAGATATACTTGAGAAAACAGCCATCGTTTTATTTAATCAAGGAGGAAATATTGTTTCGGCGGATCCTGCATATATGTCGCTGATCAAAACCGCACAAGCATTTAATGCTAAATGGAAGAGTGTTGCATGCACAGCAGACTGGTCTCATGATCTAGATGGCATGAAAAAAGCCGTCGATCAGGATACTAAGATGGTGTATATCTGCAACCCCAACAACCCTACTGGCTCACTTACTGACTTTAACGCACTTTATAAGTTCTGTTCTGAAGTATCTGAAAAGGTTCCTGTTTTTGTAGATGAAGCTTACCTTGAATTTTTGGACCCATCAGAAGCTAAATCTATGGTAAAATTGGTTCAAGAGGGTAAAAATGTCATCATCGCACGTACCTTTTCCAAGATTCATGGAATGGCTGGATTACGATTGGGATATGGAATTGCACAGCCCGCTATTTTGGAGAAGATACGGTCTATGGTTCGTACTACTATGGGCTTAAATGTAACCAGCATCATGGGTGCAAAAGCCAGCTTAAAGGATTATACCTTCTTAGAAAACTGTAGAAAATGGACAGCAGAAGCAAGAGCCTTTACTTTCGAAAAACTGACTGAAATGGGATACGAACCTATTCCATCTTACACCAGTTTCATTTTGTTTCCTATGGAACCAGGAACCGATGGAAAATTATTCTTGAGTAAGATGATGGAAAATGGCGTTGGCGTTCGTTTCTTTTCTATTCACGATCAACCTTACTGTAGAGTAAGTATGGGTACCATGCCAGAAATGGCCATCTTCCTCGAAGAGTTTAAGAAAGTAGTAGGTTAGCGTACATTCTTTTGCGTCAGCTAACATCCTTGCAGATAAGGGGCTTCAACGCACTTATCTGCAGGCTTTATTTTATTTAAGCAGTTAGGCCCATTAGTCAATCCCAAACAGACTCGTGTAGAATCCTACATCGAAAAAAGTGCATACGTAAAATCGATCCTATGAATCCGGCGATCCAAAAAACAATTTCTTTAGTATTATTAATTGGAATAGGTTTCCTATTACAACGAAAAGTTACCACTCCTGATCAACGTAAAGGAATCAAAACACTCATTTTATCTATTGCCTTACCAGCCACCATATTTGTAGCATTACTAAAAATAGAATTCAACCTATTCCTTATTTATTTGCCCATTTTTGCACTGCTCATCAACGGCCTTTTATTTGTAATCATCCGGTATTCGCTCTCTTTATTCGACATGGATCGATTCACCGCTGATGGCAAAACCGTCAATCTGCTCTTTTCTTCCCTAGCTCCTGGACTATCTTGCTTTCCCTTTCTAGTAGAGTATGCCACAGAGGATGCACTGGCTTTTGCAGCTCTTGCAGATGTTGGAAATAAGGTTTTTGTCTTGGTTATCCTATACTTAGTGGCAATGCGCTGGCATTATAATACGCAGCAATTCACGAACTTATCTGCCAAAAGCAGGTTAAAACGACTAAGTCAAACACTCATCAAAGAACCCGTCAACCTCGCTATCATTGTCGCAATAATCATGTTATATTTTGGTTTAAACCTTAGTTCTTTACCAGCATTCCTGCAAGAACCCATTACTAGAATGAGCTTAATGATGACTCCAATGATATTAATTTTTATTGGAATGGCAGTAAAGTTCAATGCAGCACAAATGAAAAAAATTGGACTCTTACTTATTTATCGTTCTGCTTGTGCTTTTTTGATCAGTGGCTTAATTCTAATCTTCTTACCCCAACAAGTCTCTATCTCCTTACTCATCGTTTTGGTCACTTTCCCACAAAGCGCCGCAAGTTTTTGGCCCTTTGCCCACATTTCAATGATTAATGATATGGAATTCAATAAATCTAAAACCTTTAATATTGATTTAGCACTCAATTTCCTTGCCCTTTCTTTACCGTTTTCAACCGTAATCATTTTGAGTATCTGTACTTTTCCCGAATTCTTCATAGAAGCACAACACAGCCTATTCATTGGATTACTACTCATCGGACTCCTACTCATTGCAAAGTTTTTCCAAAATATCAAAGCAAGAGAAAGAACTTTTGAACTAATGGAAGAATAACTTTAAGGCCACAGATCATGTCTTCCATTTGATCATACTTTATCTCTCGAATAAAAAACCAATCAACCTTAAGTAGTTAGGCTAGAATCTGTCTGCCTATGACTGAATTTTATTGTACCAATTCCAGCCTCCCGGCAGGCACGGTTTCGGGCAAACTACTTAAATGATTAATTTAAAGGAGATAAACAATTAAAAACCATCATGCCAGAAAACAACCAAAACCCTATTTGGCCATTCCCAATGGATAAATGCCTAAAACGAAAGTATAGAAAACTAAAACATTAAAACATGAAGTTCTGGATAAGCGAAAAAGGAAATGATAAAGTCATCATAATCGACGAAAAAATCATCTACAACAATAACCCAAGTAAAAGTAAACTATATGAAATTCAAAATCAACTCAGAAATGGAAGTATCCCTTCTACCCTATCAGGCACTCCATTTAGTTATATAAAAAGGATAAGTTCGAATTCAAATAGTCAAAAATTCGAAATCCAGTTTGGGCACAAAAACAAACTCATTATTGATGCTCAAGAGAACAAACAATCTATTCTAGATCACCTTAAAAGTGATCCTATCAATCAACCTATATACAAAGAATATCCGCAAAAGTGGTATAAAGTAGTGTACAAACCATTGATTTCTCTAGGTCTAATTGGCTTAGTCTTTGCTCGCACCTACGAGATCGCTTACAATATGGAACTGGGTTACGATTATATTGTTACGGGTGCAGGTATTGCAATGATGCAAGTTGGTCTTGCCGAAATCCTTGGATCAAAAGTTATCCTCAGCATTGGAATATTATTAGTAGCTATCATACTCTATCGAGTCATCAAAAAATTGGCAGCAAAGAGTATTGTGGAGGAGTTGATTTATTGATAATAAATCAATTAACTACTTTTATATCTGACTAAAAGTCGGATGCAAAACATACATTTAGTCAAATATAGTACTATATTTGACTAAATGTCAAAAAAATGGAACGATTAATCGGTCGGAAAAAAGAGACAATACTTTTAAATAAGCTTTATGACAGTAGAAAGTCTGAGTTTGTTGCTATCTATGGTAGACGTAGAGTAGGAAAAACCTTTTTAGTAAAACACTTATTCGCAGATCGTTTTGCTTTTCAGGTAACTGGTTTGTCGAAGGTAGGTTTAAAATTTCAGCTCAATAACTTTTATAAGTCACTCATTAGGTTTGATTCAAGAATAGAAAAAGAAACGATACCAGAAAGTTGGTTTGATGCATTTGATATACTAATTAAAAGTTTAGAACGAAATGATAGCGAGAAAAAAGTAATTTTCATAGATGAATTACCATGGCTTGATACAAGAAAGTCTGAATTTATACCCGCCTTAGAGCATTTTTGGAATAGCTGGGCATTTTACAGGGATGATATTTTACTTATTGTATGTGGATCAGCAACCTCATGGATTATCAATAAGCTAATAAATAACCGAGGAGGTTTACATAACAGGGTAAGCTCTAGGATTCATTTGCACTCTTTTACGCTAAAAGAAACCGCAGATTTTTTACAGTATAAAGGTGGACATTATGATTATCATCAAATCATACAGTTATATATGGCAATGGGTGGCATCCCATTCTATTTGGAACAGATAGATACCCAGAAGAGTATTGCCCAGAATATAGACACGCTCTTTTTTAGCGAAAGCGGTTTATTGCGAACGGAGTTTGAAAACCTGTATAATTCATTATTCTCTAAAGCCGAACGACATATTACTATCATTCGAATCTTAGCCGAAAAAGCAAAGGGTATGACTCGAAAAGATATTGCCCAAAAATCAAAGTTAGCCAATAGCGGTACATTAACCCGGATTTTAAATGAACTAGAACAATGTGGCTTTATTAGAAAATATCATCCTTTCCATAAAAAAAACAAAGGAAGCATTTATCAATTAGTTGATTTTTATTCTTTATTCTATTTAAAGTTTATCGAAAATGCTAAAGCATTTGGAGCAGGTGCATGGCTAGCGCAGCTAGATCACCCTAAATGGAGAGCATGGAGTGGATACGCATTTGAAAACATCTGTTATTATCACCTAGATGCGCTAAAAAAAGGATTAGGGATTCAAGGAGTATATACCGAAATCTCTTCTTGGAGAGCCAACAACAACGGAGCGCAAATTGATTTGATCATTGATCGCAGAGATAGGGTCATCAATTTATGTGAAATCAAATTCTCAATGGATGAATACATTATCACTAAATCCTATGCAGAAAATCTAAAAAATAAATTACAGACATTTAAGGCAGAAACAAAGACTCGAAAAAGTATCTTTTTGACATTTATTACGCTTTATGGTCTAAAACAAAATCAATATGCCATTAATTTAATACAAAATAATTTAAGGGTTGATGAAGTTTTGTTTGAGTAGGATTTACTTTTCAATATCCAAAACAATCGTACAATGAATAAAATTTGCAATCACTTCGATCTTGTGAGTATGGCAAAGTCTGTGGAGCTGAGCTAATGAGGCAAAGACTACTTTCCAATACAAAAATTGGAAAAGATATTCCCCAATAAATCATCTGTGCTGATTTCGCCAGTGATCTCACCGAGGTAGTGTAGGGCTTTGCGGATATCCATTGCGATGAAGTCGGAGGTGATGCCTGTATTCATGCCATGGAGTACATCTGCAAGGCTATCGTATGATTTTTTTAGGGCTTCAAAGTGGCGAGCATTGCTCACTATCGTATCATCTAGTTGGACTTTCTCTTGGACGACAGCTTGATATAATCTTTCTTTTAAATAGTCGATATTCATTTTATGGATAGCGGAGGTCGGAATGAACTGTTCTTTGGTCAAATAGTTAGAAGCATAATGTTCAAACTTGGTATATGGATTCAAATCCATTTTATTGGCCACTACAACGGTAAATACGCCCTCTTGATATAATTTCTCTAAATCCGCTTTTACTTCCTCTGGTGGTGTTTGAATCACATCAAAAACATATACCAATAAGGACGATTGCTGTATCTTCTCCATCGTCTTTTCTACCCCAATCGCTTCAATCTGGTCTTGGGCCTCTCGAATGCCAGCCGTATCCACCAAACGAAACTGTATACCTTGGATGTTTAACACCTCCTCAATAGTATCTCTTGTGGTGCCTGCTATAGAACTTACAATGGCTCTTTCTTCGTTTAATAAGGCATTGAGTAGAGTAGATTTCCCTGCGTTTGGACGGCCAGCAATGACGGTATTCACCCCATTTTTCAGGACATTTCCTAATTGGAACGATTGCATCAGCGTATGAATCAAGCGCTGAATCTTTTGAATTAATGCTCTTAAGTCATCTCGATTGGCAAACTCTACATCTTCTTCCGAAAAATCCAACTCCAATTCGATCAGACTTGCAAAGTCGATCAATTCTTGTCTCAACTTTTTAATCTCATCACTGAAGCCACCTCGCATTTGCTGCATTGCCAAACTATGCGAAGCACTGGAGGAGGAAGCAATCAAATCTGCTACAGCTTCTGCCTGACTCAAGTCCATCTGCCCATTCAAAAATGCACGTAAAGTAAACTCTCCTGGCTGCGCCATACGCGCACCTTGGCGAATAAACAACTGAATCAATTCTTGGATGATATAGTCCGAACCATGGCAAGATACCTCTACTACATTCTCTCCGGTATAAGATTTTGGCGCTACAAATAGAGACACCAAGACTTCATCAATAATCTTATCTTCTTCATTTCGAATGGTTCCAAAATGAATCGTATGCGTCGCTTGCTGACTCAAGTCTTTCCCTTTAAATGTCTGATTGGCTATAGCAATAGCTGCTGTTCCTGATAAGCGAATCACGCCAATGGCGCCAACGCCCGGAGGCGTTGCTAATGCGACAATCGTATCTGTTAAATTGGTACTCGTATATTGCATACAGCGAAGGTAGCTAAATTCTATTTTTAACCAGCTGAAACGCAGTATATAGTTTAACGAAGTACAAATTGCTGACCTCTAAGCGCTCCATCCATCATAACTTCTAGATAGTATATGCCTTTCGGCAAATGGGATAAATCTAGAAATTTCTGAAACATTTCGGATAAATAAACTCTTTGCCCAGCCATATTATAAATGCTAATAAACACCTCTTTCGTTCCAATAGCTTCTGAAGAAATCGTAATCGCCCCTGTACTAGGGTTGGGACTTACTTGAATACTCGATTGTCTATTAAAAATAACAGGTAGATCAGTTAGGCCATTCCAAATAGCCAAACTATTTACAGCAACATCTCCTCCTGCTAAATCGAAGCCACCGCCCACTAAAACCCCTCCATTGTATGGTACAATAGCTTCCGCATCAAAATTGAACCCGCCATCTAATCCAAACCAGTTCTCTCCATCAAATTGAACAATATGATTTACATTGGCAAAGCCAACTGCACCAACAAACATGACATCAAAGCCACCAAGCGCATATAATTGACCATCAATTTCTTCAATCGTATGCACAAAACCATCTAGCCCAATCCCAATATCGCCCCAGTTGCTGCCGTCCCACTTCGCAATCCTTAAAGGTGATGCATCACCTGATTGACTGAAGTCACCACCTACATATAATTCATCATTATAAATTCCTATACCATACACGGTACTATTAAATCCAGCTCCCATAGCCTGCCATTCTGTGCCATTCCATCTTCCTACACCATTTGCATTTACCCCTCCTGCTTGCGCAAAATTGCCAACAACGATTAAGTCATTTTCAAAGATGAGCATTTCGTGAGGGAAGATCACAGGTGCTGTATTTTGAATATTATTTTGAAGCCCTGTACCCATTGGCTGCCAATGATTACCGTCCCAGCGAGCAATACCATGTACTTCTTCATTCCCAGCTCGATCAAACTCACCACATACAATGATGTCGCCATTATATTCGATAACATCATAGATACTAGGTGTCTGAGAAAAACCTTCAATTGCCGTTGTTAAATAAAATCCTCCACCTAGTTTTTGCCAAGTATTCGAGGATTCATCTAAATAATAGACCCAATTAGAGTCTACTTGTAGCTCATACTTAGCGGCATATAAAGTCCCGTTAATCGTTCTTAAATTATGTACTGGATCTGGCAAGCCATCTCCTACAGTATCCCATTCATCGCCATTCCATTTACCGACGTAGGCTGTATTTTCTCCACATATTTGAGTGAAGAATCCAGCTGCATAAATATCGTCTTGGTGTTCTGCTAATTTAACAATGAAGGCATTTGTATTTCCTTCGCAAAAATTCGTCCATTGGGCATTCAAAAAACATGGGAATAATAGAAGAAGTAGGTGTAAGTTTAGTTTCATAAGTAGCTGATTAGAGTTTTATCAAGGATTAAGCTTATTAAATACACTGTAATCTAAATTACTTCGTGTTTTGAAGGCGTCTTTTTACTCAGCTCTGCGTTGCCTAATCGCCTCAATAGCTGTAGCTATAAGGATTCGCCGCACCATAAGCTGAGCAAAAACCAGCTGATTCAGAACTTAAATTACAGTGTATTAAAGCTACAAAGAATTAAAGAGTAACATTACTAAGAAAATTAGATTCCAGCCAAGACTTTGTAAGTGCATCTTTTGAGTGTGTGATTGCGCAAAATAACTATCCAAACAGGTAACGTCAATCGCTATTCCTCTGAAATCACTTGTATTAAACCTTTCTTGATAGATAAGAAAGCCCCAACATAATGCATTATTTTCATAAAAGCCCTGAATTTTATAGTTCCCTTCCATCTTAAATCAGATTTTCTTAAATTAGGTAATCAAATAGCCCTTTTATGCGTCTTATTGTCATTATAATCTTTTTGTTTAGTGCTCCTTTTGCAAGAGCACAAACCATGGATACCCTTCAAATCCCAGGAACAGAAGTCCAGTTTCAGATGTCCTTCATTGAAGGAAAACACTTCGACTATCATGGGGTAACGATCGAAGTCCATGATTTCTGGATAGGCGTACATGAAGTAACGCATGATGAATATGTACTTTTTAAAGAACGCGCTTTTGATTCGGATGCCAGTGATTGGAATACAGGCGAATTTAAAGCGGATGCGGTTACTCGTCCCTCCCCCCCTTACCTTGATTTTACCTATGGTATGGGGACAAAAGGAGGATTTCCAGCGGTAAGTATGACCCAACAAGCAGCCCTGAGATACTGCCATTGGTTGTATCAAAAAACAGGAATATTTTTCCGTTTGCCCACAGAAGCAGAGTGGACCTTAGCCTGCCAAGGTCAAAAAGAAGATGTAGATAGCAATGCATGGCATTATGAAAATAGTAATGAAAAATATCATAAAGTAGGTCAAAAAACACCCAATGCTAATGGGCTCTATGATATGTTAGGTAATGTAGCAGAATGGACCTTAGACTTTTATAAGAAGGATTATGCAAATGCGATGAAAGCATCAGAGTATTCTTGGATTGTTCCGACTAGAAAACATGCTAGGACAATCAAAGGAGGTTCATTTGATTCAGATGCAGAAGCATGTACCTGCGAGGAACGTAGTAAATCACAATCCAAGTGGCAAGCCCGTGATCCACAGATCCCCAAAAGTGAATGGTGGAATACCGACTCCCCATTTCTAGGATTCCGATTACTTAGACCTAGTAAGCAAGCAAGTCCTGAAACAATTGAAGCATTTTTTGCAAAAGCCATTAAATTTTAGTGTAAATACCAATTCAACTTTTAACCAAAACGAAATAACATGTCAGAAAAAAACACTACCTCTATTAATCGCCGGACTTTCGTCAAAAAAGCTTCTGGTCTTGCAGCAACTAGTCTTGTTGCTCCTCAACTACTCCAAGCAAAAGCCCATTATGATGGTGCCGATATCATTAAAGTAGGGCTCGTCGGCTGCGGTGGTCGTGGAGCTGGGGCTGCTTTTCAAGCCTTATCAACCGAACAAAACGTACAACTCGTCGCTATGGGCGATGCCTTCCGTGATCGATTGGATGGCACTTATAATTACATTAAAGGCGAATTAGAAAATAATGAACTCGATGCTAATCGACTAAATGTAACAGAAGAAAACAAATTTGTTGGCTTTGATGCCTATGAGAAAGTAATCCCTCTAGTTGACGTAGTGATTCTTACTACTCCCCCTGGCTTCCGCCCAATTCATTTTGAAGCAGCAATCAAGGCTAATAAGCATGTTTTCATGGAAAAGCCTGTTGCTACTGACGTACCTGGTATTCGTAAGGTTTTAGCCGTAGCGGAGGAAGCCAAAAAGAAAAAACTCAATGTAGTAGTCGGTTTGCAACGCCATTATGAGCAGCAATACCAAGTGTGGGTGGATATGTTACATGGTGGAGTCATCGGTGAAATTGTTACATCGAGAGTATATTGGAACAGTGGTGGGGTCTGGGTACGCGAGCGTAAGCCAGGAATGACTGAAATGGAATATCAAATGCGCAACTGGTATTATTTCAATTGGTTATGTGGTGATCACATCTGTGAGCAACACATCCACAATTTAGATGTGGGTAATTGGGTAAAACAAGCGTATCCAGTGAAAGCTCAAGGCATAGGCGGACGATTAGTTAGAACAGGAAAAGATCATGGGGAAATTTTCGATCATCATATCGTAGAATATACCTATGCAGATGGCTCTAAGATGATGAGTCAGTGCCGACACATGCCTGGCTGCTATAATCAAGTTACAGAAGCCTTCCATGGGACTAGTGGTTCAGCCCCTTCCCCAGGAAAGATTCTTTCTAAAAGTGGCTATGCTATCCTTGATCGCAATGCTCGAAAAGACAAAAATCCTTATCAGGTAGAACATGATGTGCTTTTCAAAGCTATCGCCAATGGAGAATATAAATTTGCCGATGCAGAAAATGGAGCTAAAGCAACTATGACAGCTATCCTTGGAAGAATGGCTACTTATAGTGGTCAAGAGGTAAACTGGGAGGATGCCATGAAATCCAACCTAAGCTTGATGCCAGATCGTTTTGCTTGGGATGCCAATCCACCTATTCTGCCTAATGCGGACGGCTATTATCCGGTAGCTATTCCTGGGGTGACAAAAGTAATGTAGGTGGCTAATCCTTGTTCGTGGCTAGTTGTAAGTGCTTGCTTATGGGTTGTTGTTTGCTGGGGAAATGTTCTTGTTGGTCAGGAAATGCATCAGTATTCATTCGAACAGCCACAAATGGGTACGCTTTTTCGATTGGAATTTTATGCTGCTTCTGATCGTCTTGCGCAGCAAGCTGCGCAGGAATGTTTTGCTCGATTAGATAGCTTGAATGCTACTTTTAGCGATTACGATCCCAATAGTGAATTGTCAAAACTTCAATATGGAAAACAAACAGTCAGCCAAGACTTATTTGTTGTTTTGGCGAAAGCCCAAGAAATTGCACAAAAAACGAATGGCGCTTTTGATATCAGCATAGGCCCACTGAGCAAGCTTTGGAGGCGTGCCTTTCGGCAAATGGCACTCCCTGCCAAGCAAAAGATTCAAACTACTCAAAGTAGTGTAGATTATCGGCAAATCCAGCTTTTCGCACCTAATGTGGTCTATCTGATGAAGCCAGGTATAAAGCTGGACGCAGGTGGCATTGCCAAAGGCTATGCGCTAGATGAAATGGCCCGTATTTTGCGAAAGCATAACATCACTGCTTATTTATTAGATGGAGGAGGTGATTTGCTCTTAGGTAATGCCCCACCCCATCATGATGGCTGGCAGGTAAAAATGCCCATCACCCAAAGAAATGGTGAAATAGTATACCAGGATACCATAGCAAAGAACTGTGCTATCGCGACCTCTGGAGATACCTACAAATATCTAGAATGGGAAGCGAAACGCTACAGTCATCTTATTGATCCCCGAACAGGATTTGGCGTAAGCCACCGAAGAATGGTAAGCGTTCATGCCCCAACCGCAATGGAAGCAGATGTATTGGCATCAGCATTTTGTATCATCAAAAAGGAAAATTTGGCTAGGATAAAAGCCAAATTTCCATCTGCCAATATTCAAATGATTGAATAAGAATTAAAACAAAAAACATGCAAAGAAGAACCTTCTTTAAATCAGGCAGTGCAGCTTTGCTTGGCGCAAGTACCTTAGGGGCCTCTGCCTTTATACCATCAAATATGCAAATACCTACCTTTCAATTAAAATATGCTCCACATGCTGGGATGTTCAGACATCATGCAGGTAACAACATTATTGATCAATTGAACTTCATGGCAGATATGGGCTTTACAGCCTTTGAAGATAATGGCATGAAAAACCGCCCAATTGCTGAGCAAGAAAAGATGGCCAAAGTGATGGCCAAAAGAGGAATAGATATGGGTGTTTTTGTTGCACACAAAATCTATTGGAAGGAGCCTAATCTGGCAAGTGGCCAAAAAGATTGGCGAGACGAATTCCTTGGTCAGATTAAAGAATCGGTAGAAGTGGCCAAAAGAGTCAATGCCACTTGGATGACCGTGGTGCCTGGGCATTTAGACTTGCGATTGGATATGGGCTATCAAACAGCAAATGTTGTGGAAGCGCTTAAGCAGGCAGCTGCCATTCTAGAACCACATAACTTGGTAATGGTACTAGAGCCATTAAACTTTAGAGACCATCCTGGATTATTTTTAACAAAGGCTGCGCAGTCCTATAACATTTGTAAAGCAGTTAATAGCCCTGCTTGTAAAATTTTATTTGATATTTATCATCAACAAATTCAAGAAGGAAACCTAATTCCTAATATTGAAAAATGTTGGGACGAAATCGCCTACTTCCAAATTGGTGATAATCCTGGTCGAAATGAGCCTACTACGGGAGAAATCAACTACAAAAATGTATTCAAATATATTCACACCAAAGATTTCAAAGGCATCCTTGGTATGGAGCATGGCAATTCACAATCTGGTAAAGAAGGTGAAAATGCAGTAATAGCAGCTTATGTAGCGTCTGATCGCTTTTAATTAGGACAGTAGTACGTCCCAACTGAAAAAAGTTCTTCATCATTTACTTGACAGGCAGTTGATTGAAAGATAGCTTTTTGCTAATATTGGGGAATAAGCTAACCGCCCATGAAATGTAAGATCATCTGCCTGCTATTCTTTTGTTATACCTTTTTGACTGCACAAGACTGTACAAGTTTTGCAGGCACTTTTGATCTTACACCCGTAGAGCTTTGTCTTTCGGAAACGGCTCTTGCCACTTTTCAAAATGACCAAATTTTAGACGATGATGATTTGCTGCAATTTGTATTGCATACGAGCAACACAGACGAATTAGGCACTATCATTTATACTCAAAATGAACCATTACTCGAATTCGTCAGTGGCCTGATGGAAGTTGAAACGACTTATTATTTATCTGCTATCGTAGGAAATGATGAAGGAGGTATTGTCAACTTAGATGATCCTTGCTTAAGCGTATCAGTGGGCGTCCCTCTTACATTTTTGGCTCTTCCTGCAGCTCGTTTGATGCTGGATACTAGTATATGTGCCGGAACTTCGCTTTCTATTCCTATCCAATTAGAAGGAGACGGTCCATTTTCTTTTAATTGGTTGCAGGATGGTTTACTTTTGGACAACTTCACCGTTTCGGGAGATACCTCCATTTTAGTCGCACCAGAAGAAAACACTACTTTTAGTATCTCTAATTTAATTGGTATAGATTGCCCTGGCGTTACCATTGGGGTAGCTCAAGTTACATTGGATACGGTTCTGACGATCGAAGATTTATTCATACAATGTGGGGACTCTACTTATGTCCTTGGCTTTAATATATTTGGCGAAAGCCCCAATCAGCTGGAGATCAATGGATGGGATGGCGGCCTTTTTGGAAATAGCTTTGTCAGTTCGCCCATTCCCATTGATACGCCCTATCAACTGCTAGTGAGTAATGGAGGACCTTGTCCAGCAACCGAAGTGATGGGTATTGATTCTTGCGGTTGTGGTATTCTAGAAGGTGGATTAATGGCTCAAAATTTAATCAGCGTTTGTGATAATGAGATAGCTAAAGGCCAACTTCTTGAAGCACCTACATTTGATGAAAGGTACGAGTTATATTATATACTCCACAATAGGCCAGATGCACACTTAGGTCAATTACTGGGTTTTAGTATGACCAATGAATTTGCGTTTAGCGATCAATTAAATTATGATAGTATCTTTTATATTTCTGCTGTGGTAGGGCCTTTTGAAAATGGTATTCCTGTCCTAAATTCTAATTGTTTATTGATATTAGAAGGTACGCCTATTCAATTTTTGGAGGCGCCTGATATACCGCTTTCGCTAAATGCACCTTTTGAAATCTGTCCGGACCAAACATTGACCCTAGATGTCGAAGATAATAACGATAATATTATCAATTACGGCTTTGTTTTTCCTAATGGTGATACCTTAATTCAGGCAGAGGCAACTTTGAATATTGATTCGGTTAGTGCAATTAACAATGGCGATTACTTTGCCTTTGTCGCAGATAATCAATGTCAATCAGATGCTTTAGGTCCTATAGCCGTTGATGTCTTAAATTGCCAAGCATTTATACTTTTAGGCGATCAATCACTCTGCGAACCCAATGAAGTCTTCCTACAAGCAGCTCCTTTATCTTCTAATTGTGAAGGTATTTGGCGTAATGATTCAGGTGCCAATATTGACCAGCCCCATTCCCCACAAATAAGAGTAGAAAACCTGGCAATTGGTGAAAATCAATTCATCTGGACGGTTAATCAAGGAACAGATTGCGAAAATTCGGATACTGTCATCATACGAGTCAGTGCGCCACCAGTACTAGCTGATGATTTTTATGACCTGCCTGTCGGCGAAAACAGACTACGATTCCGACCTTATGATAATGATGCCTTAAATGGTACTATAATCGATGAGAATTCGCTCCAAATTCAGGATAATATTGACCTTGGCCAAGCATTCTTTGATGAAGAAACAGGCCAGATTGAATATAGCATCAGTGGCTTGATTGAGGATCAATCTCGTGTAAGTTTTACCTATACGATTTGTAATCCTGTATGCTTAGGCAGTTGTGATGAGGCATTAATTAGCATTAAGCTACCAAATATTTTAGTAGGAATCCCAGAAGGCTTTACACCTAATTATGATGGTGTAAATGATCTTTTGAACATCAGAAATATAGAAGCTTATCCAGACAATGAAGTCCTCATTGCTAACCGGTGGGGAGATATCGTTTATCAAGTTCGCAACTACACAAACGAGCGTGCTTGGGATGGTCATTATCAAGGTGATGTGCTTCCGCAAGGAGTTTATTATGTATATATCGCCATAGATGGGGAAGAGCCGATTTCCAAAAGTGTTCATTTAATACATTGATTCCATGAGAGTATTATTTAGTATACTATTATTGCTGTTGGCAGGCAGTCTATCTGCTCAGCAGCTGCCCTTTCTAGCATTGCAAAAGGCTAACTGGAATATATTGAATCCGGCTGCGCTTACTGATGCTTATGAGTTGGAGGAATCACTTTATTCTATTAATGCAAGCTACCGAAAACAATGGCTCAACTTAGATGATGCGCCCGAGACCTTTTTGATCAACAGCCAATTCATGTTGGAGGACTATAATATTCTTACTGGTGGGCACATTATCCACGATCGAACAGGCCAATTATCCTATACGGGCCTGTATGGCAATTTTGCTTATCAACTAGCTTTTGATCATCGATCAGAGCAATTATTGATTATTGGCTTGAATATAGGTCTATTACAATTTCGTGCTAATTGGGCTGATATTGCTTTTGATCAAGTAGAACAAGTAAATCTTGCTAATGAGCAAATTATGCGAATGGATGTAGGATTGGGTGCTTATTATTATCATAGAGATCAATTTTTCATAGGTGTCTCTGTACCACAATCTTTAGGCGTAGATGGACGGTTTCAATCAAGTCCTAGTACTTTTAATCTTCGTCGTATTCCGCACGCTTACCTTATCATGGGAGCCTATATTGATACAGATTTAATGGGTAAATTGGCGCCAAGCTTATGGCTAAAGTATGCAAATGGCGCTCCTTTTTCCTTTGATTTGAATGTACGATCTTATTTATCTAAATATTTCTGGCTAGGATTGGGAGGCGGATTATCGCAGAGCATTCGGTCGGAAATTGGATTCAGTTTGGCGGAAAATGTAGGATTGTATGAAGGAAAACTACAATTTGGATTATCAGTTGGAATTCCGTTAGCTGCTTATCGCAATGCATTTGGCAATTCCATCGAACTCACTACAATTTATAATTGGTAAAACTTAAATGATGGACAAAGAGTATAGAATCGTTTTTATCGATAGTAGCAACTCTATAAAAAGTATGCTCAATCCTAAAATTAATGGAGATAATATGGCCAGAGAGATGGAGGCAGCAATGAATGAATTGTATGCAGATGGTTATGTTTTTGAACGCGAAATAGAAATTGATGGGCATGTCAATTTAGTAAAGGAAGGTTATATGCTCATTTTCCGAAAGGAAAAGAAATAAGAAAGGAGGCTAAGTAGTTAGGCTAGAAAATTGGTACAATAAAATTCAGCCATAGGCAGACAGGTTTTAGCGCCCCTTCAAAAACCA
>JAKVCU010000059.1:0-52161 GCA_022448955.1 Saprospiraceae bacterium
AGAACTATGGCGTCCGATTGGATCAGTTATTTAGCTCGCTAAACGCCTTCACAAATCGTTAGCCAAAACCCTACCTTTACCGGTAGGCAGGCTCAAATCGTTGATTATCAGTTTGAATAAAATTTAAACACACTCTAAACTATTTATGGACAAAACCAACTGAAGAAGTAAATATCCAAATATGTTATAAAGCCTTCTACAGTTGGTTTTTCAGTTCAACTGTCCGGATTGATATTTGCCTCATCTCAACTTATATATCCTTTTTTAATCAAGATCGCCATAAAGGTATTTAAAAAGTCAAAACGGTCAAGTTCATTTCATTCGTAATTTCTACACGGGGGGTAGTTACCAAACTAGTCTTTCAATTGTATATTTTCGACAATAAACTGGCCTACCTTACGCCCTTGGTCTACGCCATATTCAATAGCTGGTCGATAGTGAATACCTCCATATAGACGACTAATAGCAGCTTCCTCTGATGCAGCATAAAAGGAGGCAAAAGAACGTGGTGGCAAACCAAATTTTACTTCCGTGCTATCAATGAAACTAAAGTCTGGACCATATAGATGAGTCAATGCAACTGCCGAAGCCGTTGAAATTACGCTATGACCACTCGTATGTTCAGGGAAAGGCGGTGTTTGTAAAAGTGGAAGCCACTCTTGATCAATATACTGATTGATCACTGTTTCTGGTCTAATCAGGCTACTCCTATACTTTTCATCCCAGCAACTAATAAAAGCATCAAACAATGAAATAGAAACCATGGTATAGGCTTGAGCCGTTTCATAGATATCAGAATCTTCATTGCGAGAAGCAATTTGAGTAATACCCATCCAATGCCCACCTGGAGATATCTTCTTTGTCGCGAACATAATATGCCCTTTCACATTCGAAACGAATGGATTACAGTCCCAGAACTTTGCTATTTCGATATGCTCCTCTTTTGCCTTGGCTACTGCATCATATACTTCCATCAATTCCTTATGGAATTGGCTACCTTCTTCTAAGTTAAATGTTGTAGGAGGTAAGGGCACAAATTGAGTGGCAGAGTCTAAGACTAATGGACGAATTTTATTCCAATGAGGCTCAATTCCATCCATATAATCTGGTGGCGTAGGTGCCCAGCGAGATGGATCTTCTGAGATGGAGTATTTTGGAAAAGAACGAGTTTGGTTATAATTATCACCATTTGCCCATTCAATAATCGCTTTAGCCATGGTATTGCCATAGGCTATCGAGCGTTCATAAACATCTATTGGAATACCAATGGCTTTAAATTCTGCTTGTATTTCGCTTTGGAACACCTCTAATTTAGGGATAGAAAATACGAAGTGTTTACTGGTTTCCAAGAAAGCTTGAATACTTGCAAGGCCCATCGCGTAATCTTTTCCAGCTTCTAGTTTTGGAACTTGATTTAGGTCTCTAAGTTGTCCTACTAAAGAGGTATAGTCTGTATTTTCACTTGCTAGAACTTCATAAGCAGCAATACATGGATACACATAGTTCCTACTCGCCACTGGTGGCGAGAATATATCATGTACAATAACATCTGTAAGACGATCTACCGAACGATGCAAAAATGCTGGATGAAGTGCATCTTCTTTATAGTTGGGGTTAAGCTTTTCGCTTTGACAGCTAAAAGATATGATCGACCATATCAATACGCTCCATAATCCCTTCATAATCTATTCCTTTAAAAGGTATTGAAAATCATTATTACAACGAATTAGATAACGGTTATTACCTAAAGGAAGAATACCTCTAGTATTAAGCTGTTGGGGTAATGGCAATGCTTGATAGGCTTTAAAGTTGCCTTCATTAGCATCAAAAGCATCAAATTTGCCTCCACTATTAGCTACATTTTGTCCCAATTCCGTTAAATATTCTTTGTAATTACCTACAAATAATAATTGACCTTGTTCGTTCATCACCATACCTTGGATAGGGCTCCATTGAGCCTCATTAGGTAAGGCCTTGGCAATATATCCCTCTCCTTCTGACAAATAAATCATGGAACGCAGCTCGTTAATTTGTTTGCGCTCAACAATTTCTTCCTTTTTCACGAGTTCTATACCCTCAATACCTGTTACTGCTGTATACTTGGAATAATTAGTAAATTGTTTACGTACCAAGGGGACCTGAGCAGCCAATTCATCCAAAGACATAAATGGCATATTTTTAGAGAAGTAGTGATGGAATATTAAGGGTTCCGTTTGTCCATTCTTATCGGCATCCATAATATAGAGCTGAATAGGTTTTTCAGCAGAAGCTTTCCATTTAATATTTTTACCAGCATTCCCAGCAATAATATCCAGACGGCCATCTTGATTCAAATCCTCTAATAGGATGGTATTCCAAAGTCCAGCACTATTCCCAAACCCTAGATTCTTTGATTGATATTCCAAGTTACCGCCACCTTGATTCACTAAAACACAAATAGGCATCCAATCACCACACATGACTAGATCCAGATCATCATCACCATCGATATCTGCCCATTGGCTATCTGTAATCATTCCATAACGTTCCTTCTTTACTAGATCTAGGCCAAGGCCTTGTTTATTCTTCAAGACAAAGCTAAACGGTGAAAGGCCATAAGAGCCAGGTATAGAACGTGCTCCAATGAATAAATCCTCATATCCATCTTTATCAAAATCACCAATAGCGATAGAACTACCATTCGTATGGGGAAGCGAAATGGGTAAACGCTTTAGATTACCTTTTCCATCATTCAGATAAAGGCGATCTTCTAATGCTTTATTGAGTTCTCTTTCATCATTGCCCCCACTAACTACATACAAATCGAGATCACCATCTTTATCAAAATCAATGACTGCTGCTGCCACATCTTCATACTTGGAATCACGCTGAAAATCTTCGCTTGCCGCCTGTTCTTTAAACTTCCCGTTTTTTTGAAGGAGGATTCTTGGTGCTTGATATCTAGCACCTCCAATGTATAAATCTTTTTGACCATCTTGATCAAAATCGGCATATAAGACAGCTGGCCCTTCTTTTGAAAGTAACTCTGGGATCAATTTATCCGCATTATAATCTTCAAATTTATTCTCTTCATGTCTAATCGGAAGAGCTGAAATTTTAGATATATCTAAGGAAGAAGCTTGAAAAGCGTAAGGTGTTGTATTGGAAGATTTTTGAAGTTTCGTATAGGTATTAATCGCCATATTTTTTAGTACTTCCTTGCTATGGTCAGGCCAAATAATTACCGCAGAATCCACTGCTTCTTCTTTTCCTATACCGAAGAATAAGGTATGGCTACTAGAAGACTGAAAGCCCTTTGTAGTCACATAATGCTTCTTCTGTTTTTTCCCAGCATAATGAACTTCTACAATAGTTCCTTTTACACTTGGAGTACCATTTGCGGAAGCAAAAGAGAACCCTATATAATTCCCCTTTGTGCTACTCGTATTTTCAAGTAAAGTCGCATCTGCATCAATATTATTGATAACAATATCCAGGTCGCCATCTTGATCAAAATCAGCATAAGCTGCTCCATTAGAGAAGCTAGGTGTTCCAAATTTTGCTTTATCCATCGATGAGAACTCTAGTGCTCCATCTTGTAAAAAAAGAACGTTTGGCAACTTCTGAGCAGGCATCAATTTTAAGAATTCATCCAACTCTGCCTGGGTAATTTCCTGATTAGGCTTATTACTTCTTTTATTGACGAAGTTGATATAATCCAAATCATTTGGACGTTTCACAATACCATTAGTGATAAAAATATCAACTTGTTCATTATTATCAAAGTCTTGTAAAAGCACTGACCAACTCCAATCTGTGGCATAAGTATTCGTCATCAAAGCCAAATCAGAAAACTGATTGGCAGTGCGCTGAATTTGCAGATGATTACGTGCATACTGATCTTCAAAGCCAAGATCTTTTCTAATCGCAAATACTTGATCCGTATCTTCCCCACCAGATCTTAATGCCACCTCTTCATCATAAGGAAGCATATCGGTAGTGAAAATATCTTGCAAACCATCACCATTGATATCAGCAATATCTACACTCATCGTAAACTTAGAACTATGCCCTAATAAAGAAGGCATTGATTCCGTAAAGGTCTTATCACCATTATTGATATAGATATAATCATTTTCATGAAAATCATTTCCCACATAAATATCAGCCCATCCATCATGGTTGATATCGACGGTCATGATTCCGAGGCCATAGCCCAATGCACTACTATAGATACCGGCCTGAGCGGTAACATCGACAAATGTAGCTTCACTTTCGTTCAAACGATTTTCAAATAGACGATCACCAGCGAGATCATCTTTTTCTTTTCTTTTGGAGGCTTTGCCATAACTACTTACCGAGTGCACAGAGTGATTCAACAAGTACATATCTAAATCGCCATCACGATCATAATCAAAGAATGATGCTTGGGTAGAATAGCCTGAGAAATCTAGGCCAAACTGTTGGGATGACTCTGTGAAAGTACCATCTCCTTTATTGATATAAAGCAAATTATGTGTACCAGCTTCTGAAATCGGAGCAGCTTTACAAATGTAAATATCCAAATGACCATCACCATTGACATCATCCATACTAACGCCAGTTGACCAATTTGTCATAGCAGCTATACCACTGCTTGTAGTAATATCCTCAAACTGCAATCCACCTTTATTCAAATACAGCTTATCTGAAGTTTGATTTGCGCTAAGCAAAATATCCTCTAGTCCATCATTATTGACATCACCTACTGCGACACCACCACCATTGTAATAATATAGGTATTCTAAAATATTAAGCTGCAGGCTAGGACTCAGCTGGTTGTTGAAATCAAGGCCTGTTTCTGCTTTCGTCTTTTCTACAAAAACACTTGATTTAGTAATTTCTCCTGGTGTTTTTTGCTCTGCTTGACAGCCAATCAGTAAGCACAAAATAGCCAAAGCAGGATAGATATATTTAATTTGCATACTAGTCTGTTTATTTATGCCTTTCCTCTTTTAATTAAAAGAGAAAGCAGCCAAAGTATCTCTACTTCTATTGATCAAAACCATACCATCCATTAAGATGATATCTCTTACTTCTCCCTTTACCCGAAAACCACTTTTCTCCTTAGCAAACTCAAACTGATTATCGCCTTTATTTTCTAAATAATGTCCATAACTGGCATCATAAATCCCCATTTCAGGAACTACATAAAACAAGTTTCCACCAAGCAATACATCTTGATCACCATCCTGATCGAAATCATGTGCTTGAATAGCATAGTTAGGACTAAACTGAACTTCCTCAGGAAGCGCTACTCCTTGAAACTTAAATTGGCCCTCATTAATCAAAAGTACTGTCTGCAATTGATTTGCTTCTAAGACATTGGCACTCGCTAGTTCCTCTTCCGTAAAAATAGCTGTGATATCAGCTTGTTTGAAGGACTTAAAGTCAGGAAAGCGTTTTTGCAGTTTCTTAATTTGATCAATCAAATTATGGCGAAGTGCGTAAGGATAATCCTTACCGTCCTCTGCTTGGAACGTCATGATCCCTTCTAACATGCCATTATTATCATAATCAGAACAGAAAAGCTTGATCGGGCGATCTGCCGATGCTTTAAAGCGGCTATTTTTACCAAGGTTGCCCACCATCATATCCAAATCACCATCCTGGTCAGCATCAAATAATTCGATAGTATTCCACCAACCTTTTAAAGGAATATTAGCAGATAAATTGGTCTTTTTTAGTAGTCCATTCTCCCCTTTAAAAATGCTCACTGCCATAAATTCACCAACAACTACCAAATCCATCTGTCCATCCTGATCTAGGTCAGCAAATTTAGCATCCGTAACCATGCCGATGTTTTCTAAGCCGGGGCATATATCAGCAGTGGCTTCGGTGAAGTTGCCTTGTCCATCGTTCAGTAAAATATAAGCAGAACAAGTGGCCCCAAAGCGGCCTACCTTGATACGCTCTCCGACAAATAAATCTTGATCGCCATCATTATCAATATCTGCATGTGCTACTGCACCGGTACTTACCTTATGCTCTTCGCTAGGCAATTTTTTATTCACAAGGCTAAAATTACCTTGTCCGTCATTTGCTAATAGATGATCATAATAGTACTCTGAGTACTCAGACAATTCTACTCCACCACTGGCCAAATACAAGTCCAAATCACCATCATTATCCATATCAAATAATAAGGCTTGAACATGTTCAGCCTCTTTTAAACTGGCTAAATCTTTCCCTACTTCTTTTTCATCGAACAGCCCACTTCCTTTGTTGATGAAGATATTGGCTATGCTACCCTTTGCTCCTGGAAAAATGAGGTCTTCTTGGCCATCGCCATTGATATCACCCTTAGCAGCCTGGCCACCTTCATTACTACGCATGTGATAAATCAAGCGTTCTCTATTAAAATCAGAGTAGTTATTTTCTTTTTTGGTATAGTCAAATGGTGCATCCACTTGCGTAAAAACAAGCGCCTTATCATTCGCTTTTTCGGTGTTTTCTTCTGCTTCTTGCTCCCTAAGCGTAATCGTTTGATTGGTTGGTACAGCTTCTAGCTGACTCACCTTTCCTGATGGCCAAATAATTTTCACATCTACGCTAGTCGCATTGCCCACCCCTATATTGGGTCGAAAATCAATACTTGATTGAAAACCTCTAGTTGGAATGTTTTCATAAACAAATTGGCGATCGCCATCCGTTACTACCACTCTAGAACCAATCCCGAAGTAATTCGAACCAGAGGCCTCTAATTGCAGTTTTAAATAATTTGCAGAACTAGATTTCAAGGTGTTTTCATAGACAAAACAAGGCATATTGATATTGTTCACCACCAAATCCATATCGCCATCATTATCTAGGTCACCATAAGCAGAGCCATTAGAGAAACTAGGCTCTTGCAATCCACTTTCGTTAAATGGCTTAAATTCAAGGCCATCCATATTTTTAAAAGCATGATTTTCTACCTTGTTAGAAGGGATGATATCCACTAATTCTTTATAATTCACGCCATCATCTTGGATAATGGACTTCATTACAGCCTCATTAGAAATATACTGTAAATAATCTTGATCAGTGAGGTCTTTATAAATACCATTCGCTACGAATAGATCTTTATAACCATCGTTATCCATATCAAAGAATAAGGCTCCCCAGCTCCAATCTGTTGCCTCTACCCCAGCCAAACGCGATACTTCACTAAAGGTATCATCTCCATTGTTGCGGTGTAGGACATTACGCGTAAACTGATGGTGATAACCATTTTTGACATTGTATTGGTATTTATTCCAAGTTTCGAAGGTAGTAACTGACTTTAAGCGTTCATAATCAGAAGGAAGCATTTCTGTAACAAATAAATCTGGATTACCATCATTATTGATATCTGCGGCATCTGCCCCCATTGATGCACCACTGATCGAAGTCATTTGATTGGTCAAGTCTTCTTCGAAAGTACCATCTTGTTGATTAAGGTAGAGGTAATCTCGCTCAAAAAAGTCATTGGAAATGAAAATATCTAACCAAGAATCATTATTGAAATCACTTACCGTTACACCCAGTCCAAAACCGATGACACTTCCATAAATACCAGCCTGTTCGCTTACATCTACAAATTGGCCATCGCGGTTTTCCATTAGTTTATCACCACCTAATTCATCTCTTTTTGGTCGTTCGTTTTTACGTAAGTTAAAACTCCCAATGGCTTGGTAAGAGTTATTCAGAATGTACACATCTAAATCGCCATCTTTATCATAATCAAAAAAAGCGGCATGTGTAGAGAAGCCTTTATCATTTAGGTTGTATTTGGCGGCAGCTTCTTCGAATTGAACACCATTTACTTCACTCCCTTTATTGATAAAAAGCTCATTTTCTTTATTATCCCCTTTGATATCGCCTGAGTTACAAACATAAATATCCAACCAGCCATCATTATTAATATCAACGAAAGTAACACCTGTTGACCATGCCTTCTGACCGCTTACGCCTGCTTGCTCAGTGATATCTTCGAAGGTCAAGTTTCCTTTATTTAGGTATAGCTTATTAGAAGATTGATTAGAAACCATATAGATATCAATGAGTCCATCATTATTGATATCACCTAGTGCTACGCCACCACCATTATAGAAGTTTCTGTATTTATATACATTAAAATCCATGGTAGACACTAAGTCATTAGAGAAGTTAACTCCTATTTTTTCATTATCTAACAAACGAAACAATGGGCTACCTTCATTGCTTGGCTCTTGTTCGTTATTGCAAGAAATTAAGGCAATACCTAGGAGTAAGGTGCCTAGATACTGAATAATATGTTTCATCAAGATTGTTGTTTTATTTATTTAACAAATCGGAATGTCTCAAATCTGTAATTTTCGCCATTACATCTTTATCCCCCAATGGATACATAACGATCTGGCGATTTCCATCTACTTTAGCAAATGCTTTCGTTTGTTCATTAATATCAATTTCCAAAAAGTCATTACCAGGATAAGCTTGGGAGAAATGTATTTTTAATGCCTCCATTAGTTGATCTGACTGATAGATTTCATTCCAAGGAGACCATTTGATGTAATTCATTTTCATTTCCATACCGTGCATAATCTTGTCTTCATCAAAGATACCGTAAAAGAGCATTTCTACTTTTTCTGAATTTTGAGAGGTAGAATCAAGGGTTAGAATATATTTGGCGTATTTATTCCCGGGTCCCTGGGCTACCAGTTTTTGTTTATTCAATTGCCAACAATGATCATAAAATTCTTTCCGAGTTTGGCCCATTTTCAATCCCAAGATCAAATCTTCATGAATAACCCCAGATTTGATTTCTTCTTTTACGATTTGTGAGTACTCTGATTCACAAGCACTAGCTCCTAAACATAAAATTAATAAAAAGAAAATCTGCTTTACCACTACTTCCATAATTCTAAGATTTTTTAATTATTTCTATGGTTTTATGTTATACGTTAATAAATTTTAAGCGAATGTTTAAATTTTATTCAAACTGATAACCAGCGATTTGCGTCTACCTGCCCGTAAAGGTAGGGTTTTGGCTAAGGCTATGTGATGGAACTTAGCGAGCTAAGTAACTGATCCAATCAGACGCCATAATTTTCAAAACATTGGTTTTTAGGCAATAGAAAATTTAAACAGACTCGAAGTAAGCACAAAAAATTATATGGCTTTCTCTTTTTTTACCAAAATATTGAGAACCATTAGACTAATAGAAAAGTCGGAGCCTCCATTTGGTGAAATATTAAAAGAAATGCGTTCACATAATGGCTCTATAACCTAATGGATTAGTAGCTGTAAACTTGAATAGATTGGCCTACAACCCCAATCATCACTTTATTATTTTGTAATAATTCGAAATCTCTAATTTGTCCATCAATATTCAAGGCACTTGCATTATCATATTGAATGTCTCCTCCTTTTTTGCCTCCGATTAACAGCCAGCCTTTAGAAGCGTCTTCTCTACCAAACTGTGGCTTGGTCAAATAGTGATTTCCTCCAATTAATAGGTCAAGTGTGCCATCTTTGTCAAAATCATTTGCTGTAACTGCATGTACGGATGAGAACTGTACCTCCACAGGCAAAGGCTGTCGTTCAAACTGACCATTTTTCTGAAAGTATAGTTGACTTTCCACCACATCTAAATTCAAAACAAGACTCTCTTCTAAAGTATTTGCATCGAATAGCTGTTCCATAGTTGCTTCCGCAAAATCTTTATAATAGACATATTTCCGTTTTAAGATGGGTAGTTGAGACATTAGCTCATCTTTATCTAAAGAAGGATAAATCTTTTTATCTACCTGCTCAGCAAGTATTTGTTCTACACTTCCATTTTTATCAAAATCATTTATATAGAGCAAATGATTCTTACGAATAGCACTGTTGCTCCCTATATTGCCCACAAAAATATCAGCTTGTCCATCCTGATTAAAGTCTTCTACCAATAAAGTATTCCAAATACCCTTCGTTTTGGCAAAAGCGTTTTCTTCTTTTTCAAAGCGCCCATTCTTATTCATAAAAATGGTGATTGGCATCCACTCTCCAACGACGATTAAATCCAATAAGCCATCTTGATTGACATCTAACCATTGGGCGTCTGTTATTATTCCCAATTCTTTAAATTCAGGAATCTCTATCGATTCAAAATTTTGTTGTCCCTTATTCCTAAATAGGTATGCAGAGCCTGGCAAGCCGTAGGCTTTGTTACTATTGCGTTCCCCTACGAATACATCTTCCAAGCCATCTTGATCAAAATCTGCAATAGCAACCGCACCAGTTGCGACCGCTTGAGGAAATTTAAAGGCCTCCTTATTTTTTGTCCATTGCCCGTCTCCTTCATTGACGTATAAGACATCATGCAATTCTGAGGCAAATGGGGAAAAAGCAGTACCCCCATGTGCAACATAAAGATCTTTATCACCATCATTATCAGAATCAAAAAAGACAGCATCTACAACTTCAGATCGTTTATCTTCCTCAAAGAACTCCATTTTATGGAATGCTCCATCTTCTTTAGAAATCAAAAGACTAGAAGAAAAACCTTTTGCTCCTCCTACAAATATATCCTCTACTCCATCCTGATTAAGGTCTGATAGAGCGATTACGGGTCCATCTACAGTATTCATTTTCATTAGTAGGCGTTCTCTGTTGAACTGATTAAAACGGAGTAGTTGATGTTCAATGCCTAGATCATAGGAGCCAGTAAAAAAGGAAGCTTTCTCATCTGCAATGGCATTAGAAGAAGGGATAAATGGAGAAGAATGATCTGATGGTGCGAAAGTCCATTCCTTATTGACTTTGAGGTTGGTATGTATATCGTAATACCCATTCGGCCAGATAATTTTTAGACTATCAACAGAGGTGCAATTCCCCAGTCCAAAGAGTAAGTGATTAGAAATACTAGACTGAAAACCACGAGAAGGATAATTCTCCGCCATAAAGTTTTGCCCACAAGCGTAAACAACCACTTTTGCACCAATAGCTTTTGTATTTTTCTGCTTTCCCTGTAGCTTGATCTTGAGGTAATTGTATCCAGAACGTTCAGAAGTGTTTTCATAAATAAAACTTGGCATATTAACATTGTTGAACACCAAGTCTAGATCACCATCATTATCCAAATCACCATAGGCACAACCGTTACTAAAACTTTTCTGATCTAATCCCCACTCATCTGCATAATTTTCAAAATTAAAATCTCCGAAGTTTTTAAATGCAAAATTGGCTACTGCTTGAGAGGGCATAGCATCAATTAGCTTAGTAATGGCGTTCGTACTACCTTTTGCTAAATCATTTTTAATACTAGCATCATCTGCTATGAAAGCCAAGTAATCACGATCTAATAAATCTTTATAAATACCATTTGCAACAATTATATCCTTCAAACCATCATTATCAAAATCTTGCATTAAAGAAGACCAGCTCCAGTTGGTTGCTTCTACCCCCGCCTTTCTCCCAACTTCCAAAAAACCAGCATTGCCCATATTTCTTTGCAGCATATTACGCGGCAACTGATGATAATAACCATTCGAAACAGCGAGAGAATACTTTTTCCAAGATTCATACAATGCCTTTGTTTTTTTGCGTTTCACTGTGTGTGGCAACATTTCTGTGATCATCAAATCAGGCATTAAATCATTATCCAAGTCTGCTACATCTGCCCCCATTGATCCCCATGGGTAACATTCAAAATACTCCTCTCCTTGCTCTGTAAAGGTTTTATCTTGATTGTTTAAATACAGATAATCTTTTTCAAAGAAGTCATTAGAAATGTATATATCCGTCCACCCATCCAGATCAAAATCACTCAGAGTAATTCCAAGGCCATATCCAATAGCGCTACTAAAAATACCTACCTCTTCAGTGACATCCACAAATTTACCATCCTGATTTTCAAAAAATTTATTGCCATTTTCACTCGGTGTATTACGCTGCTCAGGAATTAAATCAAATCCCCCTACAGAACGAAGGGAGTTATTCAATAAGTAACAATCTAGATCCCCATCACGATCATAGTCAAAAAAAGCAGATTGGATAGATAAGCCGGTAATATTTAATCCATATTCAGCAGATTTTTCCTCAAATTGAGGAATACCATTTTCATCCAGTTGCCCTGTATGGATAAACAACTCATTATATCGCTGATCTCCTCCTGGTTTGCCGGCTTTACACACGTATAAATCTAACCAACCATCACCATTAATATCTACAAAGTTTGCGCCTGAAGACCATACGCCAGAACAGGCTAATCTAGTAATAGAAGTTACATCTTCAAAATTCCAATTACCTCTATTCAAAAACATCTTATTATCGACGATATTTCCTGTGAAATAGACGTCAATCAGTCCATCATTATTGATATCCCCTAAAGCGACACCCCCACCATTATAGAAATTCCGATAAAGGTATGGATTAAAATCTTCCGTATACTCTAATGTATTATTAAACGGAGCAGTATCCTCACTTTTTAGTACAAATAGATGTTTTTCCTCATTACAAGCGAACAAATTCAACGCCAATAAAAAGGCTAAAAATCGAGAACATTTAAGAAACATGTGGTACGCAAGTTGATTTAAAGAAGAAGGGTCGCCTCCCGTAAAGAAAGCGACCCCTAAAGTTATTATTTTATATAGTATTAATAACCATCATTTTGTGTAAGTGTACCACCACTAGCTTGAAGTTGCTCAAACGGAATAGGGAATACATTTACGTGATCAGATGGGTCAGCTGGCTTTTCCCACCAAGCATCATTGTATTTGCCAAAGCGGATTAAGTCCATACGACGTACACCTTCTTGGAACATTTCGCGGCCTCTTTCTGCTAAGAACTCATCTGCATCAATTGTGCTGTAGCTATTTACTTTAGCTCTTGCTCTAAGAACGTTTACATCATCCAATGAAACGTTCCAATCACCAGCAGCTCTTGCTCTCGCTTCACCACGCATTAGGTAAACTTCACCTAAACGAACGATTGGGTAGTCATTATCCATATCTGGACGACCGAACTGCTTAAAGCTAAACTTACCTGGACGAGCACCAGCCTCACGTAGAGAGTTTGGTGTCAATTCATTGATAGCAGGGGTATAGTTTAATACTAATTCACCATCATCAGATGCATAATCAAGGATTGCAGAACCACCGAAATCAAGCTGTTGCCCTACAATGAAGCTAGCTTCTTTACGCGCATCACCATTTTCAAAAGAATTATAGAATTCTTCCAAAGTAGCATAACCATTCCATGGCTGAGCATCAAAATTCCAAGTAAATTGGCTAGAGTAGTGGAGATTCATCTGACTGAAGTTCATACCACCAGCAGATGCCTCATCGTACAATACCGAGAAAATGTGCTCTGGGTTGTTTTCGTTATTGGATGCGAAAACAGCAGCAAAGCCACTAAGTTCATCTGGATCACTAGCTACACCAGCTCTTTTACCTTGGTTAGCAACCTTGCATCCATCACCACAAAGTTGATAGACACCTCTGTCAATGATGTAAGATGCTGCATCAGCAGCTTCCTGCCATCTTGCAGTACCTGTGTAAACCTCTGCATTCAGATATAGCTTAGCTATGATACCCAATGTTCCAAACTGGTTCATTGCATAAGGATTGGGATCTGTACCTAAGGCACTACCTGATAAATCCATTGAAGAAGAAATCTCAGAAACACCTAGAGCATCCAATAACTCAGATTCAACGAATGCAAATACTTCAGCACGAGAAGCCTGTGGAGCATCTTGACCAGGAGAAGTAATAATTTTTACTCTACCATAAAGGTCAAGAAGACGGAAGTAATAATAAGCACGAAGGGACCTAGCCTGAGCAGTTTGATTGGCATCCAAATTATCACCATTTAGTAATTCATTAACCGTGTTAATAGCATTGTATGTTTGTACCCAAGTACCATTTACAAATGCATGTGTTGCATCGTAAGTATGACGATGAAGATCAATCAAGATACCACCATCAAACCAGTCACCACCTTTTGCACAGATTACCATTTCATCTGTAGGAAGCTCTTGTACAGAATAATATCCACCATGGTTAGCAGTACCTGCTCCTCTTAGAGAAGCGTAAGCAGCGCTTAATGGCCCAGCAGAACCACCACCACCACCTGTGTCGATACCTTCAATATTAATATCCTCTGTTACGTCACCTACCAAATCTTCTTCAAGATCTGTACAGGCTTGAACAGCAAAAATTGCTACTAAAGCAAATAAAAATTTTAAAAATTTACTCATGACTATATGTTTTAATAATCATTAAAAGTTTAAGTTAACACCCAATGCAAATACTCTAGAATTGAAGTAGTTATTTCTTCTTTCAATACCTGGAGATAATACATCACTAGCAATCGTGGTGTTACCATTACCTGCAGAACCTCTGTCCACTAAACTAGGCTCTGGATCAATACCACTATAGTTAGTAATAACGAATGCATTACGTATCATTAAAGATACTTGAATTGAACGAATTGCAGCGTCATTTAAGTTGAATTGTCTAGAAATAGTCAAATTGTCCAACTTGAAGAAATCTGCCTTCTCTACATAAAGCGAGCTGAAACGTGCAGTAGTCAATCCATCCACTGCGTTTTCAGTATTCACGAAGTTGTAAGATGTCTGAGTAGACAATCTTGGCTCGTAGAATGCACGGAATGTATTCACTAGGCTATGGCCGAATGCCCCTCTAAAGAACGCATTAATTGACCAATCACCAATTTGGATTTGGTTAGTCCAACCTAATTCTAAATCCGGAACACCATTACCTAGTACTTCAAAGTCAGCATCTGGATTCAAGGCTTGATCTTGTCCTGTAACTAACTGACCATCACCATTGATATCAGCAAAAATAGGAGAACCATCTTCAACACCTTCGTAAACTGGCCCCCAAATGTTACCTATTTCTTGACCAACTTGAACTAGAAGCATGTTCGTACCGTTCTGACCAGGAGCACCTAGGTTACCTCTGGTTTCTGCGTCAAGTACATATTCTTCCAATACCGTTTCGTAAGTAGAAAGCACAACACCTGTTGTGTAATTGAAGTTTTCACTACGTACAACATCATAGTTAAGTGCTAATTCTAAACCTTGTGTATTGAGCTTACCTGCATTTTCGAATCTTCTGTCAACACCGAAAACGGCAACGTCAACTGTTCTTTCTAAGATAAAGTCAGAAATATCTCTGTTATATAAGTCTAAAGTAGTAGAGAATCTTCCCATACTGAATTCAAGACCAAAGTTTAATTCTGCCTTTTCTTCCCATTTTAAATCAGGGTTGGCAGCACGCGCAAGCGTTGTATTAACAGCACCTGAAGGGTCGTTTGATATTGATCTAATTTCTTGTGATAAACCAGACTGTTGAGGAAGTGCACCTGTTACACCATAACCCACTCTAACTTTCAATAAATCAACACTGCCGATATTCAAGTATCTGTTTAAGTCAACACCTACACCAAATGCTGGGAAGATACCCCACTGATTACCTTCACCTAACTTAGATGAACCTTCACGACGAACAGAAGCGTTCAAGAAGATCGCATTATCGAATGTGAAGTTAGCACGTCCGAAGAAGGCAATGATTTTGTTATTTGGAGATCTGTTACTACTTGCATTAATGAAACCAGCATTTTGTAAATCCTGAGAACTTTCAATCAAGTTGCTGAAATCAAGAGAATTGTCAGGGAAATCACCGATGCTAAAGAATCTATCATTAAAATTATCTTCTTGGTAAGAATAACCTGCTGTAATAGTAAGATCAGATTTACCAAAGCTAGTTAAGTAAGTAGCAAAACCTTCGTATAGGCTAAATGTTGCATTAGACTCGTAAAATTCTGCTAAACCTTTTCTGGTTGGAGAAGTAGCATTTCCTCTAAAGTTAGCTGTTGTAGGAGCATACTGGTCATTAGAGAAATCAGTGCTCTGTTGAGCGATTCTCATTGTCACAGATAAGTTAGAAAGAATATCATAAGACAAGTTCGCACTGTAGTTAAACTCTGATCTTTCAGCTACGTTTCTGTTTTGATCAACAATTGATACCGGGTTGAAGCTATCGAAAAGACCCAATGTTTCAAAGAATCCACCAAACTGACTACTGTTGAATTCGAAAGGAGAATTTGCACCTAAAACGGGAGCAGTTGGGTTATACAATACCGCATATCTTAATGCTTCATCATAACCAATACGTTGATCTTTCGTTGTGTAAGAAGAACTGAAATCGATTTTCAGCTTATCGTTGAATACTCTAGAAGAGAAGTTCAAACGAGCGTTAAACTGATCGAAGCCAGTGTTTCTCATAATACCGTTTTGCTCTCTGATATTAACAGAAGCACGGAAATTAGAGTTAGCGCCTACTCCACCACCAACGGATAAACCATGTGTATGGTTGATTGGATTTTCAGTTACTTCGTCAATCCAGTCCGTACGGCTACCCAAATCTGTACCACCTGCAGCTACGAATTCATTTCCATCCAGGATCTCAATGCTGTTAAGGATAGACTCTGTAGAAACCTGCCCGTTGTAAGACCACTGTAGTTTCTGAGAAGCTTTACCCTTCTTAGTAGTAACAATGATTACACCTGAAGAACCACGAGAACCGTAAATCGCCGCAGCAGAACCATCTTTAAGTACGCTGATCGTTTCGATATCATTAGGGTCAACATTCTGTAAAGAAGCCCCAATAACACCATCGATCACGACTAATGGTTGAACGTTAGCACCTACAGTAGATAGACCTCTCAAACGAATCACAGACTGATTGTTTGGGTTTCCACCTCTGTTGTAAACTTGCAAACCAGCTACCTTACCTTGAAGAAGCTGTGCAGGATCAGAAATTACTCCTTGGTTGAAGTCCTTCTCAGATACTTCGACTACAGAAGAAGTGATCTCTTTTTCCTTTTGTGTTCCGTAACCTGTTACGACAACCTCGTCCAAGTCTGTACCAGCACTCATCTGTACATCGATGACGTTAGAAACGCCAATGTCTTGAGTGGTTGTTGCATAACCTGTGTAAGAAAATTGAATTTGAGCTGCGCCATCTGGCACATTTAGTGAGAATTTACCATCAAGATCGGTAACTGTACCAGTAGAAGTACCTAACACGGCTACCGAAGCTCCGATTAAAGGCTCGTTGGTCTCTGCATCGGTAACCGTACCTGTTACGGTACGCTGCGCCATTGCAAAAGTCCCCATTGCTACAAAAAGTAGTAACAATGCATACTTTAAGTCGACTTTAAGTTTCATACATTACTTAAATTTGGTTAAAAAATGTAATTACATCTCATGTAATTCGTTACATCTAATTATATAGAGTAGATATCTTTTAAACCATTGTGTAGAGATAATTTTATCTCCATTTTGTTATTTATTCTTGCGGGTTTTATGGGGGAAACTCAGTAAAATGGGATTATTGAACAATATGTGTGCATTTAACACTAACTAGATGTAAAAGTCATAAATAAGTTTTAAAAAAACAAGAATAGACTAAAAGATTTTCAAAAATCCCATCAAAACAAAATATTATTAGGATTTATACATCTTAAAAATCAACACTCCTGCTTTTCCAAACGTTTAAATACTGTCTTTAGCTGCTTTTATCCTCTACTTTGAATTCTTGAAATGGTGCAACAAATAAGGAGATGATAAAGAATTCAGCATGCTTTAATTAATAGCGATAAAAGACAAAGGTTGTCTCTAATCATGACATACACAGGTTTATATCACATGAAAAATCAAATTCTTTTTCTTTTCATTTTTTTTCTTCCTTTAGGACTATCTTCTCAGGTCATTAAAAAGCCTAAAGTTGATTTTAAGCTCTCCCAAAATAGTAAGAAGATAGAACTTCCATTTGAATATGAAAATAACTTCATTATCGTTAAAGTTCTTTTCAATAACTTTCTCCCTTTGCGTTTTATCTTCGATACAGGAGCGGAACATACAATTCTCACCAAAAGAGAAATTTCTGATTTAATGGCTATTAATTATACTCGAAAGTTTTCTATCATGGGAGCTGATTTAACGACCGTCTTAATAGCATACCTTACCCAAAATATTGATCTAACTATAGGTCGATTCAAAGCGCTCAACAAAAATATCTTAGTTCTAGATGATGATTATTTTAAATTTGATCAATTTGCAGGGATCGATGTACAGGGTATTATTGGAGCCGACCTGTTCAGGAGATATATTGTAAAAATTAACTTTAAAAGAAAAGTGATCACCTTATATCAGCCCAAACACTTCGAAGCTCCTTCAAAAAAATACATTGAACTACCTGTTGAAATTAAGAGACATAAACCCTATGTAACAACGAATGTTCAATTTGCAGATCAAACAGAATTAGAAGTCAAACTATTATTGGATACAGGCGCTAGTCTGCCGCTTATGCTGCATACCAATACCCATCCTAATCTTGACCTTCCGGAGAAGATCATACGCAGTAAACTAGCAGCTGGCTTGGGAGGTGACCTAGAAGGATTTATTGGTCGTACGCAAAAACTATTCTTAAAAGATGTAGTCTTACAGGAGACGACAACTTATTTTCAAGATTTACCCGACGCGATTGATAGTATACAGATTAACTCGAGAAACGGGATAATCGGAAACGAAATACTAAGTCGATTTGTGGTTATATTTGATTACATTAACGAGAAAGTATATTTAAAGCCAGCCAAAAAATTTAAAAAGAAATTTAAGTTTGATCGAAGTGGACTATTACTGGCTCGTTCTGGAAAACGTATGGAACATTTTGTTGTATATAGTGTAATCAAAGACAGTCCAGCGGAGAAAGCAGGCATTCAGGTAGGAGATGTTATTATTCGATGTAATGGCTGGCCTTCTAGCTTCTATACTCTGGAAGGTATTTCACGAAAGTTTAAAAAGCGAGTAGGTAAAAAAATCAAATTAAAAGTACAGCGTGACAATCAAAAATTAGAGTTTAAATTTAAACTCAGAAATATTATCTAAACTCTTAGCATGGCAAGACTAATGGCGATAGATTACGGCACTAAACGAACTGGATTGGCCGTTTCGGATCCACTAAAAATTATTGCAAGCGGCCTAGATACAATAGACACCCATAGGTTATTAGACTTTTTAGGCACTTATTTCAAGGAAGAAGAAGTAGAAACCATAGTTATCGGTGAGCCGCGGCATGCGGATGGTAACCCAACTAAAATCACTCATCTTGTTATTGGCTTAGAACGAAAACTTAAAAAACTTTATCCTGAAAAAAAGGTTATTCTACAAGACGAAGCATTTACCTCAGCAGAGGCAAAACAAATTATACTACAAAGTGGAGCAAAAAAAAAGAAAAGAAGAGAAAAAGGGCTGGTCGATAAAATTAGTGCTGTACTCATTCTACAAGAATATATGGAGCGAAATAGGTGAGTAGTCACAAAATTGTTATTTTCGCCCCGCAAAAAGAAAAGAAGATGATCTTACCAGTATATGCCTACGGACAAGCCGTGTTAAAAAAAGTTGCTGACCCAATCGAAAAGGACTTTCCCAACCTACAAGAATTGATTGAAAACATGTGGGAAACAATGTACCATGCTAGTGGTATGGGATTAGCTGCACCCCAAATTGGAGTCTCTGCTAGGTTGTTTCTTGTAGATACTTTACAACTAAAAGACGAAGAAAAAAGTAAGGGCGGCATTAAGAAAGTTTTCATTAATGCTCAAAAAATTGAAGAGGGGGGAGAACCTTGGACTTATGAAGAAGGCTGCTTAAGTATTCCACAAATAACAGGCGATGTAGAAAGACCCGCCCAAATTAAATTGCGCTATCAAGATGAAAACTTGGTAGAACATGAAGAAATTTTCACAGGAATGAATGCCCGTGTCATCCAACATGAATATGATCATATTGAAGGAACCCTTTTTCTAGAGCATCTGAAACCTATCAAACGTAGATTGCTCAAAAGGAAATTAGAGAACATCAAAAAAGGAAAAGTAAGCGTTGATTATAAAATGAAATTTCCAGTTAAAAAGTAAGTGCTATTTTCTTCCAAAATCAGCTGGTATTTCTCCCCAATTGGAAGTATCCCATTTTAAAATCTCATTATCAAATGTATTGGCCTTAAGCCAAGCTTCTGCACGTTTAATGACTTGATGTAAAGCAGCTGTCTTTGCATTTCTAACTAGTTTAGTTCTACAGGTCTTTGCTTTAATCCAGCCTTGAGCAATTTTTGAATCTGTATATATAGGTGTATTTTTTTCTAAACGCTTAAATAAAGCTAAAGCATGCACAATAGCTAAAAACTCCCCTATATTATTGGTGCCTAGATCAAACTTTTTATGAAAAATCTGATCTCCTGTACTCGTATCTACACCTTGATACTCCATCACACCTGGATTGCCGCTACAAGCAGCATCTACAGCAATACTATCCCAGATGATCTCTGGATGAGATACAGGGGTAGCACTGATGTGCTTTTTTGGCGCATTCTGGCCAATAAAGTCCCTAGAGTCACTTTGATAAGCAGCATCGGCTGCTTCTTTAGATGGGAATGACTTGTATCGTGCCCCAGGATAATTTTTTATATGCCTTTGACACTCATTCCAGCTATCAAATACTCCTGTCTCGTGTCCCTCCCAAATTACGTAAAACTTTTTCTTTTTAGCCATTAGCATTTTTTTATGATTACACCATCTTAAACTCCCTTACGAAGTTCAGCTCCAAGAGCTACACAAATAAAAACAAATTGAAGGATTACTAGTTAAATTTTAATCATAGTAAAGCCTAACTTTCTTTTTGATATAGATAACATTTTTTAAAGATACCACCTAACTAGCAGCAAATAATAAAGTGAGCTATGTATGCTTTCCTTTTTTTTGATCCATAACTCAATTATTTAGGCTAGAACCTATCAGCCTCTCGCTGAAAAGGGTATAATGAAATTCAGCCATAGGCGGACAGATTTTAGTGTCCCTTCAAAAATCATACACAACTATCTTTTAGTCAGTTTCTCATGATTTTCGAAGGGACCATTTTAACGTACAAGCAATTTTGACTATTAGCTTTTGGCTATGCAACACAAAAAGGGCTTTGCTTTGACACTCTAGTCGCAATCTTTGATTGGAGACTTACTTCATGCTTTAACTAAAAAGGTGTTTGAAAAGACAAAATAATTTTTATTTCACACATACACCAAAATGCTTTAGAAATTAATCTATACATTTGTGCGAAAAGTAAGCTGCAATAAATGAAATTGATAGATACGCACACGCATTTGTACGCCAAACAATTTGAAGATGATCGTGAGGAGATGATGCAACGTGCTTTCGCAAATAATGTAGGAGCTTTTTACCTACCAAACATTGATAGTTCTTCTATTGAAGAAATGTTGGCATTGGAGCAGAGCTACCCTGATCATTGTTTCGCAATGATGGGCTTGCATCCATGCTCAGTAAACGAAAGCTATAAAAAAGAGCTTACCACCATTAAAAACTGGCTAGATAAGCGACCATTTGTAGCAATTGGAGAAATCGGAATTGATTTATATTGGGATAAAACCTTTTTTGAACAACAAAAAGAAGCCTTTCTTACACAGGTTGAGTGGGCCAAAGAGCTTGATATTCCAATTGTTATTCACTCTAGAGCATCTACTTCTATCATCATTGAATTGCTGAGAGAAGTTAATGATGTCAGACTAAGAGGGATATTTCATTGCTTCGGGGGTAACCTCGAGGAAGCGGAAGCCATCATCAATCTTGGTTTCTCTCTGGGAATTGGAGGTGTATTGACTTTTAAAAAATCTGGTCTAGCTAACACCTTAGAATCTGTTGATCTAAAGCATATCGTTTTGGAAACAGATTCACCTTACCTTGCACCTGTTCCATATCGTGGCAAACGAAATGAGAGTAGTTATATCCTTCATGTTGCCGAAAAATTAGCAACGGTGAAGCAAATAGGTCTGGATGAAGTAGTACGAGTAACCAGTGAAAATGCTTTAGCTATATTTCAAACTTCGCCTCACGGAATAGATAAAAAATTACATTTTTAGTAGGCTAAGTGCATAAAAATAGGGATACACCCTGAGCAATAAGGGAATTATCCGTATCATTGAGAAATCAAGCTAAAGGCGGCTAAAGTCACAAAAATTTTGAATTGTTACATCTTTTTACAATTTTTGTGGCTGTCGAGCTTGGTAAAAAGCTTGTAATAATTAAATTTGTTCGTGTCAAAATTACACTAGCAAGTTTATGAAATGTTCAAAGGGGTATTTCATATTATTTTGAACTAATAGAGAGGTGCTCGAGTGGTTGAAGAGGCACGCCTGGAAAGCGTGTATACCTTAACAGGGTATCGAGGGTTCGAATCCCTTCCTCTCTGCTAGGTTGTGAGGCAATTTTAACCTGTTAGTGCCTCATAAAACCTCAATAGGTTAATGGGTATTTGTTAACTAACATTTTTATCAAAAAACAATCGTAAAACCTTATTGACTATGCGAAGATTATTAGCATTACTGCTTGTACTTGGTTTAGCAGTATTTTCAGCAAATGTGGTATACGCACAAGGCAGTAGCGACAGTACAGAACAAGTTGAATCATCAGAAGATTCTGGTTATCAAGTTTTAAAAAAGCAATTCATCGATGGTGATTGGCGCTTTATGAGTTTCGTACTCGTATGTTTAATTCTTGGTCTTGCTTTTTGTATTGAGCGTATTATTACATTAAACATTGCAACAGTAAACACCGACAAACTTCTGGGCCGAATTGATGACAACCTCAAGAGTGGGGATGTAGAAGGCGCAATGGAAGTTTGTAAATCAACTCCTGGCCCAACAGCCAGCATCCTTTATGAAGGTTTGAAAAGCGCAGACCAAGGACCTGAGGCGGTTGAAAAAGCAATCGTTTCTTACGGTAGTGTTCAGATGGGTCTTTTAGAGCGTGGTCTAGTTTGGATCTCACTATTCATCGCCATCGCACCGATGCTTGGTTTCATGGGTACAGTAATTGGTATGATTCAAGCATTTGACCGTATCGAAGCAGTAGGTGACCTTTCTCCATCAGTAGTAGCAGGTGGTATCAAGGTAGCCCTATTGACTACAGTATTCGGTTTGATTGTGGCGATTATCCTTCAAATTTTCTACAACTACATCGTTAACAAAATCGACGGTATTGTTAACAGAATGGAAGATGCATCAATCGCTTTGGTTGATATCATGGCGACAAACAACGTTTTCAAGAAGTAGTAGTCAGTCGTTAAGCGCCAGCTTAATTTCTAAGTAGATTTTTTAAAGTGAAATCCAAATTATTATGTATCAATTCTTAGTAAAAAATGGCCAATCGGTAGCCTTCGGCTTAGGTGTGCTTGTTGTTGCTGTTTTCTTGATTTCAGTGATTGGTGGGATGGAAAATTTCGCTGATGCTGCTAAGGAAACGCAATACCAAACTAGCATCTTCGACGTAGGGATCAGTGGAGCGATCGCCTTATCCGTCCTTGCAGCAATTGCTATGGTTGGCTTCGGTTTGTTCCATATCGCTACCAACTTCAAGGGTTCCATGAAAGGAATTATTGGTTTTGGTATTTTGATTGCTATTTTCCTTATTGCTTATGCTACGGCTGATACGTCTTTGACGCCAACCTTAGAAACGGCAATTAAAAAATTCGAAACGGCTCAAAGTAGCCAAATTACTGAAGGCACACTAAAGTTCATGAGCGGAGGTATTACTACCATGTTAGCGCTTATCGGAATTGCTGTAGCTGCTTTCGTTATTTCTGAAGTTCGTAACTTTTTTAAATAAAATAATCGTACAGCTATGGCAAAAACAAAGACCCGAGATCGCATGAAAAACGAGATCAATGCCGGTTCCATGGCTGACATTGCCTTCTTGTTGCTAATCTTTTTCTTGGTAACTACAACTATCGTTGAAGACAAGGGGATTTTAGTAAAGCTTCCACCATGGTCTGAAGAAGAACCTGACATTACTAAATTGAAAGAACGTAACGTTTTCTCTGTATTAGTAAATGCTCAAAACCAATTATTGGTGCGCAATGAACCTGCTTTAGTAGGTGATCTTCGCGAAAGAGCTAAGGAATTCATCAGCAATCCAGCAAAGCGAGAAGATTTGGCTGAAAAGCCAACAAAAGCAATTATCTCGCTCAAGAACGACCGTGGGACGAACTACAAAACTTATCTCGAAGTATATAATGAGCTCAAAGCAGCTTATGATGAGCTTTGGGACGATCTTTGCCAAAGACAATATGGTAAGCCTTACAGCGATGAATTACCTATCGCTATCCGTAGAGATATCCGTAGTCAAATTCCTATGGTATTATCGGAAGCAGAGCCTACCAACTTCGGTGAAGAATAAAACAAGAAAGGCTAGTCAGATCTCGAGTGTCGTCGAAAATTGCCACTCATTATCTCTAACTTTCTAAAAAAAGAATTATGGCAAAATTTTCGAAAAAAAGAGGTAAGTCAAAACCAGAAGTTTCCACAGCTTCTTTGCCTGATATCATCTTCATGTTGTTATTTTTCTTTATGGTAGTAACAGTATTAAGAGATTCAGAATTAAAAGTTAATGTAGTAACGCCTTATGCTACTGCATTGACCAAGCTAGAAGAAAAATCACTGGTAAATTACCTCTATATTGGAAAACCAGTTAAGAAGTACGTTGAAACGTACGGAACTAAGCCGAGATTACAACTTGGCGATAAGTTTGCTACTGTAGAAGATATTCCTTTGTTCCTTGAAAAGCACAAAATTAAAGTGCCTGAGGCAAAGCATGGTCGTATTACTTCCTCTCTTCGTGTAGATGGAAAAGTAACGATGGGTATTGTACAGGATGTCAAAACAAAGTTGCGTAAGTCAGGCCAGCTTCGAGTGAACTACTCCGCAAAAGCTCGTCCTCAATAAACGTATCCTTCTATCGACATAAAAAAGGTCTTCCGCAATGCGAAAGACCTTTTTTATTTTTATCCTTTAGGTAAATCCCTTAATCTCAAAAATATAAAGCTACCTTAAACGTTGAGAAAAAGAGACGATATTAGTAGAAATAAAATTGTAAAATCTATGAATTCAATGACTCAACTAATATCTTCTCCAGTCCTACTTCTTGCTATCTTTTTTTCCCTAAAAATAGCATCTGCCCAAAAAGCTTATATCCCCAATACTAACTCCAATACCGTATCAATAATTGATTTACAAGAAGATATAGTGCTATCTACAATAGATGTAGAAACGAACCCTCGGTATGTAGTAACTAGTCCTATTTTGAACAGGATATATGTTGGTAATCAAAGTGCTGCTTCCTTATCCGTCATTGATACAGATACAGATACAGTCGTTGAAACCATTGAAATTGACGAATTTATTCGTGGATTAGCTATTAACAGCTCTTCGTCACGTATTTATATTGGTTTTAACGCAGGCGTTTTAGCGCTTAATTTATCAAATAATACCATTGAAAATACCATCCCGCTTTCAAGTATACCTACACATCTTGAGCTGAGTCCCAACGACGAAATATTACTTGTATCCAGTTCTTCTGAATTAACAATCATTAATACTACAACCAATGCGATAGAAACGACTCTCCCTATGAATACAGTCTATGGTACTTGCGTTAATGAAGAGAGTACAAAAGCGTATGTTGCTGAATATGGAGCGAATAGTATCAAGGAAATAGATTTAATTAACCATACAGCTACTGTTTTTATTGAAAATATCCCAGAGGTAGAAGACCTTGATTTAAATTTAGATGAAACTAAGCTATATATTTCCGGAGGTGGATTTGGTCCTGGTAAAATGTACGTGATAGATTTGGCGACAGCCTCCCTCATTACAGCTATCGATGTAGGCCAAGACCCTGAAAGTATTCAAATAAATCCATCGGGGGAAAAGGCATATACGGTCAATTTTTTAGGTAATAGTGTATCTGTTATTGACTTAGAAGTTCATACACTAGATACAACGCTAATGGTAGGAAGTCTTCCATTAGCTTGGGGTAATTTCATTTTACCTGCAATCGGTCCTACTCGAAATCCAGAAATAGTCGTAAAAACCATTAATTTTTATCCAAATCCAACAAAAGGTGTCCTTTACTTCCAAGAAATAAGCTTGGAGAGCATAGAAATTTATACTGTTCAGGGACAGCTATTGCTGCAAAAAAATATGAAAAATCAAGTTCAAGGTGAATTAGATATGACCTCCTTTACTGCTGGTTTATACTATATCCGGGGAATAAGTGGGGATCAAATTTATACAGCGCAAATCCTAAAAAATAATTAGGCTTTAGAACTTCCAAAGCCTAATTACCCTATTTTTATCTCAAGCGATCCATAGATTTTACGAGTTTTTCATCTTTACTAATGAAACGATAAGCTAAGAGACAACTAACTAAAGCAAGTGGTGGCAAAAATATACCCATATCATCGGTAATATCTGCAGCATCAACATTACCTCCATTTTGCATAAAGAAAATAACTCCAAAAATAGAAGCTAATAAAGTCGCTATAAATGAAAATATAGCTAATCGCATTTGTAACTTGCGATTCTTAAAAAGAAAAACACTCACCAAAGCCAATAAACCCGCTACTGCAAATAGCCCTATTAAAGCAGGATGATCCATTACATTAAACACCTTATCTTTAAAAATCACTGAGCTCTCTACTGCTTCATTAACAGAAGCAAATGGAAGGCCAAAAAGGGAGAAAGAAGCTCCCGCTGCTAGAAATAGAAAAATAGATTGAATCCTTTGTATCATCTAACATCCTTATTTTTGTGAATCAATGTGGCAAATATAACGAACCCATGTCCAAACTTCAATACCAACTTAGCTATTGGGAATACGATTCCTTCTTAAAAAATATTGACGTTGCCATTATTGGCAGCGGAATCGTTGGCTTAAATGCAGCAATTCACCTTAAAGAACAAGCGCCAAAATTAAAAGTAGCCGTCTTCGAAAGAGGGCCGCTTCCCATTGGTGCCAGTACGCGCAATGCAGGCTTCGCCTGCTTTGGAAGTATGACTGAATTATTAGATGACATTAATGAACGTGGTGAAGATGCCGTTTGGCAATTAGTGGAAAAAAGATGGAAAGGTCTTCAAAAACTACGACAACGTTTAGGAGATCAAGCGATCCAATACAAAGATTGGGGAGCTTATGAATTGTTCCAAGACCATGAATCTGATATATATGAAGCTTGTCTGGAAAAAATGGATGATTTCAATCAGCAACTTCGACCAATAATCGGGCATCCTACCGTATTCAAAGAGGAATCTAATGCCATTCCTACTTTTGGTTTTTCTAATATTCATTCCTTGATCAAAAATCAAGCAGAGGGGCAGATACATACAGGAGAGATGATGAAATCACTGCTACAATTCGCTCAATCTGTAGGTGTAATGATTTTTACAGGTATTCAAATAGAAAAACTCCACTACGAACCAACTATCGAGCTAGTTACAGCACAATCGTGGAAAATTCATCCAAAACAGCTCATTATTGCTACTAATGGATTCACTCATCAATTCTTTCCTCAATTAGACATTAGTCCTGCTCGTAATCAAGTACTCATCACCTCCCCTATTCCTCACTTAAAAATTAAGGCCTGCTATCATTATGACAGAGGTTATTACTATTTCAGAAATATCCATCATCGAATCTTGATTGGTGGTGGTCGAAATTTAGCCCCAGCTGAAGAAACAACTAGTGAGTTTGGAGCTACTCAACTCATTTATAATGCGTTAATTGAATTACTTCAAAATGTCGTCATCCCCAACATACCATTTGAAATAGAGCAGCAGTGGAGTGGTATTCTAGGCGTAGGCAAAAACAAAAGCCCAATCATCGAGGAAATACACCCTAATGTAGTAGTTGCAGCTAGGCTTGGAGGTATGGGTGTAGCGATTGGCTCATTGGCTGGAGAAGAAGCTGCAAGCCTAATTATTGGCTAAGAGGGTTAAAAGACGGTTAAGGAAGTGCACTTTCAGTGCATTCCATCCAGAAAATGCCTTACTTTTGTGGACTTATTGAGCCAGATTCAAAAAACAAAAAATAATAAATGAATCAACCGCTTCGACCATACGGGCTAATTATACTTTTATTGACTTGTGTTGTTACATTTGCAAAAGCGCAACAAAACCCACAGGATACAATTGGGAAGCAAAAGATTGATGTTGACCACGCCGATCTATTTGAATATCAGCAAAAAGATACGACCATCATTCAAAAACTAAATGGTAATGTAGAATTGCGCCAAGACAGTGTATTTATGTACTGTGATACAGCTATCATCATCAATAGTATTGATCTTACTGCTCAAGGTAATGTGATTATCCAACAAGGAGATTCTGTAAATATTTTCTCCGATTCATTAGTCTACAATGGAGATACTAAAATAGCAGACCTTTTTGGTGATGTTATTCTTGTAAATGGCAACCAACGCTTATTTACCAACAAACTCCGGTATGATTTGAATACAAAAATTGCCACCTATCAGGAAGGAGCAACTTTGACCAACGATTCTACCCAATTAACCAGTAAACGTGGGTATTATTATGTCGATCAGCAGGCTGCCTTTTTTAAGGACAGTGTAGTCGTTGTTGATCCGCAGTTCTCACTTAGATCAGATACTCTAGAATTTGATGTTGAAAGTAAGACCGTATTCTTTTTAGGGCCCACCTTGATAAGTAGTGATAGTAGCAAAATTTACTGTGAGGCAGGGTTTTATGATACAGAGAATAAGCTCGCAGAGTTTCAGGAAAATGCACAGTACGTAAAAGGGGAACAAATAGCTGAAGCAGAGATAATTCGATACGATGGATCATCCAATATTTACACATTAGAAGGAAATGCTAGGTTTGAAGAGAATGATAGAAAAGCTTTTGCAGATAGTATCGAATATGACGAAAAAAATGATAAAACAACCCTAATTGGCAATGCTTCTTACAAGGACGAACAACAAAATATAAAGGCCGACGAGATTGTTTATGATGCTAAAAAAGAAATTTATTCAACTAGAGGAAGATCAGTTATCAGCGATCCACCGCAGATTTTAGAAGCCGATCAAGTTGATTATAGCGAGGAGAAGGGTCTGGGAATTGCCATCGGAAATGTCGTTTGGCGAGATACCTCAGCCAATCTAACCATTCGATGCGGTACAGCCGATTATAATCGGAAAACAAACTATTTAAAAGCGAGTGGAGGAGAAAGAGGCAGACCATTATTGATCAGTGAGGTAGATGAAGATTTTCTATTTATGGCAGCAGACACTCTACTTTCTATCAAAGAAGATAGCCTTGCTGCCGATAGTGTGAGAGTGCTACTGGCCTATAATGATGTGCGTGTCTTCAAAAGCAATTTACAAGCTATTGCAGATAGCTTGAGTTATGCGAGCGCTGACTCTATTTTCCGCTTCTTTTATAATCCAATTGTGTGGTCAGATACCTCTCAGTTTTATGCAGATACCATCGACATGGAAATGACGCAGGAAAAGTTAAATAAAATCAACCTATTAAACGATGCCTTCATTATTAATTCTCCAGATGAGGTGTTCTTTAATCAAGTAAAAGGAAAGAATATTTATGCTTCTTTCCAAGACAATGAGTTGAGGAAGATGGATGTCCAAGGAAATGCAGAATCTGTCTATTATGCTATCGATGAAAAAGGCGCTTATGTAGGAGTGAATGAAACGATTTGTAGCGATATGATCCTCCTTTTCGGAAATAATCAGGTCGAACAGATTAAGTTTTTAGCACAACCCCAAGCTACTATGCACCCCATGAAACAAGTGGATCATGAAGTATTAAAGATTAAAGGTTTTAATTGGGAGATAAAACTAAGGCCCATGAATATAGATGCTCTTTTTGAAGAACGTCCTAAGAGAAGTAGAAAAAGAATGAAGGCCATGCCAGGAAAAGGTCGAAAAAGTAAAAGACCTGCTAATTCACCGAATACTAGAAAAAGAGAAGAATCAAAACAAAAAAAGAAATGATGAGGTTTGCACTACTGTTTTATGTAATTTTATGGGCCGTACCTTCCATATATGGCCAGCATCCTAATCAGCAATTGGATGAAGCTAACAAATTTTATCAATCAAAAAAATACGAGGATGCCATTAAAAATTATAAGGAGATACTGAGTAATGGTCATGAGTCAGGAGCTTTGTACTACAATCTAGGTAATGCTTACTACCGGACTAATGAAATTGGAAAGGCAATACTCAATTATGAAAGAGCCTTAGTGCTTTTGCCAAATGATACACAGACTAAACACAATTTAAAGATCGCAAATGGTCAACAAAAAGATCAAATAGAAGCTATCGAACCCTTCTTTTTAATAAAATGGTGGAGCAGCTTACGCCAAATATTCTCCTCTACAATTTGGTCCATTATCACCTTAGTCATACTCTGGGCTGCTGTAGCAGGTTTTGGACTATGGCTATTTGCAACAGATCGCTTACGCAAAAAGCAAGGCTTTTTAGCAGGTATAATCGCCCTTTTGGTGAGTATTTTACCGCTTTGTTTAGCCATAAGCAAAGCAGCCTTTGAAAAAGATACTGCTATGGCTATTGTATTAGCTGACGAGATCAGCTTGAGAAGTGCACCAGATGCTGATAGTCAAAAAATATTAAGTATCCATGAGGGAGTAAAGATAACCTTATTGGATCAAATTGCAGATTGGTACAAGGTTAGATTAGGAGATGGGGAACAAGGATGGTTGCCCAAAAACAGTTTTGAAAAAATTTAACGCTATTGCCAGTCGAGGGTAATAGCTTGAGTACCAAGGCGAAGCTCTTTTCGAGTTTCATAGCATTAGTTGTGGGACGAAAAAAGATAAAGCATTTGGTGCCCAATAAATTGTCTGTAGGAGTATGATATATTTTTAAATAACTTCACTATAATCTTAATCTTTTTGATTCCAGAAATACCCCTCTTTTTGAGGCAAAAAGTAAATATAACATCTACAATTTAGTTTAATAGATTAATTTTTTCCATCAGCTCATTTTTATAACCTCTACCCAAAGGAAGTACATTACTACCTTTTAAATGAATTTCGTTTTCCTGAAAGTCAATACGTTCAATCAAATAAGTTTGAACGACATAACTTCGATGAACCCTTACAAACATCTCAGAAGGCAGTCTTTCACAGACTTTTTTAAGAGACATTTTTAGCATAAATTTCTGATCAAGCGTATGTATAGTGATGTAATTACCATCAGAATGGACCCATTGAATACGGTCTATTTCGATACGTTTGAGTATGGCTCCGTCCTTAATAAATAGGAGAGACTCGAAACTATGTGGTTTCGGAAAACTCATTTTGTGTGTTTTTATTTTGTTTGGCAAATAACTATTCTAAAGTATCCATCCCTTATTCATTGCCATTCATAGTATGTCTACTTTTACTAACTAAACATGCTTTTCAAGAGCGTGTTCTGATAATTTGTTCTTTAAGTCAGTTTCATTAATAATTAGTTCAGTAACGATTATTAGCATATTGTTAAAACCATAGCCTATAATTTTAGTCATTTAGGAAAGCTTTTTGCGTAATATAACTAACGAGTATTCTATGCGCTGAAATGCATTCCGAGGCCAATTTTACAGCAAAATTCCTTGCTTCAGTATACAAGTAGTAATAATTACCATGAGCACATACATGAAAAATATCAGGCTAATTCGAGTGATTTGAAACGCCATCTTGCCAAAAGTAAAGAGAGATTTTTGATGGCTTTATTGATATTAATCATTAAATGCATCGTGTTCGGCGCAAATCGGTAAGCTAATGATTACAATCTTTTTGTCTTTAAGTAGTAAGCACGAAACCGTGCCTCCCGGCAGGCTGGAATTAGTACAATAAAATTCAGCCATAGGCAGACAGGTTTTAACGTCCCTTCAAAAATCATACGTAACTTTCCTTTCGTCAGTTTCTTATTGATTTTTAAGCTGACAATTTTATTATACAAGCAATTTTGACTAGCCGCTTACCTCAATAGTAAAATAAAAATTTGCGCAAAAGCCTAACTAAAAATACAGATAAATTGCTAAAAATCAACATAAACCTTCAATCACCAATAATTTTGTTCGTATGATCTTCTTAACTCGACTTCTGTGTTTATGTAATATATGCTGTCATAGGAGTGCTAAGACAGAATTGCTTATACGAGAAAATGATAAGACTAAAAATAGTAAGTTGCTGATGATAGAAAAGTTATACACATTTTTTGGAGGGACTCAAAGTTTTCAGCATTTGGCTACAAATTTATGATGCCCATTTCTCGGGCTTACTGCTTAACCAAGTTTAGCCAATCGATTTTCAGCTGCCCTAGTCTTCTCTTTATTTCAAGATTAAATGTTGATCACCAATAATTTGAGTTGTTCCTCACTTACCGCTTGGTCGAGGCGGAGGAAAATCAAATAATCTGGCATCTAAGCCTGGGCGTATAATCGTATGTACTTTATCCTGCAAGTCATATAAGAGCTTGTAATAAGCACCCCACAAATCCACTTTAAACCACTACATTTTGCAATATGCTTAGGACTCGATCGAACAGTATTTCAATAAACTAAGTACTAGATGAAACTTAGGGAACCGCCTGTTTTCCCCAATTAGTAAAGATCAATTTATTGATGCAAAGGAGAAGTCATCATTTTATCTAGTTGAACAATATGGAATTTTACTTAAAGTCCAGATAAAACAAGGAGCTATGAATTATACGATAGAGCTATCGTAAATCATTTGAGATAGATGATATAGGGTATTATAGTTTCAAATGCGCAAGTGATTTATGGCAATGATATGGACCAGATAATGATTCTCAATAAAAAATAAAAATATCAGTTTACATGGCTTTTTATAAATCATTCATTGAAACCAATTGTGTCAAGGGCCAAAAAATATTACAAGGAAAGATGTAATCTTTTTTATAATGCTGTAGAGGTACTCCCAATACCAATAATTGAAGAAACTGCTAATGATCTTAATGTAATTTGGTGTTTTCAACAGTAGAAAATACTAATGGACTTATTCTACTATCGTGTATCTTTCTTCCTACTATAGTTCTACAAGCTGGGAAGTACTATTTTTAAATTGTTGCTCAGAATGATAACGAAGTTAGTCATTATAGCTTCGACTTTTGACAGTCATATTAAGTGCTTCGGTACCTCATAATGATGTCTGGGTCCCCGCTAATAATTTTTATAGAAAAGTCATCTTTAAGGAGAAATAAGTAGGCATATTCATCTTTGATTTTGATGCAGATGAGCTCCATTGCGCAAGTTTTTTATCTTGGAAATTTATTAGATAGAGCAGAGAAATCTCCAAACCTTATCTCAGTTCATCCAGCTGTGCTACCAAAAAACTTATCTAAGCCATAAGTAGTCTTACCCAATTTAGAGATATGACGAGAGTAAATCGCAGCTGTAGCAAGGCTCGTTCATATGCGCGTATCAAGCCGGTTGCTCAAAGGGAGTGATCCCTAGCTGAAGAATCTGAATCAAATATTTCGTAGAGAAAATCTGCCTAATATATTTTTTGATCCGATATTCTGGCGAATCCTGTTTAGAGTATCTTTTTGATACTCATAGCCATATTTGATTTTGCTATAACTTAAGCTTACTGCTATTGTTATTTATTTCAAAATTCAAACATACTCTTAAAAATATCTTTTTTCCAAAAAATATCATGGTTGGGATTTTGATATTCTCAGATAATAACAACATTTTGTGTGTTCATTATTTCATTCTTAGTTCTTCAGATCATGAGTCAAATATTTGCGCTTGAAGGAGTGGTTCAGCATTATGCGTGGGGCGGTACATCTTTCATCCCAGACTTAAGCAATATAGATAATACTAATAATCAACCATTTGCAGAACTTTGGATGGGAACACATCATCGTGGCCCCTCTTCTATAACAAGAGAAGAAAATACATGGGACCTGAGAGACTACCTCAAGGAATATCCGCAAGCACTTGGTCACCATAGTATTAAAAAATTTGGATCAAAACTGCCTTTCTTATTTAAGATTTTGGACGTGAATACTATGCTCTCTATACAGTCTCATCCCACCAAAAAACAAGCAGAAATAGGCTTTTCTAAAGAAAACGAATTAGGGATTCCTCTAACAGCAAAACATAGAAACTACAAAGATGACAATCACAAGCCAGAATTAATGGTTGCCCTTACTGATTTTTGGCTATTACACGGTTTTCAGTCTATAGCTCAAATAGACCAGATCGTCAAAAAGGGGATAGGATTTGAGTCTTTAGGCCAAATATGGGAAAAAAAATCTATTGTTACACTCTACCAATACATCATGGAGCTACCCCAAGAAGAGATCAATCAATTGTTAAAACCTCTTCATCAAGTACTCCTTTCAAAAGAAGAACAGCTGCAAAAAAATCAAGCTGATTTTTGGGCACTTAAAGCATTTCAGCAGTACACCAGTCCAGAAGGTAATTATGATCGTGGTATTTTCTCTATTTACTTATTCAACCTTGTTTTTATAAAAAAAGGGGATGCCATATTTCAAGATGCAGGAATACCACATGCTTATTTGGAAGGTGTCAATGTAGAAATCATGGCAAACTCCGATAATGTATTTAGGGGAGGGCTAACGCCAAAACATGTGGATGTATCAGCCCTTATGGGGAATTTGGTACTCTCTCCTATAGTGCCTAAGATCATTGAAGCTGAAACGATCTCCGCTACCGAAATGCTATACCCAACACCAGCTCCTGATTTTGGCTTAAGCCAAATACACTTAAAACCAGGCCTATTGCATCAAGAAACCTCACAAAGCGCACAAATATGCATAGTTATGGAAGGCACTGTGATCGCGGAGGAGCAGCAATTTAGTAAGGGCCAAAGCTTTTTCATACCTGCAGCAACAAACTATCAGCTATCAGCAAAAAACGAAACGATTATTTTTAAAGCATTTGTACCTTGAAACTAATTGTTTAAATTTGTTACTCAAGTTAACAATATTTAGTTAGAAAAATGACGCAAGGAGCACTCGATACCTCGATTGAATTCTTAAAAGGAGTAGGACCAAAGAAAGCAGAATTGCTCAATAAAGAACTGGGTATTTTCACCTTTCGGGATTTACTCATGCACTTTCCCTTCCGTTATGTTGATAAAACTCAATTTCATCATATCCGTGATCTGAGAGAGGACAGTGGCACCGTACAACTAAAAGGTATTTTAAGGCGATTAAATATTGTTGGTGACGGAAGAAAAAAGCGACTCAGTGGTCGTTTGAGAGATGAAACTGGATACATTGATTTAGTCTGGTTTACAGGGATTCACTGGCTAGAAAAACAATTGAGTATTGGATCCGAATATGTTGTTTATGGGAGAGTAAGCGCTTTCCGTAATCAACTTAATATCGCCCATCCAGAAATGGAGCAACTCAATCCAGAAAATATAAAAAAGGCATCTAGTTTCGCTCCTGTATATCCAAGTACAGATAAACTCAACACAAAAGGCCTAGAGGCTAAAGCAAGAAGAAAAATCATGCAAGCTTTGTTTGAGAAGATCACAGCAGCTGACTTACCAGACAACTTACCAGCTTACCTAATTCAAAAGTTTCGTTTTCCTTCTCGTCACAAGGCCTTACGGCAAATTCACTTCCCCAGAAGTCAAGAAGAATTAACACAAGCCCGAAACCGACTCAAATTCGAAGAGCTTTTCTTCTTACAGCTGAGGCTTCTTCAGATAAGGAAAAGAAGAAAAGATGCGATCAAAGGTTGGAATTTTGAAAAGATAGGCGATTTTTTTAATACCTTTTTCAAGAAAAAATTGCCATTTGAACTTACGACTGCTCAAAAAAGGGTACTCAAAGAGATCCGTCGTGATCTTGGATCAGCCATCCAAATGAACCGCCTTTTACAGGGTGATGTAGGAAGTGGGAAAACGATAGTTGGCCTTATGTCTATGCTTATGGCCTTAGATAATAATTTCCAAGCTTGCCTAATGGCACCTACAGAAATTCTTGCGCAACAGCACTTCCAATCCATTTCAGAATACTGTGAGGGATTAGATATTAACGTTGGTTTCCTATCAGGAAGCGTAAAAGGTAAAAAACGAAAAGCTGTTCTAGAAGGAGTGGAAAATGGTAGCATTCACATCCTGATTGGCACACATGCCTTAATTGAACCAAGCGTGGTATTTAAGAACTTAGGACTTGCCATTACGGACGAGCAGCACCGATTTGGTGTAGCCCAAAGGGCAAAATTATGGGCCAAGAATACCCCTTATCCGCCACATGTCCTAGTCATGACCGCCACACCTATTCCAAGAACACTTGCCATGACGCTATACGGTGATTTAGATGTTTCTGTCATAGATGAATTACCGCCCGGTCGCAAAGCTATACAAACTATGCATAAAACGGAAAATCACCGCATGCGTGTGATTGGATTCATGCGAGAGGAAATTGCGAAAGGTAGGCAGGTATATATTGTTTATCCATTAATAGAGGAGTCAGAAAAGTTAGATTTACAAAACCTCCAAGATGGCTATGAGTCCATTTCAAGAGAATTTCCTCCTCCCAACTATCAGATTAGTATCGTTCATGGACGAATGAAAGCAGGGGACAAAGACTTCGAGATGCAACGTTTTGTTAATCACGAAACTCAAATCATGATTGCAACCACCGTAATCGAGGTAGGTGTAAATGTTCCAAACGCATCTGTTATGGTTATTGAAAATACGGAGCGCTTTGGTCTTTCTCAGCTTCATCAGTTACGCGGCCGAGTTGGGCGAGGCGCTGATCAGTCCTATTGCATCCTTATGTCAAGTTTTAAGCTGAGCAAAGAAGGCAAAGAACGAATTCAAACGATGGTCCGAACTAATAATGGATTTGAAATTGCAGAGGCAGATCTAAAACTGAGAGGGCCAGGTAATATGGAGGGGACCCAACAAAGTGGCATCCTTAACTTCAGAATTGCCGATTTGTCGAAAGACGGAAAAATTCTAAAGCTTGCTAGAGAGATAGCAGCTCGTATACTGGAAAATGATCAAAAACTGGAAAAGGCAGAACACCAAGCCATTAGGTGGTATTTGGAAAAGCATGGGAAAAAGCTGAAAGCTTGGAGCCGAATAAGCTAGGCTTTTCCCAAAACTAATTTGTATTTCTAAAAAGATCATTCTATCTTTGCAGCCTGATTGAATTAAGCCATTCAAAGGAATGGATTTTTTATTGATTTAAATATATCGAAATGTTCGCAATCGTAACGATAGCTGGTCAACAATTCAAAGTTGAGGAAGGCCAAGAAGTCTTCGTCCACCAGTTAGAAGCCACTAAAGGAGATAGCGTATCATTCGATCAAGTATTATTGATCGATAATGATGGCGCTGTTGCAGTAGGCACGCCGGTGTTGGACGCAAAAGTAAATGCAACTGTACTCGAGCATGTCAAAGGAGACAAAGTGATTGTTTTCAAAAAGAAGAGACGTAAAGGATACAAGGTGAAAAACGGTCACAGACAACGCTTTACAAAAATTAAAATCGATTCAATCGACAATTAATTTTTGTTCTATCTAGTTCAGAGGAGCATTTTTATTATCAACTCAGAAAATTGATCTATTATGGCTCATAAAAAGGGTGTCGGTAGTACGGATAATGGACGGGACAGTAAGAGTAAGCGTCTTGGTGTCAAATTATTCGGTGGACAAGCTGCCAAAGCGGGGAACATCATCGTTCGCCAAAGAGGTACAAAATACCACGCAGGTGAAAACGCGTACCTAGCAAAAGATTTCACTATCCATGCTAAAGTAGATGGTGTAGTATCTTTTAGACGTAGAAAAAATAATCGTACCTACGTTTCTATTCTTCCAAATGGTGCAGACGTTATAGCGGCGCCAGCGCCTTCTCCAAAGAAAGCTGAGCCAGTAGCAACTACTCCAGCAGTGGAAGAAGCTGTTGCAGAAGCGCCTGTAAAGAAAGCGCCTGCAAAGAAAGCTACAAAAACAGAGAAGATCACTTTACCTTCTGGAAAAAAGATAAAGCAAGATGATCTTAAGATTGTAGAAGGCGTTGGTCCTAAAATTGAAGGTCTCTTAAATGAAGGAGGAATTCATACTTGGGCAGATCTTGCTAATGCAGATCTTGAGAAAGTTCAGGCTATCTTGGATGAAGCTGGCTCTCGTTACCGCATGCACAATCCTGCTACTTGGGCAAAGCAAGCTCAAATGGCAGTTGACGCAAAATGGGAGGAGCTAGAAGCTTATCAAGATAGATTAGATGGAGGTCGTGAGCCTGACGAAGATGGTAAATAATTGAGGAAAAAAGCACCTCTGTCAAACGTTAGAAATAATTGACATCATTTTTTTTGGAGATGTCAAAAATTTCTGGCAACTTACGTAGCAATAGTTTTAGTTTTCATAGCTTTATATTTTGGGTCCTATCCATCCTTTGGATAGGGCTTTTTTAATCTACGACAAAACGATAGCCTACACCTTTTAAAGTGATAATCTTTACACTTTCGTCTTTCTTGAGATAATCCCTCAATTTTTTGATATAAACGTCGAGATTTCTTGAATTAAAGAACGTATCATCACCCCAGACTTCTTTCAATATTTTTTTACGAGCTACACTCTGATTTTTTCGTCCTACTAATAATTGCAACACCTGTGCTTCGCGATGAGAAAGTTTTGTAATTTCTTCCTTGTAGGCTAATTCATACCGCAGTGGATAGAAATGATAATGGCCTAATTGAAACTTATCAAAAGACTTAGTAGTTGGTTTTATAACATTTCCTTGCATCAATTGAAGTAAGTTTTGCATACGGATAATAAGCTCCTCCATACTGAAGGGCTTCTTTAGATAATCATTCCCTCCAACGGTAAAGCCCTTAATGACATCATCGGTTTGATTTTTTGCAGTCAGATAAATGATAGGTACATCTAATTGTTTTTTTCTAATTTTTTCACCTAAAGTGAATCCATCAATATTTGGAAGCATCACGTCTAGTATACATATATCAGGTTGGTATTGCTCAAAGGCAGGAATAACATGAAGGCCATCTGTAATTAGATTCACCTCATATAATCTACTTTCTAAACTTTCTTTTACAATTTTTGCCAAAAATGGCTCGTCTTCTACGTAAAGTACTTTTACTTTACTACTCATATCTTATTTTTTATCGTGGTAATTGAATTATAAAGCGACTCCCCTCTCCTATTCTACTCTTTAGAGAAATATCACCCTCATGCTTACGAATAACACTTGCTACGTAGCTTAATCCTAAACCATGCCCTTTTATATGGTGAGTATTACCAGTGGGTACTCGAAAAAACTTTTCAAATATCTTATTCTGATATTCTTCTGAAATACCTAATCCATTATCACGTACTTCTAATTCTACTGCTTCACTAGCTTCTCTTAGATTGATCTCAATTTCAGGATCATGTGGACTGTACTTTAGTGCATTATCTAATAAATTGTAGATGACACTCATCAAATGTAATCGATCACCATTAAGCTGAAAGTCAGTACCTTCTATATTCAAATTGATCTTTGCAGCTACCTTTTCAAACTGTAATCGCATGGATGTAACAATCTCTTGAGTCAATTCCTTCAAATCAAACATTTCAATTTTTAGCTTTGGTTCTTTCTGCTCGAACAATGACATCTTCAACACTTTATCTACTAATAAAGAAAGACGGTTCAGTTCATGCTTAGATATTTGAAGATATTCCTTTGTCTTTTCAGGATCATTCAAAGCATTAAAGCTACTCATTGCTTCAATGGCTACTCCTACTGTTGTAATTGGAGTTTTTAACTCATGCGTAATATTGCTGATAAAATCATTTTTAAGTGCTGTAAGCCGTTGCTGCTGTTGCAAACTCCTGTAGATAAAAAAGAAGGCTAAGCTCACTAAAGAAAATAAAAATATGGAAAATAAAATTTCTGTATACATTCCTTTTATTACACTAGACTGGAATTCAGCAATAGCCAATTTATATACATCTCCCTTTAATATATCCCTGTAATAACCTTCTTGCAACTTTTCACTAAGTAAGCCTGTATCCTGGTACATGATTATCTCATAGCTTGCCGCAATGGCTTTATCATCTAGCTTTGTTGCTAGCTGCTTATTGAGTTTTTCAAGTACGGTAGGCGCATCCTTTGGGGTATTTGCATTAAGAATCGAATCTAGTCGTAACTCTTCTCCATCATCAATTTGCATAATCACGGATACATTCTTCATTCGATTTCCAGTAATAAACATAGAATCATCAAATGAATTGATTTCAATTCTATAATTAGTATCTCGCTCTAAGCTTCTAAAATCAGGCTGTTTTGCTTCCGAAAACTTTTCTGCTGACTCAAATAGCAGATTGACATCCTCTAATCGCTTACCTTCTACATTTAAGATTAATGAGTCTTTTATCTCAATGATCGGCCCTAGAATGAGTTTATGGAAACTCTCATCTTCAATATCTCTTGCGGTATTTGCGTAAAAGAAAGTAAGTTCTTTAGTCAAAACCTCGAGATCATCTTTATAAACCTGCTTTAGCCAAACCCATAAAAAAACAAGTAGTAACAAAAGACTACTAATCATGAGAAAAAAGGATAGGCGGTTATTTCGATTCAACATGTTCTTTTGATCATTTCCTCAAAAATAGCTTGAAAATCAACAGAATGCTTGTTCTATTAACCTTAATTAACATTAAATATAGGTTGCTTAACGGTAGCCCTTGATTTCCCCCTTAGATTTGTAATCAAAAAAACGAATGAAAAAATTAACAGCATTTATTTATCTCGCTTGTCTTCCTTTCTTTTTCTCTTCTGCCTATGGGCAAAATAAAGAAGGCCAAATAGTTTATACAGAAACCATCAAGTTTGACATTGATTTGCCGGAAGCGGCGAAAGCATATGCTGATCTTATTCCGAAAGAGCAAAAATCAAAAAATATCCTCTTCTTTGATGAAGCAGATTCCATCTACAAGCCTTATGAAGGTGGCGATGATGAAGTAATTGAAAGAGGAGAAGCTGGTGGCATGATGACAATGGTTATCCAACGCCCTGAATATCAAGTATACAAAGAAATGAATAAGGAGATGATGCTTACCAAGCAAGAATTCATGGGTAGAGCATTCCTCATCGATAGTCCATTCGAAAATCATAACTGGAAAATCTCAGGAGAATCTAAAAAAATATTAGACTACAACTGCATCAAAGCTACCCTTCAAGATACAAGCAAGACGGTTGTTGCCTGGTTTACACCTCAAATTCCAGTTTCGAATGGCCCTGGTTCTTATCATAAATTGCCTGGAATGATCCTAGAATTAGATATAAATGAAGGAAAAAGAACCCTTCTCGCCGAGAAAGTAACTCTTACGCCAAATGAAAAAGGCACTATCACAAAACCTAAAAAAGGTAAAAAAGTATCAAGAGCAGAATACGAAAAAATAGTAGAAGAAAAGACTAAAGAAATGGAAGAACAAATGGGCGGAAGCGGCTCCTTCCAAATTCAAATTAGAAACTAACACATCTATAAAGTTATTACTAAGAAATCACCACATCATCCGACTTTTAGACGGTGGCTAAATGAGCTGCCGTCTTATAAAACCACACACTCCATGAAATACATTTTATCTGTCGCGAGTCTATTTTTACTGGCTTTCACTTCCGTAAAAACCCATGCACAAAGCACCATCATAGAAGGCATTATCCAAGACTCTAGTCAACAAACGCTACCGGGAGCTACTATTATGCTACTTCAAGCAGCAGACTCCATACTAGTTCATTTTGCTATTACGGAGCCGAACGGACAGTTTAAACTACCCCCTACTAATAAAGGCAAGTATTTACTTCAAGCTACTTATGTTGGATACGAAACCTATTTCCTCTCGCTTCAAATGGAAGGCGATCAAGATGTACTTCGCCTCCCTCCTATTCAATTGCAAGGAGAAGTTGCAGACCTAGAACAAGTCGTCGTGGAAGCAGATCGAATCCCTATACAAATCAAAAAAGATACCATTGTATACGATGCAAAAGCCTTCAAAACGCGCCCAAATGCCGCAGTAGAAGATTTACTCAAAAAACTACCAGGAGTTGAAGTTGACCGAGAAGGAAATGTAAAAGCACAAGGTGAAAGGGTGCAAAAGGTATTAGTAGATGGAAAAGAGTTTTTTGGTAACGATCCAAAAATTGCTACTAAAAACTTAGCTGCCGATGCCATTGATAAAGTGGAAGTTTTTGATAAAAAATCAGATCGTGCGGAGTTTTCAGGGATTGATGACGGCCAACGCCAAAAAACAATCAACTTAGCCCTTAAAGAAGATAAAAAGAACGGATTCTTTGGCAAGTTAAGCGGTGGTTATGGCACTGATGAACGCTACGAAGCAAAAGGAAATATTAATCGCTTTGGTAAAAAATTACAGTTTTCTGCACTAGGAATGTTGAACAATATCAATGAAGCAGGATTTTCTATTAATGACTATATCAATTTTATGGGGGGCCTTGGTCGCATGATGGGTGGTGGCAGCGGTATGCTTCGCTTAAATATTACATCTGATGATATGAGTATGCCAATTGATTTTGGGGGAAATACAGGTATTACTAATACAGGAGCCATTGGCATGAATTTTAACTATGATTTTAGTAAAAACACACAACTTAACTCCAGTTATTTTTACAGTCGAAGAAATAATGTACTCGATAGAACAGCATTTCGCGAAAGCTTAGTTGATGACTTTAGCTATATCTCGGATGAAAACTCCATCCAAAATAACTTGAGTAATGGTCACAGCCTAAATCTTAATTTTGAGCATAAGTTTGACTCTACTCAAAATATCAAACTTCGATCTCAATTTAGACTATTGGATACAGATTTGCAACGGCTAAACAACACACAAAACTTCTTTGGAGATCAATTAGAAAGCAGTACTTCCCAAGATTATCAATCTGTTGGAGATCGTTTTAATTTTAACGCTAACCTTATTTATAAAAAGAAATTAGGCAAAGCAGGTAGAGTATTAGTCGCCAGTGCTAATGTTGCACATGTAAATATGGATGCTAAGGCTGACTTATTTTCCTTAAACTCTTTTTCTGACGCAGTTATAGATACTATTAATCAGTCTCAGGTCAGAAAAAACGAGCAATTGGATTATGAAGCTAAAATATCCTACACAGAGCCTCTAGGGAAAAAACAATACTTGGATTTAAGCTTTAATCACAGAAATTATGACAATGAATCAATCAAAAACTTTTTTGATCAAAGACAAATTCCGTCAAGCTTCCTGCCTGCATTGAGTAATCATTTCCAAAGAGATTATTTCTATAACTTATTGAAGTTACGTTATCAAAGAAACTCAAAAAAATCCAACCTTAATTTAGGATTAGGACTACAACAATCAGAGCTTAGAGGAGAAATCATTTCTCAAGAATTTGAAATCAATCGTGACTTCTTATTCTTACTACCAAGTGCAAGTTGGAACTACAACTTTACTTCCACTAAGAATATCAGGTTCAATTATAAAACCAATATTCAAGAACCATCATTGGAACAATTGCAACCTGTAGTAAATAATACCGATCCATTGAATATTTACATAGGTAATCCAAACCTTAAACCAGAGTACCAACATTCAATGAGTCTGAATTTTATGACTTTTGACCAGTTTACATTTACTAATTTCTTCACATTCTTGGATGTGACTTATACCCAAGATAAGATCACTAACGCTCGTTCTGTTGATGCCTTGTTTCGCCAAACCATGGAGCCTATTAATGTAAGAGAGGATTGGCAGGTCAGTAACTATCTATCTTTTTCAACGCCTATTAAGATGATCAAGAGTAAGGTGAATATTAACTCCAACATCATTTATCATCGTGGTTTACAAATGATTAATGATTTAGAGAATGTTACGGATCAATTTATTGGTTCTTTTGATTTGAGCTTGGAAAATCGCAAAAAGGATATGGTTGATGTGGTCATAGGTACAAAATGGACGTATAATGCTACTCAATATTCGATCAACAAAAAGCTTGAAAGAAGTTTTACGAATCGAGAGTACTATGCAGATTTGACTTTAGACATGAAGAAAAACTACTTATTAAATACTTCATTCACCTACACCTTATTCGATGATAATGGATTTAATGATCAGCAAGTAGTGCCTATTTGGACAGCAAGTTTATCCAAAACTTTCTTAAAAGATGATAGAGGCCAGTTGAAGCTAACGGTTTTTGATATTCTGAATCAGAACGTTGGCATAAATAGAAGAGCAGAGTCCAATTTTATTTTAGATGAAAGAATTCGATCATTAGGTAGATATGCGATGCTCAGCTTTACTTATTCCCTCTCAGGATTTAATCCAAATGAGGATGGAATACAAATTACAACAAAACGAAGGTGATCGATAGAAGAATTAGAAGGCTCAGCAAGAGGTGCTGGGTCCTTTCATTTAGGGCCTTTTGAGCTCCTTTGCATTGTTTACTCCAAATGAAACCCCTAACTACTTTCACGTTTAGCATTTTTATTTCTTGGGATTTTAAATAGCTTTCTTTTATTTTAGGATCATAAAATCTTATCAATGATCCGAATTATTCTTTTTTCCATCTGTTTTGTTTACAGCTTTATCTGTTTCAGTCAAAATATTTCAAATGCCTCTGCACTTAAAATTGAGCAAATTATGCAAGGCGATCGCTTTGTTGGGTATTCTCCTGATCAGATTAGCTGGTCGGCAGATAGTAAAGACATCCTTTTCCGCTGGAATCCTGATATGGATACCTTAAAAAGTCAATTTAAACTCGATATCAATGACCAGAAGATCGAGAAAGTAAGTCTGCAAGAATTAAAAGAAAGACCATCTAGTGGCGATTACAATACCGATCGTACCCAAATGATTTATAGCAAAAACGGTGATGTTTTTCTTTTAGATTTAAATTCAATGGCTTCTAAGCAATTGACCAATACTATAGACCGTGAGAACAACCCTCAATTTACTGCTGATGGGCAACAATTTACTTTTGAAAAAAACAATAACCTCTTCGTATTCGATTTGGCGAAAGCCACATTAACACAATTAACGAACCTAAAAAGAGGAAAGAAGCGCTCAGAAAGCAGCCTCAATGAAATGGATCAATGGCTAGAAGATGATCAATTGGCCTACTTTGACATTTTGGAGCAGCGTAATGCAACAAGGGCCCTGAGACAAGAACAAAGAGAAGGACTTCAAGTTGATCGCCCAATGGAAATCTACTATGGCAAAAGTAGTATTTCTAATCTGCAAGCATCTCCAGACCTCCGATTTGTTACATTCAGAATGACAAATCGTAGTCAAGCAGAAGGAACAATCGTCCCTGATTTCGTTACAGAATTAGGTTATACTAAAGATTTAAATGCTCGCCCAAAAGTCGGAAGTGCTCAGGATACTTATGAAATGGGGGTTTATGATAGACAACGAGATACTTTCTATCGAGTAGACACTAAGCAAATTAAAGGAATTTACAACAAACCAGCCTTTTTAGCAGCTTATCACACAGGTGATGATTCCTATAAACCTCAATACGAAAAGCCGAGGGAAGTCATCTTCCACGGTCCCTATTTTTCTGACGACAGTCAAGCCATTATAGTGGTACGTTCAATGGATAATAAAGACCGATGGATCTTAGACCTAACGCTGGAGACCGGTAATCTAAGAACACTAGATTGGCAACATGACGATGCTTGGATCGGTGGTCCAGGTATTAGTGGATGGAATTTCTCAGGAGGGAATATTGGCTGGTATCCAGATAATCAGCATATATGGTTTCAATCAGAAGAAAGTGGATTTTCCCATCTTTACAAGTTAAATGTCAACTCAGCTAAAAAAGAAGCATTAACCAAAGGAAAGTTTGAAATTCTAGATGCTTTCCTTTCCAATGATAGGCGTCATTTTTACATTACATCCAATAGAGAGACACCACACGAGCAGCATTTTTACAAAATGCCAGCCAATGGTGGCAAGATGGAAAAGATTACAGAAGGTATAGGAAACCACAGTGTGAGTTTATCACCAGATGAAAAATACTTAGCTATTAGATACAGTTCTAGCAATCAGCCTTGGGAGTTGTACCTAAAGGAGAATAAGGCTGGAGCCAGCAAGAAAAAGCTCACTTCTTCTACTACTACTGATTTCCAAAAATACGATTGGCGAAAGCCTGAAATCGTTAGATTTACAGCAGCTGATGGGGCCAAAGTTCCTGCAAGGTTGTATGCTCCTGAGGCTAGTAAAAAAAATGGGGCAGCAGTTATTTTTGTGCATGGCGCAGGTTATTTACAAAATGTACATGAATGGTGGAGCAGCTACTATCGCGAGTATATGTTTCATAATATTTTAGCAGATAATGGCTATACCGTACTAGATATCGATTATCGAGCCAGTGCAGGATACGGTAGAGATTGGAGAACGGCTATTTACCAATTTATGGGTGGTCAAGACCTTAGTGATCAAGTAGATGGTGCGAAATATTTGGCAGAAGCCCATGGTATCGATCCAGATAGAATTGGGATTTATGGCGGTTCTTATGGTGGATTTATTACCCTGATGGGCATGTTTACTTCTCCTGGTACTTTTAAAAGCGGGGCGGCATTGCGTTCGGTAACGGATTGGGCCCATTATAACCATCCTTACACCTCGAATATATTAAATACGCCAATAGAGGACCCGGAAGCATATCGCAAAAGCTCACCGCTTTATCATGCAGAAGGATTAGAAGGAAATTTGCTTATTTTGCATGGTATGGTAGACACCAATGTGCAATTTCAAGATGTGGTTCGTTTATCACAAAGACTAATTGAATTAGGAAAAGATAATTGGGAGCTAGCGGTCTTCCCAATGGAAGGGCATGGTTTTGTCGAAGCCAGTAGTTGGGCGGATGAGTATAAGCGAATTTTTAAATTATTTCAACTAACACTCCTAAAATAAAATAAAAAGTAGCATTTTTTGCTGCTACATAAAAATTCTAAAACCAACTTATTATGACTACGATGTTACAAGTAGTAATTGGGATTATTTTTGTCCTTCTACTATTCAGTTTGTTAGCGACTACGATCATGGAGCTGTTAGCAGGTGCACTCGGCTTAAGAGGACAGAATCTTGAGAAAGCACTTAAAAATATGTTAGCCAATACAGATATAGATGAAAAAATTCTAGAGGCTTTTAAAAATAACTCCTTATTTAAGCAACTTTCTTATCAGTTTGGAAAAAAACATTATGCCCCTTCCTACTTGGGTTCAAGTTCTTTTCAATCTATTTTATTTGACGTTATACTTGACGGAAAGGATTTAAACTTGGCCAATATAAAAGAACAGATTCAATCTTTGCCTGATGAGGATTTAAGAAATGTACTCAATCAGCTTCTTCAAGAATCGGAAGGTAAAATTGATCAATTTAAAGCCAATGTAGAGAATTGGTACAACAATATTATGGACAGAGCTTCGGGTTGGTATAAGCGTTATACACAAAGGATTTTGGTTTTGGTGGGTTTTCTTATTGCGATCACTTTTAATGCTGATACGATTGCTATCTATGGTCGTCTAGAAAAGGACCCGGAAGCTTTACAGCAAATTGTTGATATGGCTTATACCTTTGCAGGAAATAATGAACAACCTGCCATAATAGATAGAGATCCAGATTTTGAATTAGCCCTTAAAAATGTACAAGAACTAATAAATCAGGAGCTTGCATCTGTAAAAACACCACTAGGCTTAGGTTGGACGAATGTAAAATTATCAGAAATTTCTCCTACTGACTGGTTGATTAAAATTTTGGGATGGACGGTCACGGCATTATCTGTATCATTAGGTGCTCCTTTTTGGTTTGATTTGCTCCGAAGTTTTGTCAATCTAAGAAGTTCGGGGAATAAACCTAAATCATAATATCTTCATACCTTTTTGAAATATTTTTTCATATTGTGATTAGCTTCTATAGAGGCCTCCTTCATTAAAATAAAAATATAACCTCCTTATGCTTAATGCCATAGACATCTTAAAAGTAACTAGAGCGAATATTCTTCGCCTCATAGATAAATATGATCTCGAACAATTAAATAAGATACCCGAAGGCTTCAATAATAACTTAATCTGGAATTTTGGTCATGTGGTGGTAACGCAACAGTTATTGTGTTACGGCTTATCCAAATTACCTACTCAAGTCTCCGCAGAACTGATTGATAGATATCGAAAAGGATCAAAGCCAGAGACTTTCGTGGATCAATCCGAATTAGATTTATTCAAAAACTTTGCTGAACAAACTATTATACAACTAGAAAAAGATCTAGCAGGAGGTCTTTTCCAAACGTATAAAATATATACAACTAGCTATGGTATTACACTAGAGGGAATCCAAGATGCGGTACAATTTAATAATGTACATGAAGGGATGCACCTAGGTACTATGATTGCATTGACTAAATTGATTTGATGTATATTTATTCTTAAACAATTTTTTCAGGGATTCTTTTCGTTAAGAATTGGACACTTTTTTATTTTTGTTTTTTAAAGAAGCGGTATCATATCATTATTCTACGGTTTCGAAAAACGATTAAGCGGAAAGGAGTATGAAAATTGTACAAATAACAGATCTGCATGTTGGTAAGGAAGGTGAAGATACATATGGCATCGATGTCCGTGCAAATTTCCTTAAAGTAAAACAGGCGATTATCCAGACACAACCAGATCATTTGGTCCTTTCCGGTGATTTATGTTTTGATATTGGTGATAAAACTATTTATCGATGGATTAAGACTCACCTTGACGAAATCAACATCCCTTATGATGTGATTAGTGGTAATCACGATGACCCGATCATGTTAGCAGAAGTATTTGGACTTAAAGATCAGTTGAATAACAATCAACTTTACTTTTCCAAGGCCATTGGGGGTTACCCTTTTTTATTTCTTGATACCACGACTGGAGTTGTTTCGGATGAGCAATTAAGTTGGTTGAAAAAAGAATTAAAGTCACATAAAAGAGAAGTTGTTATTTTCATGCATCACCCCCCTGTAAAAGCAGGAGTCCCATTCATGGACGTCAAATATCCACTGCGTAATAAGCCAGCTATTCAGGAAATATTATTTAATCACCCCTACCCCATCAGTATTTTTACGGGGCATTATCATGTAGAGAAGAATATTCGTCATGGCAATACCATAGTACATATCACTCCTTCCTGTTTTTTCCAAATTGATCAAAAAGAGCCTGAATTCAAAGTAGACCACCATAGGATTGGTTTTCGCGAAATAACATTCGAAAATGGCACCATTATGGATACGGTTAAATACCTTTGATTGAGCTCTATTGGATATAAAAAGATCCGGCTAAGCATTCAAAATAAGATAAAGGCTGACAGGTTTATCTCAACTCAAAAATCATTAGCAAATCTCCTATCGTCCGTTTCTTATGATTTTTGAAGGGGCCATTTTATTATACAAGTAATTTTGACTAGCCGATCAATCATTGTATTAATTTGTAAACGTTGCTTACCTTTTCAAATCATTTGTTCCTCTTCCTTATAACTCCTCCCATAAAAGTTTTATTCCCTTTTGATTTTACTTACATTTTCTAAAACCAACCCAACACCGACAATGGCCTCAGGAACTCCAAGTTAAGGCTTTTCAAATGCCAGCAGAATTCCACTTCCTATAGTTAGAATTCCAAATGCAATGCACAATTTACTAAATCAGTCAGAGTCATTTTTCATAAAACATAAAGTTTAAAGGGTAATTTTAATTGACAAACAAAGGGACATATTTTTAATTCGTAATCCAAATAAAGTTACTATTCGAAAGGCTTCTTCTCAAACACCCACTCGTTTGGCTTTGAAACATATAATTGATTGAGCAAAACGGGATACCTCCCTAAAGTGGATTCCTAGCGTAATGAATGCGATCAAGTTTTGGAAACCAGAACTTCCCGCTTAAAATTAACGCATGCGTAAATACCAAACCCTTCCTTTTACTTTTCTTTCTTCTTACCTAAAGAAATCTTATAATCCTCAATATTCCCTTTAACCTTTACATTGAGGTATCTTATTTTGGTATTGGGATCCACCTCTACGATATCTTCCTCTTGAATCTCACTCGTGTCCTTATCTTTCTTCCGTTTAAATAATTTTTGCCAAATCGCTTTTAATACTGTCTTACGAGGAATACGGATGTAATAATCGATATTTTGTTTACTATCGTGCGTACCCGACAATTCTATATGACCCAAAGTAGATTCAATGGTCATAGAAGGAATGTTAATGACCCCTTCATTTATATCCAAGCTATTTTGCAAGGTATCAAAACGAATATTTCTCAGGTTTTTATCTCCCATATAATCGGAAAGAGCCAGCATAGGATCGAAATTTTTTAATCTCCCATCCAGTACTTCCACATCCATTACTATATTAGATTGATCCAAGTCTGGAACCATATCTGGGTAGACCCTAATCTTTCCCGTAATTCTAGAGGTGAGTTTGCCTTGAAGATTATCTGATACGAGATAGTCTTGCCCAAAGTTTTCAAATTTGAACAATAATTTATCCAAATCAACTCCATTCATAACCAAATCTGGCTGCATATAGATATGCTTAGGATCACTACCATTAAAATATCCACTCAATTGAATATTCCCTCCTGCCGCGTCCATATAAAGGGTATCAATATAAATATAGTGATTGGGTGTTGTCCTTAAATCAGTCTTGATATTCTGAAGATCTATCCTATGATAAATAAAGTGGCCAATATCCGCCTTGAATCGCATATCAGTAAAAGGAAGTTCGTATAAATTGAAAGCATCGGCATGCTCCGATACATCTTCCCTACTAGAAGCAAGGTCCTCTGCAGGTTGAGGAGGGCTTAAGTCAAAATCGAAAAGCGCATCGTAATCGATATAATTCGCTCTCACGCCCAGATAATTATCTCTCTTTTTTATATCCTGATCTTCCCCCAAATAATAGTTTAGATCAAAATTAAAATTGGTCGCCCCAATTTCACCGTGGAAATCATTGATAACAATGTGGTCATCTTCATAATGAATTTGACCTCTAAAATCGTGAAAGCGCTGCGGATGTAATTCCATTTTAGTTTCCAACTTATCCAATTCAAGATCAATGGATTGCAAGACAGAATCTTTATAATGCATACTAGAAGTAAAATGCAAGGTCAAATCATCAAAGACTTCATGTCGATACTCCTCTGGGACATAATTTTCTCCCTTATAAGAAAAGACATCTTCCAACTTCAAGGTATCCGAAGTAAGACTAATATCTAAATCTACATCTCCATTAAGTTCAGGCTGCATCCAAAAGGCATAATCGTGTATCAGTCCATCCAAATGAAAATCACTATCATCGATAAAACCTGTAAAATCGACAATTCTTAAATCGGCGCTATCTATCAGTATATCAGCTTGAAAATCGTGTAACTTATGCGGGTAATGCTTTAAATCAGCGTATAAGCTATCGATAAAGAACTCTCCCTTTGGTAAATGTATAGACTCTGTGAAGTCTTTTGCAGAAGCCACAAAAGATAGCCCTAAACTGAGATTTTCTACCTGCTCATCAAAGCCCGACTGAGTAGAATCTTCCACTAGATAACCTGTTAATTCTTCAATATCCAGATAATTTGAGGAAATATCTAAATGGACTTCTGTTGGTATATCCGTGTGATGAACAACAGAGGGTAGATCGGATAGAAAACCACTAACGGAAAGATCCGAATTCCCCATCATCAAATCAAATTGTTTAAGCTCGGCTTCCTTCCCATTCATAACTAGATAAGCATTTAGGGTATCCAAAGGAGCGGGAAGTTCTTTTGCGTCCAAGCTTAAATTCTCTACTTTCAATTCGGCAAAATACGCCTGATTAAGCTTCTGAAGTGCCATTTCAGGATTTTCAATATCTATGATATCATGAAAATTCATCTTTAGGGTAACAGTCCCAGAGGCACTCTGTACTTGCTCTAGATTAAAAAAGTCTGCAATAAAATCAAGATCAAACTCTGAATCTATTTGCATATCCACTTCTGGAGAATCAAAATTATTTACCACTACAGAGCCTTTAAATTCTCCCTTTCCTAGGGAGGCAGTCATATCCGTCAAAGAAAACTCCATCGTACTTGCATTTCTTTTAACCCCGTTCGTAAAATGACCTACAAAGCCCATTTTATCGATTTTCCTATCTTGAGCTGTATTTTCCAAAAAGCCTTTTCCAACACCAAAGTCAGCATTGATAGAAGGCATATTTCCATTGCTGAATGATCCATCAACTCGGG
>JAKVCU010000059.1:52171-88769 GCA_022448955.1 Saprospiraceae bacterium
ATTTTTATATTTCTCTAATACACTTATTACATCCGCTGGAGCAAAGGCAATAAACATATCGAAATTGGGCTTTTTCCCTTTAAAGGTAAGATCAAGATCTGCCTTCTTCATATCCACGAAGCCTTCTAACTCGAAATCTCCATTTTCCATCATCAGGCCAGAAGGTTGAATATCTACAATGCCAGTCTGTTCATTAAATTCCACATCAGTATGTATCTCAATATGCTTTTTATTGACGATAGGCTTACCCCCAATCTCCGTCAGTTCATAATCAAAATCTGTATCAATATGCCCCATGATTAAACTATCTGACAGACTAAACCCTCCTTTAGCAGAATTCACGAACATTTCAGTATCTGTCTTATTAATTGAATCTATAGAGTGGATCTTTAAGTTGTTCAGTTGAATTCTTTCAAGATGGAAATTAGTGGCTGAGCTTTCAGCTTCAGTAGATGTTGTATCTAGATTTGCAATGGCTAAAGAATTTGTGAGATTGAGAGAACCATCCTCGTGAACCACTATATTAAAAAGGCCATCTTCAACTATTATAGACTGAACATCATAATTTCCCTCTAAAATATCGGATAAGTTAAAACCTACATAGATATCCTTTACATCTATGATGACCGGTGCATTTTCCTCCTTGGATTCAAAGATTTGGACATCATTGACCTTCAAAGAAATATAGGGGAAATTTCTCCAAAGAGTAAATTCGCTCTCTTCAATCTGAACAAGTCCTTTGTATTCTTTATTTAGTTTTTCAATCTCCCCTTTAATAATTTCAGATTGGTTGCTCCGAATATATTGTACTAGGCCTCCAACTATTAAGGTTGGAACTAAAATTAGTACTATTAGAATTCGTTTCCAGAATTTCTTGCTTTTCAAAGTAGGTATCCTTTAGTGTTAGAAAAAATTGAGCCTTAAATGTAACGAATTCGGACGAAAAATCTTATCACATAACTTGCTTTAGTACGAGAATTTCACATAAAAAGTTTAGTTGTTCTTAATGAAAGAGGAAGACTCTGACTCCCCTTTATTATTTTGTCAAAGTAGAAAACCTTTCAATGATTTTTCAAGTCTTCTTGAAAAGTGTAAATTGGTCATTCAACAATCCTTACGTTTTTTAATGGCCAAAAGATTTCCTTTCTATAAACAGCTGGATATGATGGACTGTGGTCCAACATGTGTAAGAATGATTGCCAAATACTATGGCAAACATTTCAGCTTACAAACTTTAAGAGAAAAGAGTTTTTTGGATCGAGAGGGCGTCTCGATGATGGGTATTGTAAAGGCAGCCGAGTCTATTGGACTGACCCCCTACCCAGTCAAAGTTCCGTTTAAAGCAGATACAGAGGAAGAAATGGGCTTGGTAGATAATTTCCCATTACCTGTAATCGTTCATTGGGATCAAAATCATTTTGTAGTTGTTTATAAGATTGATAAAAAGTCTGTTTATATAGCAGATCCGGGCGTAGGAAAAGAAAAACTAAGTCACGAGAAGTTTAAAAGGCATTGGCTAGGTGATGGCAAGTTGGGAGTAGCGATGTACTTAGAAGCAAGCCCAGCATTTCATGAGCAAGAGGAAGAAAAGAGCAATAAAAAAGGGCTATCTTATCTGCTAGCTTATTTGAGGCCTTTTCGTTCATTGCTCAGTCAGCTAGTAATCGGTTTAGTTTTTGCTAGTGCACTACAAATCCTATTTCCATTTCTTACAAAAGCTATTGTTGATACAGGTATTGCCAATCGAGATATTGATTTTATATTTCTTGTCTTAATAGCTCAAGTAGTTCTTTATATAGGTTATTTATTTATTAATTTCCTTCAAAGTTGGATTCTCCTACATATTGGCACCCGTATTAATGTTTCTTTGATTGCTGGTTTTTTGCGAAAGCTAATGCGTCTTCCTATCGGTTTTTTTGATTCTAAAATGATTGGTGACCTACTCCAAAGAATTGCTGACCACAAAAGAATTGAAACCTTACTTACGGCAAGTACCTTAAAGTTTATCTTTTCGATCTTTAATTTATTCATTCTTGGTTTTGTGCTCTCCTTATTCAGTTGGACAATTTTTGGCATATTTGCAATAAGCAGTATAGTTTATGTAAGCTGGTTAGTTATTTTCTTAAAAGCTCGAAAAAGAGTAGATACAAGACGGTTCATAGAAGCATCCCAAAATCAAAGTTTACTGATTGAACTGATTCAAGGAATGCAAGAAATAAAATTACAACAAAGCGAAATGAGAAAAAGACAAGCTTGGATGAATATCCAATCCCGCTTATTTCGCGTTAGCATGAAAGCATTGTCTATCAGTCAAAAGCAAGATATTGGTGCTAATTTTATTGCTCAAATAAAAGATGTTTTTATCACTTTTTATGCTGCTCACGCCGTTATTCAAGGTCATCTGAGCCTTGGTGAAATGTTGGCCATACAATTTATTATTGGGCAGCTTAATGCTCCTCTTCAGCAACTTTCTGAATTTTTAAGAACTGCCCAGGATGCTCAAATCAGCTTGGAAAGATTGGGGGAGATTCATGAAATGAAAGAGGAAGATACTGCTAGTGCTACAGATGTAAATATACTACCAGAACAATCAGATATTCATATAGAGCAACTCTCCTTTCGCTATAATGAGCTCTCTCCTTATGCCTTAAAAAATATTAATCTTACTATTCCGCATGCTAAGCTTACCGCCATTGTAGGCACTAGTGGTAGTGGCAAAACGACATTGATTAAATTGCTCTTAGGCTTTTATCAAGCCAAGCAAGGAAGTATTAAAGTAGGAGGGATTCATCTTCAAAATATTAGTGATGAGCTTTGGCGAAGCAAATGCGGAGCAGTGATGCAAGATGGATTTTTGTTTTCTGAATCCATTGCTAGAAATATTGCAGGAAATGAAGAAATAGTTGACAGAGAAAAGTTGGTGAAAGCAGTTCGTACTGCGAACCTACTAGAGTATATCAATCAACTGCCACTAGGGTATAATACGAAGCTTGGTGCAATGGGTAATGGATTAAGCCAAGGGCAGAAACAGCGTGTACTCATTGCTAGAGCAGTGTACAAAAATCCTGATTTTTTATTTTTTGATGAGGCGACGAATGCGCTTGACGCAAATAATGAGCGCATTATCGTTGAAAATATGCAGCAGTTCTTTGATAATAGGACCGTAATTGTAGTTGCCCATCGCCTAAGCACTGTGAAAAATGCTGATCAAATCGTAGTGCTAGAAAAAGGAGAGCTGGTTGAGCAAGGTACTCATCAGGAATTAGTTGGCAAAAAAGGAGCTTACTTCCATCTTGTAAAAAACCAGTTGGAGCTGGGTAGCTAAAATATAGTGTAAGCTAACTAATCAACTTACACTATACCAGATACTTATCAGTAAGTGGACCAATGATCTTAAATACTATTTATATCGCCACTTCCAGCTATGCTTGATTTCACTCTAGGGGAGCCTTTATAACTTACGTCACCACTTCCTGCAATACTAACTTTAAGATTTTCGCTAGCATGTACGTTAGCATCACCACTTCCTGCAATACTGACTTTTACATCTTTGGCTTTCAAATTCACCAAATCCATATCACCACTACCCGCAATACTAATTTTTACCTTATCAGCAGAACCAGAGAATGAAATACTACCAGAACCATTGATATTGAAACTAGTATTACCCAATCCATCAAAATTACTTTTACCAATAATATCACCAGAGCCAGCAATAGAAATACCTTTCACATCTGGCATACTAATATAAATCTCTAGTTTGCCCTCATAATTGCTTACTCGCTTTGAAAATTCAATATTCCAACTACCTTTTCGAACATCTGTTTCAATCAAATCAATCAAGTCACTTTTCCCCTTAGCGCTCACTTTAAAGTCTCCTTGAGTAATGAATACTTTAGCTCCAACATTCATTCCAATAGAGTGGAAATTGCTTACATTAATATCTTTGGTTACCATTGCACCACTTACTCGGACTTTATCTTTCTTTTGCGCACAGGAGAAGGTAAGAATTATTACAAAAACTAAAAGGGCTGAAGTCAGATGTTTCATTTTATTATGTTTTGATTTTTTGAGAATTAATTAATTATATGGTCTTATAGACAAGACGATTCTATGAATGTTGCATATGCCAAGGCTTCAGAATAAATAAATTGTTATTTTAGAATCACAAAACGAAAACAAACTTTCTTTTATGCAGACTTCTCAGCGATTATTATCCCTAGATGTATTCCGAGGAATTACCATTGCAGGCATGATATTAGTGAACAATCCTGGATCTTGGTCTACGGTTTACCCTCCTTTGCTTCATGCAGAATGGCATGGGTGCACCCCTACCGACTGGGTATTTCCATTTTTTTTATTTATTGTAGGTGTTTCTATTACGCTTTCGCTAAATAAGCGGAAAGAAAGAGGCGATAATAAGGCTAGTTTGCGTAAAAAAATAGGTCGTAGAAGTCTAAGCATATTTGGTTTAGGCCTTTTTTTAGCTGCATTTCCACGTTTTGGCTTCGAGGAATGGTACCCAAACTTAAACCCTTTACATTATGCACATTATATTTTGCTAGCATCATTAATGCTGAGCATATTTTATAAGGCAACCCTTTCGGATGGGCATCCACGAAAAGAGATTTTAAAATGGGGGATATATGCTATCTCTGGCACAATGATCATTTTAGGCTTCTTTTTATATGATTTTTCTTCTCTTCGTATTCCAGGTGTTTTACAACGAATTGCTATTGTTTATGCTGTTGTTGCCTTACTTTTTTTGGAATTGGACTGGAAAGGATTGTGGTATACTGCAATTGGTTTATTACTTGCTTATTGGGCCTTGATGACTGTAGTGCCTGTTCCTGGAGGTATCGCGCCGAACTTGGAAGCAGCAACTAATCTAGGTGCTTGGTTAGATCGAACGCTATTAGATGGTCATTTATGGTCACAATCAAAAACATGGGATCCCGAAGGCTTATTAAGTACACTTACCGCTATTGTAACAGGTATTAGTGGAGCTTTGGTAGGTCTTTGGCTTAAAGCCAAAAAAGGAGCTTATGAAACGGTTAGTGGTATTTTAGCAGTAGGCAGTATTTTAGTTGCACTAGGGCTTATTTGGGATATGACATTTCCCATCAATAAAAAAATATGGACCAGTTCATATGTTCTTTATACTAGTGGTGTGGCGATGTTGTTCCTCGGTGTCATATATTGGTTGGTCGATATTCTTCAATACAAGCGTTGGACATATCCATTCGTAGTGTACGGAATGAATGCTTTATTCGTTTACATTCTATCTGGGATCTTCGCCAAGCTCATGTATTACATTAGATGGCGAGATTCGGCAGGTGAGCTGATGACAGCGCAGTCATGGGTATATGAAAACTGCTATCAGTCTATTTTATCCGATTATAATGCTTCTTTGGCTTATGCATTGACCAATGTACTGCTACTCTGGCTGATATCACTTGCACTATACAAGCGGAATATATTTATTAAAGTATAAATGGAATGAGGATATAATTAGTAAGGCGCTTTTAGACAATTTCTCTAATGTCAGATAGCTGGTATTTGGGCAGTTGTATATAGAAACTTGTACCGTTTCCAACATTAGACTCCAATTGAATAGAGCCATTATGCTGATCAATAATTTTTTTACATAATGCAAGGCCAATGCCAGTTCCCTCTATTTCATCATTGGTATGTAATCTTCGGAAGAGTAGGAAGATTCGGTCATGATATTTAGGGTCAATACCTATACCATTATCTTCAATTTTAATTTCCCAGCTCTCGCCCAAATCTTTGCCTTCAATAAGCACTTCTGGTCGAACATCTGCTCTAGAAAATTTTAGGGCATTACTAATCAAGTTTTGGATTAGTTGCTTCATTTGAACTTTATCACAATGCAGCCTCTCTGGCAAATTTTTAACGTACACTAAAGCTTCTTTTTCTTCAATAGTCGTATGTAACTCTTTTAATGAATTATGAACTAACTCTCTTAAATTAATTTCCTCAATAAAAGCCTTACTAGCGTCTACCTTAGAAAAAGTGAGCAAGCCATTAATCAAACTATACAAACTTTTTGTGGCTTTAATGATAAACCTCAGATAGTCCATTTCTTTTGAACCAAGTTTACCCTTTGTCCTTCTCTGTAATAATTGGGAGAAACTAATGATAGTACGTAGAGGAGCTTTCATATCGTGAGAGGCCATATAGGCAAAATTCTCAAGCTGCATGTTGGAATCAATATACTCTTGCAACTTGGTATTTTTTTCGTTCAACTCTACCATTTGGCTTTCTAACAATCTTTCATGCCTTTTCTTTTCTGTAATATCTTTAAATATACCAATAAAACGCCTTTGACTAGATAACTGAATTTCTAAGATAGATACCTCTGTGTAAAGAATGGTGCCGTCCTTAAGATAATACTGCCACTCATAATTCGTTTCTCCCTTAGTTAATGCTTCTTGGATATATTGTTTTATGAGTATACTAGAAGATTGACCATTTGGCTGGGTAGGCAAACTCAAATCAAGAGCAGAAGTATTCAATAAGGCTTCTTTTGATTCAAATTTAAAGTACTGAAGTGTTCGGCTGTTGCACTCTATAGGTCTTGATGCATCTTTATCAAAAATAATTAATCCATCAAATGCATTTTCAAAGAGTAATCGGTATTGCTTTTCACTCTCTACTAGCAGCTGCTTTGCTTCTAATTCCTCGTCTATGTTTTCTAAAAACCCTACAATATAATGGCGGCCTTCAATAGTGAACGACGTTCGATGAACGCGTCCCCAAAAAGAAGAGCCATCCTTACGTAGGAAAAGTTTTTGATTCTGAAAGCTCTCTAATTCTCCTTTGATCAAACTATCCAGTTGTTCATTATAATTTTTCACATCCTCCCAAGCGGTCATTCCTTCTCTAAAAGTACCGATGATCTCTGGTCTAGAATAACCAGTCATCTTAACCATTTTATCATTAACAGCGACGAATTTGCCCGTTTTTAAATCTCTAATAGCTACACCAAATGGGCTGTACTCAAAAAACTTTCTAAATCGGGCTTCACTTTCTTTCAGTTGATTCAATACTTCCCTCTGTTCGGAGATATCGAAGGAAAGTCCAGCCCCCTCGCCCAAGACAGGATCATAAGATAATTTTGTGTCGTAATAAATAAATTCATCAGGAGATACTTCTATGGCAGTATTATAAGAGACGAACAAAGAAGTCAACACTTTTCTATGAGAACGAATTACTTCTGGATATTTTGTATAGAGTTTAAATATATTTTGTCCAACTAGTTGATTTTTTTTCAATCCTAATTTACCAAGTCCTTGTCCCACAGACTCCAAAATTTCTCCGTCTTTTTTAAAGCGATAGTATACAACTGGCTGCAAATGAATCAACTTATTTATAATTTGATTCCTTTGTTCCATAATATGCTGAATTTGGATCGTTTTTGTAACATTTCTAGAGGTAATTTGGATATATTTAATTGCTCCAGATGCATCAGTCACCCTCCCCATGGCAGACTCTAACCAAACCCAATCGTCTTTTTTTGTTTTAAACCTAAATGTCACTCTTATCACGCCTCCATACTCCAATACATTATTAAAAATATCTATAGCACTATACTGATCATCAGGATGCAAAAATTGACTGGGGTGCTTACCTACTAAATCATCAGGCGTAAAGCCTGTAACCTGCTCACAAATAGGAGAGACAAAATAGAAAGAACCATCTGTGTTATGTAGCGCAATGATATCAGTCGTATTTTGTGCGATCAGCCTATATTTACTTTCACTTTCTTCCAATGCATTATAAGCCTCTTGAACTTTTGTTATATTCTTTGAAAAAACTGAAACACCAATTATTTCCTCCTCTCTAGATATAATAGGTGCAAACCTTGATTTAAAATACTCTATTTTCCCGCCCACTTCAATTTGAGATTCTATCTCAAAGATCTTCCCCTTTAAACTCTCTTCAAAATAATATCGATACTCCTCAAACACATCCCCATTTAATTTTTCAAAAAGCTTGTCTCCTACTTTTACGACTATTCTAAAACATCTAAGAAAATTATCTTTTGCAGCTTTATTACATGCAATTAAATCACCATTAGCACCGAAAGCCCAAATTGGATCATTCGTACTTCTTAAAAGAGAATTCAAAATTCCATGGCTTTCATAAATTTCCTTTTTGGCCTCCCTGTTATATTTTCGATAGCTCATCAGAGACGATAGCGTAATACTATATCCAATTAGTATAGCTATATAATCAATAGCCCTTTGCCATGAATAAATTGGAAAAGTAATCAATAGAGGAAAGGTTAAATACAAACCTAAAACCACAAGAAAAAAGTAGGTATATATTTTTATTCGAAAAGAATGATTATCAAAAATGAAAAGCATTGAAGCAAAAAAGCTCATAATAATAACTGGACCAGCATAGGACCAACCCGAAAAAAAAGGAGCGATTAAGGTAAGTAAAGTAAAATATATGAGTTGAAGCTCAAATGCTTGGTAAAACCTACCTCTGAATAGGATCATCAAACAGATCACAGAAAATGTAAAATTGATTGCTCCAATGATGAATAGAGCTACACTCGCATAAGCTAAACTTAAAATAAAACCTACAAAACTGAGCCCAAACCCAAACCAAAGATTCCGTACAATCATACGGTCCTTCTCTGTCATATGATCCTTTTTGTAAAGGAATATTGCAGAAAGATGCCTTAATAACCAATATTCACCTAAAGAATGATTCGACATTTTCGGGATGCTTCAGCTATCAACCAAAGGATTAAATTTTGGTATAAGCTTTTGTTTTGAAAGTTTAAAAATAAAAATAGAAACCAATAAAAATATCGATTTTTTAAAATAGATGTGACATAGTAAAAAAGAAAAAATAAATTAATTTATTTCTAAAAAATATATAATCCTCTTTAAGCCAATCTTTTACCAAAAAAAATAAAATCAAACACACATTACTAATAAACAATACTATTAATCGGTTTTTTTCAGCAAAAGCAAGGATAAACGTTTACAAACGTAAGTAAACGTTTAAAAAACGACTATCTATTTTAAACTTCTCAAATTTGTAAACATAGCTATAAATGAAGCAAAACTATTTTACTGGCCAGTGTTATTTAAGATGTTTTGCATTGATTTTTTTATTATTTATAAAATTGATTTTAATTTTGACAAAAATGAACAGTTTAAAAAATAACATTCAATTAATTGGAAGATTGGGAAAAGATCCTGAAATTATACACTTAACAAGTGGAAAAACTTTAGCAAAGGTTTCTGTAGCCACAAATGAATATTACAGAGATGCAAAAGGAGAAAAACAAAGTTCTACTTCTTGGCATAATTGCATAGCATGGGGAAAAACAGCCCAAATTATGGAAAATTTACTCAAAAAAGGAAAAGAAGTAGCTATCAGAGGTAAACTCACATACAATCATTTTGAGGATAAAAATGGAATTAAAAGATATTTACCTCAAGTAGTTGTCAATGAGTTTGTACTTATTCGATAACTAATCGAAACCTAGCATGGTTTCGGTAAGCCTTGGATGAATGTTCTACAGCTAAGCTAATCATGGCCGAAACAATTCATTGCTAGGAAAGGGTGAACCCTTCATGGGTTCACCTAATTTTTAAAGTTAATTGATCACTTTTTATGCCTCACCCATAGATACCACCACCTTACAGACAGGCGCTTCAAATAAATGTCTAAGGTATTTTTCATTTCCTTGTTCAAATACAAGTTAGTAAGTGATGCAGCCAAAACATCCGCTAGCGGATACATATACCAAATACCAGCCAAATCAAAGGAATGAGGAAGAATAAGTACTAAAGGAATCAAAGAAAAAACCCTGTTTAGTGAGAGTCAAAAATAATGTAGGTATCTCTTTACCTATCGCTTGAAGTGACTCCTCTCCTTCCCTCCATATGATATTATTTGACATCATCGCCCAACCTAAAAATGGAATGCCATGAAATAAAATACATAAATTAGACTATGCAGATTCAAGAATATTTTCTTGTCCTCCAATCGCAAGAAGTATTTTGATATCAAAAATATTATCTGATATAACCACCATAATTAATTATCCATAAGGATAAGATTATCAAATTGCCATAAGTAAATCTAACCTTTTCTAGCTTTTCACTTCCCAATACTCTGGATACGAAAAAAGCCTGATAGCCATATCTGAAGAAAAGATAAAAAAGTAATTAGCATCACCATAGTTATAGCTGCAATTCCTTGTGTTCCTAAAAAATGGTATCTACAGTAAAATAGATTGATATGATCAATATCTCCCTAGATACTATAACAGCCATTTTTACGATAAGCTCATTGATCCGGATCGTTCCTAATTCTTAAGAGTGGCTCATATTGATTATTTTGAAAAAATTCAGTAGTAAGCTACAGCTTGCTACAATGATAATATTATTTTATGCTTAAAAATGTCAACTTAATAGCATTTAAATCTGTATTTTTATTGTAACCTTATTTCCATAAGGGACTATTGAATACTGACTAGATGATTTACAATATTTAAATAATGTCCTTATTTTTTGCAAGCGATAAACCACTTTACCCAAAACCTTTTAATGACACATAAATTCGATTTTATTCGTCTTATTAACAGTCAGACCTATAAATGTTCGAAAACCATCTTTGCTTAATACAAAGCAAATTTCTGATTATTTCGACTCAAAGGACAAATTCACCGACCGATGCTTAACAAATTAAAGCCTTAATACGGTGATCCCACAACTTCTATAATAAGCATAATCCACTAGTAATCAATTTTATATTAGTGAAACTGAAAAGCTTTTTTATAACTCAGCTGAACTACTTATCATGAAAAATATACCCAAGACCCCGGAATTACTTCAGCAACTTCAAGCTAGTGAAATACTTGCTGATATTCCTTCTTCAACCTTAGAATGGCTCATTAAAAAAAGTGAATATTGCCTTTTTGAAGCAGGAGAATATATATTCGAGCCAGATAATGCAATTACACATATGCTTATTTTAGTGAAAGGCGAATATAGTGTAAAAATAAATAGAGGTGGAAAATGGAAAGAGCTTGGTGTTTGGCGATCTGGAAATATCACTGGTTTATTACCCTTTTCCAGAATGAAAAGTTCTAAAGGCTTTGGACAAGCTATCAGTGATTGTTACTTTCTTCGCTTACACAAAGACTTTTTTGTAGAAATGGTAAACATTAGCTACGAACTCACACAAGCTCTTGTAAGTGTTATGACAAGCAGAGTAAGAAACTTTACCCAACTACGCTTCCAAGATGAAAAACTAATGGCTTTAGGTAAGCTATCAGCAGGATTGGCTCACGAACTCAATAATCCAGCCTCAGCTATGGTGCGCAGTTCTGAAGAATTGTATAAAAGGATACATACCTCCCCTGAAAAATTTAAGAGTGTTATTACTATGCGTATCACTCCTGATCAAACAGATCAAGTCAATGAAATTCTATTTTCTAAAATATCTAAAGGCAATGACTTGGACCTTTCTCTAATGGAAAGAGAGGAAAGACTTGATGACCTTAGCGATTGGTTGGAAGATTATGATATTGATAATAGCGAAGATATAGCGGAAACCTTGGTGGATTTTGACTTTAAAGAAGAGGATTTAGAAAGAATTAAAGAAATTGCTGAAAACAAACATATTGATTCACTTTTAAGATGGATTGAAAGTACCTTGAGTCTAGAAAAATTAGTAGAAGAAATTCAAGAAGCTTCTAATAGAATCTCTAGCCTCATTGGTTCTGTAAAGTCTTACTCACATATGGATAGAGCGGCAATCATGGAAGCGATAGATATACATGAAGGTATTAAAAGCACAGGAATGATGCTGAAACATGAGTTTAAAAAGAAAAATATACAAGTATCTAAGGATTTTAAGTATGATTTACCAAAAGTAAATGCTTACGCAGGAGAATTGAATCAAGTTTGGACCAACCTCATTGTCAATGCGATTGATGCTATGGAACAAAATGGCCATTTACATTTCAAATCTTATGCTGATAGGCACTTTGTATGTGTAGAAATTACAGATAATGGCACTGGTATTCCAGAGGATATACAGACTCGTATTTTTGAACCTTTCTTCACTACAAAAGGAATGGGAGAAGGAACAGGAATGGGACTAGATATCGTTAAAAAGATCATTGAAAGACACGATGCAGATATTACGCTAGATTCCAAACCTGGAAAAACAACTTTTAAGTTGTGTTTTCCAAGTGCATAAATAACTTTTTTTTTACCCTTTTAGGAATTTAAAGATGGCTGAAGATAAAAAACCAATTATTTTTTCTGTTGATGATGATCCTCAGGTACTTAGATCGTTAAAACGTGATCTTAGAACAGAATATAAGAAAGAATACCGCATCATCTCGACAGCGTCAGCAAATGAAGCTTTAGCGGCATTGGTAGAATTAAAAAAACGAGGAGAGACCATAGCTCTGTTTCTCTCTGACCAGAGAATGCCCGAGATGGCTGGCGTCGATTTTCTGGAGAAAGCAAAAGAAGTTTTTCCAAAAGCGAAAAGAGTACTCCTTACAGCTTATTCAGATACTTCAGCGGCTATTAAAGCGATTAATGACGTCCAGTTGGATTATTACTTAATGAAACCTTGGGATCCGCCAACTGAAAAGCTTTATCCAGTTCTAAATGACCTTCTTGATGACTGGTTAGTAGAATACAAACCAGCCTTTAGAGGAATCAAAGTAGTTGGATATCAATATGCTCCCAAATCACATGACCTGAAAGATTTCTTGGCAGGAAATTTAAGGCCATACTTATGGTTAGATATTGAAAGTAATCCAAAGGCAAAAGAATTATTAGTCTTGCATCAGATAGCGCCTAAAGAGCTTCCTGCTGTATTTTTTGAAGATGGAACTTATTTGGTTCAACCCAATATTCAAGAACTCGCCCAACGAGTAGGTCTCAACCCAAGTGCAAAGTCTGATCTATATGATTTAGCGATTATTGGGGCCGGCCCTGCTGGCCTAGCAGCGGCTGTATATGGAGGATCCGAAGGCCTAAAAACCTTACTTATCGAAAAAAGAGCACCTGGTGGACAAGCTGGAACAAGTTCCAGAATTGAAAACTATCTTGGCTTTCCAAGAGGCCTTAGCGGTGCTGACCTGACAAGACGTGCTATTACACAGGCCGAGAAATTTGGCATTGAATTTTTATCTCCTCAAGAAGTTAAACATATTGCAACAGAAGGGAATTCTAAAGTCATTACCTTGGGAAATGACACTCAAATCCATGCCAAAAGTGTTATTATTACCACAGGAGTAGACTACAGAAAACTCCCTGCAAAAGGAGTGGATGGCTTCACGGGTGCTGGTGTATATTATGGTGCAGCCACTACAGAAGCAAATGGGTGCAAAAATAAGGAAGTATATGTTGTTGGAGGAGGAAATTCAGCAGGACAAGGAGCAGTATATCTATCTAACTTTGCACAAAAAGTAAATATACTTATCCGAAAGTCTGACCTCAGTTCTAGCATGTCTTCGTATTTAATCGATCAAATAAATGCCATAGATAATATTGAAGTCCACGGCAGAAGGCAAGTATTAGAGGCAGAAGGAGATAGCCACTTAGAGTGTTTGACAATCGAGAACATGGTCGATCATACCAGCTTTAAAGTGAATGCAGATGCTTTATTTATATTTATAGGTGCTCGACCATTTACGCAGTGGCTAGAAAATCATATTATTAGAAACCCAAGGGGCTTTATTGAGACGGGTAAAGAACTTTATCAATATGATGAATTTGCTAAAATATGGAAAAAGGATCGTGATCCATTTTATTTAGAAACATGTGAACCGGGCATTTTTGCTGCAGGCGATGTACGTTCAGGAGCTATGAATAGAGTCGCAGCTGCAGTAGGTGAAGGTGCAATGGCTGTAAAGTTTGTTCACGAATATTTAACAGAAATATAAACTATTGATTCTCCTGAAAAAGGACTCATTAGTTTGAAATGTTTCCATTTTGATTTTAAAAATAGTACAAGTTAACATGCCCCTTTCAATTGTTGAAAAATAATTGTAAATTAGAATTTACGATAACAAATGCTCCCTTGATAATTGACAGAGAACATATTTAATTTTTAAGTTGATACTAAACTTTCAAAATACAATGTACTCTTCTACAATTATCAGTATAGATTTCCTTCCAACCTAGTCACTTGTTACCCGTATCATTGAAATGAAATACCTAGTTTTTGGCGTGAAATTATTCTATGGAGTTTTCTTATTATTATGATCAGCATTACGGCATTCGGAAAAGCTTATCCCGAAATTTATTCAATGGCCTGAATCCATTGGGTATGGTGTATGTAAGCATACACCTAGTTAATGCTATTTCAAGTAAAAGTCCATTCGCAGTATATTTCTTAGTGATGGGATTACTGTTGCTTTCGTATAGTTTCTACTTAAATGCGTACAAAGACAATCAGGAAGGAAGTATACAACTGACGGGAAGCTTTTTTATCCTTTTCTTTACACTAAAACCACTTTTTATTGGCCAAGATAGTTCTCTTCCTTTTGGCTATTTATTTTTATTTATATTCTTTGTTATAGGTCTTTACAGGAGAAGAATTCTTTTCTTTTATCTCATTGTGCTGACTAGCTCAGCAATCTTTTATTTAATCTACTACACAACTTATACCCCTCCATCTGTAGGAAATAATGGAGATTTATTAAACAAAATTTATTTTGTTCTAACTTTTCTCATTTTGGGATGGGCTTTTTGGATTTATCGACAACATAACCTAAAACTACTTGCCTATGTTCAGAATAATGATGAACTACTTCAAAATATAGTCAACAATAATCCTAACCTTATCCTTTTTGTTAATAGTAGTGGAAATATATTACTACTCAATCAAGCAGCTCAACATTTTCTTAATGTTTCTTATCATTATTTCCAAGGAAAGCCTATTGGGAAATTTAGTCCTCAACTGCAAGAAATTTTACATGCATATAAACAGAGCGATAACTACCGAAATAAAATAACTTTTACCCAAAATAATGTCCTCATCATAGACCATGAGCAAAAAGAACGTTGGTTTAACTTTACTTTCAAATCTCAATCTCATAATCACTCCCTCCAAAGTGATATCCTAATTATTGCTGCTGATATTACGGAGCAAGTCAAAAAACAGCTTGAAGTTTTAAAAATTAGTAATAATCGCTTCAATACCTTATTTGATAGTTCGCCATTAGGTATTGCAGTTTTTGATTTTGAAAGAGGACGATTTGTGAATGCCAATGCTGAACTTTTGGCTTTAATGGAGTGCGATGTTCATGAACTCCAATTCATTGAATGGCACCATCTTATCTCAAGTAGGATAGATTCAGATGCCCTAGCTAGTTTGAGTGATCAAGTAATAGCAGGTAAGAGCAATTCCGTTCAATTTAAAACGGAGGTTAAATCTACTAAAGGAAAATATTTCTGGGCTAACATCAACTTCAGCAAGTTTGGATTTTCAGATGCACCTCTATATTTAATGTTTATTGAAAATATTACAGAACAAGAAACGGCCAAACATCAACTGGAAGAAAGCGAAGAGCGATACCGGACTATTTTTGAAAGTGCGTTTGATGGCATCATTATTTATGATCTCAATAAAAAAGCACCCATTAACTGCAATGACAAAATCCTAGATTTACTACAGTTCGAATCCAAAGAACCTTTCTTAGCTAATTTTCATAATATCTTTTCAAAGTCATGTACTCACTATAAAACATTCTGGAGTGATCGCCCAGATAGCATGCTTTCAAAAGTACAAATGAAAGGAAAAGATAAAACAGAATGCCTCTTTGTCAAACAGGATGAATCTGAAATTCCAGTTGAAACAACTTTAGTTCAACTGCCTCATCAGAGTCATCTTTTCGTAATGATTGTAAAAGATCTCTCAGATACAAAAAAGAAAGAAAGCATCATTCAAAAAAAAGTAGCTGCACTGCGAAAGAAAAATCGTGAACTCAAGAAATATATTGAATCGAATAAAGAATTGGAAAAATTTGCTTTCATTGTTGCGCACGATTTAAAATCACCATTACGAACCATGACAAGCTTTGCTCAATTGCTACAGCGTAAAGCAAACGAAAAGTTAAATCATAAGGAAGAACAATTCCTAAACCAAATATTGATAGCAGCTGATAATATGTCCAGATTTATTGATGGCTTACTAACTTACGGAAAAGTAAATAATCAAGCACTCGAAATTTTACCAATTCAACCTATTCGAATTATTGAAAAGACAGTTAACGCTCTTGAAAGCTTAATTCGAGAAAAAAAAGCTAGTATCTCCTACGAAAACCTAGGTTATAAAATATTAGCTGATCCATTTAAACTGCAGCAACTTTACCAGAATCTCATCCAGAATGCACTTAAATATAATAAAGAAGGTGTAGCTCCAGAAATTCAGATCTCAGCTAAAGATAATCCTATGGAATGGGAGTTCGTCGTCAAGGATAATGGAATTGGTATTTCTACAGAAATGAAGGACAATATTTTTGCGCTTTTTTATAAACATCATCCCCTAGATAATCAACAAGGAACTGGCATAGGATTATCTGTTTGTAAAAAAATTGTCGAACAACACAAGGGTCGTATCTGGGTTGAGTCCATAGAAGGTATCGGTAGCGAATTTCATTTCACTATTACGAAGGATCTATAGTATTTTCTTTAACTTTTGCTGTATTTTCTAAACAAAACTATATTTATTCAAGTATAGAAAATAGAATAGTACTTATTTTTCAAAACACAATACCGTATGAATCAATTAACTTGGAAACAAGCCCTTCAACGCTTAGAAAAGGGTAATGACAATTTCGTTGCAGATAAGCTAAATGGCAAATTACAAAATGCTGCACGTCGTGATGAACTTACTGCAGGCCAGCATCCTTATGCAATTATCTTAAGTTGTGCAGATTCTCGTGTCGTACCAGAGCTTGCATTTGATACTGGATTAGGTGAAATCTTTGTCATTCGTGTTGCTGGTAATGTAGCCAATACAGAATCTATTGCCAGTATTGAATATGCCGTCGCACATCTAGGCACTAAACTAATTGTAGTACTTGGTCATGAGAGCTGTGGCGCTGTAACCGCAGCTATCGATGGTGGTAATGCAGGTTATAATTTGAATATTCTTTTAGCACATATTACGCCTGCAATTGATGCAACAGAAAGTGGTAGCATCAATGATGTCGTAAAGAAAAATGCAGAATTAACAGCTCAGGAATTGAGTGATCGTTCCCCAATCATTGCTAATGCAGTGAGTGATGGAGATCTAAAAATTGTACCAGCTTACTACAATCTTGGCTCAGGGAAAGTTGACTTTATGTGAGATTTAACATACTGATCGCTATAAGCGGCTAGTCAAAATTGCTTGTATGATAAAATGGTCCCTTCGAAAATTATAAGAAACAGACGACACGAAAGTTACGCATGATTTTTGAAGGGATGATAAGCCTGTCAGCCTAACTACTTAAGTTCGTATATAAATTTGCAAATACTTTATACAATTGTTGTAGCTTAATTAGCTCAAAAGAATATTGAAGATTTTTCTTCGTTGTCCAAATTGATAACCATAACCTTTTTGGATTATAGACATGAATTAGAGTCAAACCTTTTAGAATCTGACTATCTATTTATTCTTCTAAATTTTACATTCGTCGATAAACTAAAGCAAGATATTTTGATTTTTCTTAAGTTTGTAATTGCCATACTATAAAAAGAACCATCAAGGTGTCACTTAGAAAATCCCGACAAAATGCTAGTTGATAAGATTAGAGCATCTTACAGACAATTTTTCTTTACATTATTAACCATTCCAAGTGCCATAGACTTTTTTAAAGAAAATAAACTTTGGAAGGGCCTCACTCAATATGGTTGGGCTTCAAAATTTTTAATGATCATAGCTGCTATCCTTGGATTAAAATTTATCGATATTCTCTTTGACTATATTAGTTCGGAACCACAAGATCCACTAACTGTAGCAAGTAATATGGCATTCATGATGCAAGACTTTGCAACAGAGGGTTATGACTTACTATTCTCTGGCGGAATGCGTTATGGTATGCTATTCCTTTTGGAAGTTTTCATATTTCACGTAAGTCGAAAAACGCTTCAGATTCTTAATAAATCAGAAAGCGATACCAGTTTTAATACCTTTCTTAAAGCACAAATTCGAATGCTTAAGGTAGTCCTTTGGGCATTTGTTATGGAAACTATTGCAACCGTCATCATCAAATTTGCTGTAGGTATATACAGCCCACTAGAAGTTATTCAACCTGTACTTACCTTTGGGGTTGCCTGTTATTATATGGGGATACCTATTCTTGATAATTATCATGAGCAATTTGGAATGAGCATCAAAGATAGTTTCCGCTATGCTCGTAATTATATTGGTGTAGCCTTGGCAGCAGGATTATTTTTAAGATTAGCTTTTTACATTCCTATTGTTGGGCCAGTTTTATCACCTATTTTAATTGCAGTAGCCGTATCTTTAGTCATGTATGAGTTATCAGATATTCATCTATTAGGAGAAAACCTAGAGCAAAAGTTAGTCGAAATAGAGAATAATGATATGCATCAAGATGACTTAGTTTAAATATCAAGCTTACATAAAACTTACTGAAAGGATAAGTAAAGTTCATCTGAATTTCTTTCCTTTGCACAAAAACGAATGAATATTGAATGGATTGGATTAATAGCTGGAGTTTTGACCACCCTTTCATTTGTGCCTCAGGTATACAGGACTTGGAAAACAAAATCAGCAGATGATTTATCCTTGGGAATGTTTTTAATGTTTACACTAGGTGTAATTCTATGGTTGATTTATGGATTCTTAATTGATGACCTTCCAATCATTTTAGCCAATATCGTAACCCTATCATTGGCAGGTACATTACTTATATTTAAAATTGTATTCCGAAATCATTAAGTAAGGCTCGCTGTGCTTTTGGACTCATATATGGATACAATTCTTCCATTATAGCTGAGTAGTATTTTTGGAATTGCTCTTCTTTATCCAGCTCGTTGTCTAATATTTCAGCAGAGGAAATCCAAAAGTCTCCTAAAAGATTAATACGTAAGATCAAACTTTTCCACTGCCCTGGATACGCCTCTGGAATCATATTTCCACGCTCTAACATATGTTGAAAGATACGCTGAAACTGATCATTCCTAAAGTTTCGTAATGCTATAAAATGTGCCTTGATCTCTGCCTCTTCTCGCATAATATGTACAAAGTCAGTTAGAATAAACCGATAATCTTGTAGTAGTCGAAAAGTCTTTTCAGCAGATAACATCATTTGACCTATACCGCTTTTGACATCTTCCATTTGCTTAAATACAAGATTTATCTTTTCCACTAGCTGCTGGTATAGTGCGTTGATGATATCGGACCTCTTACGAAAGTGGTAGTTCAAGTTTCCCTGACTGATTTTCATCTCCTTTGCAATTTGACGTAAAGTCACATTACTCATGCCTCGCTCATTAAACAAGCTCAAAGATGTATCTAAGATTTTATTTTTTGTCTTTTTTTTCATTTTAGCAAACTTGACCTAATTGTGTTATATTAGTATATTTGACCTAAAAATAAAACATTCTAAATAAATTTCCCATGAATGGAATCATTATCGGAGGCGGTATAGCTGGTTTGGCCTGTGCACATGCATTTAATCAAGTGAATATTGAAGCGAAGGTCTATGAAACGACCCCCATACTGAAGGCTGTTGGAGCGGGCCTTGTTTTGGGTACTAATGCAATGCAAGTTCTCAATCGTTTGAATTTAGCGCAAGAAGTAATACAGGCAGGAAATGAATTAAAATGCTTTGAGATTACCAATCATCGACTCAAAGCTTTACAAACTGTTTTCCAAGAAAATACTAAGAAGCGTTTCGGTTTTTATGGTACAGCTATACACAGGGCAAAGCTCCATCAGATCTTAGTAGATCGATTAAATGAGGGTCAACTCAAACTAGGATATCAATTAGCGCACCTAGAACAGGATTCTGATAGTTCAATAGCTCACTTTGCAAATGGTCAGTCTCGAAAAGCAGATTTTTTTATTGGTGCAGATGGCATCCATTCTAAATTAAGAGAGGCTACATTTCCACCAGTAAAAATGAGGTCAGCAAAACAATACTGTTGGAGAGGCATTACCGTTCTTCCTTCTAATTTTCCACACCTAAATAAGGCTATTGAAAGTTGGGGTAATCAAAGAAGATTTGGCCTTATCCCCATAGGAGATCAAAAACTATATTGGTTTGCAGTCATATCCGATAGTCAATGGCAAATTCAAGAAAGTAAATCTGATCAATTGGCGTTAATTCATGCCTTTAAAGATTTTCACCCTTTGATACATACCGTACTTGAGTCTACGTCAGCATCTGCAATTCTACGAAATGACATTCATGATTTTGCCCCTATTGCACGTTGGTGTAAAAAGAATATATGCTTAATTGGCGATGCAGCTCATGCTATGACTCCAAATATGGGTCAGGGTGCTTGTCAAGCTATAGAAGATGCTTACTTTTTAGCGAAAGCTGTAATAAAAGAAAATAACAATATTCAACAGGCATTCTTAAACTTCCAATCAGTTAGAAAAATAAGAGTTGACAGAATTGTGAAGCAATCTTCACAAATTGGTAAAATGGCACATGTATCAATAGGACAAGGACTGAGGAACTGGCTGATGCGAAGAACCCCTACTAGTATAACACAAAAACAACTTGATTTTCTCTATACAATATAAAAAAGACTGCTTCATAAGAGTAGTATGAAGTAGTCTACTATTTTTACTAATGCCCGAAAAAATAGTTTTTCCTATTGATATAGCATTACAAAAATGCGTTTTTCTTGGTTTAAGGAAGACAACAAAAAATGGACCATGCCTATTCGACACTGGTCCATTTTTTTTGAACAATTTATTGCTATTTTTGATAAAAGAGTCACTATACCTCAAATATTAGCTTGACCCTCTTTTTTTGGGTTTACATACTTTTTGAGATACAGTCAAAGAAATTAATCTTCTTTTTGCTCTTCTTTATCTGATGGAACGTCTTCAGCAGATTCATTCTTAGGAGTATCTTCTTTTTGCTCTTTTTCATCATCCTCATCCTCCTCTCCAAGTACTTTATCCTTTAAATCATCAATAGCATCTTCAATTTTATCCTCTACAACTTCAGCTACTGCTTTTACGGTATCGACAACATCTTCCAATGCTTCACCGACAGTAGTTCCGATGGCAGATAGTAAACTCTCTTCTTTCGGTTCTTCTTCTTTCTTAGTAGAAGTGCCTTTGATGGCTTCAGCTGCTTTTTCTAACTTATCTGCTGCTTCTTCTCTTTTCGCAGCACTTTCCATTACTTGCTGCTTTATTTTTTCTTCTGCTTCTTTTTTGGCCTTCTCTAGTTCTTCGCGCTTTGCTCTATCTGCATCTTTTACTTTCTGCTTTTCAACACGTCCTTCTAGTTCAGTCTTTGTACTTTGCATTTCGCCTAACTTCTCTTTTTTAGAACGAATGCGTTCTTCGATCATTTTTATCTTTGCTTTACGAATTTGTGCTTCTAACTGGCCATCGGTGGAAGCAATTTTTCTATTCTGGAACTCCAGATCATTTTCATCTCTTTTTATGGAGTTTTCCATTTTTTCAATAGCTGCAAGAAGGCCATCATAACGACGCTTCAAGCGATCCATTGGCGAACTTCCTTCATCTCTATTTCCAAAGCGTTTCTCCTTTACTTCCTTGAAAGCTGCATCTAATCGTTCCCAAACTTTAGAACGATGATCACGTGTTAGCTTGCTATCCCTAAAATTGCGTTGAATCCCTTTTAACTCGTCAAAAATAGGTTGTAATCTTAATCCTTCAGAAACACGGCGTTCAACATCACCTAGTATTTCCATAAATTTGTCGAGATTTTCTTTTGATCTTACCTCAAACTCTTGATCCATTTTGGATCTTAAATCTTTGAGTTTTGTAAATAAAGCGTTGGTATTATCACGTAGTGTATTTGCATGATCTCTAAAAAGATTTTTTTCTCGTACTTGAGTCTGTACCTTATTCCAAAAAGTTTTTAGCGATTCCCACATAGAAGAATCATATTTCTCCAACTGTTCGATACGATCTTGTAGGTCATTCAACTCAGATTGATAAGCTTCATTTAACTTGGAAGAAAGTACAACAAAATGCCATTCTGTCTGAGCACGTTGGATAACATCACCTCTTTCCACCTTCAAGCTTTCTGGTAGTAAGCCATCAGTCACAGAAAGTTCTCTTTCTTCTATAGTATATCCCTCTGGAAATTCAACTGTTTTTCCATCGCGCCATTCGTTCATCAATTGTTGACTGAATTCTTCTGTTGCAATATTCTCAGGAAAAGTGTACAATTTAACTTTATTGACTTCTGCCAAAAGTTCAAGTGCAATCAGTACGCGTTCTTCTTGGGCATTAGCCCCCCAAAGTACAAGCTTGGTCTTCATAAGTTAGCTATCAAATTTTCAAAAAATAGTGGTAATACCATTTCAGTACAACTGTAGTGGTAAGTCACATACAATACTTGTTGTTGCAAAATCAACGCAAAACTAATGAAATCAAAAGAATCCAAATAGGCTTAATTTTGCGCTTTGCTCATCTGCGATCAAAATTATAGAAAAAATGAATCAATAACCATTTTGCGGCGGCTTTTATTTCATGTAAAAGAGTACAAAACCACTCATTAAGGTACATTTTCATTGATTATTTTATCAAAATCGACATTCTTCTAAAAAATAGCAGCATCTTTTAAGCAAGCTGCTGTCTATTTTTATTGAAATTTTAATCTGGAGCTTATTCAAAAATATAGCTTACCATTTTACAAATAATGCATAAAGCAGGTGACGCTTTCATTTTTTCGTCCTATCCGAATGGATGAGATTTAGAGAGAAGTACACCTCGACACTCCTGCAATCATTCTAGATTGGTAATATATTTTTTAAACAATTTCCTAATTAAGCATTGACTGTTGTTACTCCGACTAACTTATTTTCTACTAAATATTCCGCAATTTGAACGGCATTTGTAGCAGCTCCTTTTCTAAGATTATCTGCTACAATCCAGAGATTAAGTCCATTATCTATGGATTCGTCTCTTCTTACTCTACCCACAAATACTTCATCTTTGTCTTTAGCAAAAAGAGGCATTGGATACTTATTGTTTGATGTATCGTCTGTTAATTCAACACCAGCTGCCTCAGAAAGTAATTGTTTGACTTGCTGCATGTCAAATGGCTTTTCGAATTCTACGTTTACAGATTCTGAATGTCCTCCATCTACAGGTACACGTACAGCCGTAGCTGTAATTCTTAAATTCTGATCGGATAAAATCTTTCTTGTTTCGTGCACAAGTTTCATTTCCTCCTTTGTGTAATCATTCTCTAAAAAGATATCACAGTGAGGCAAGCAATTTTCAAAAATTTGATAGTTATATGCCATTTCACCTTCTTTAGGTTTAAAGCCTTTTTTCTCTAATTGATATTGCTTTACTGCTTGCATGCCTGTGCCAGTAAAAGACTGGTATGTTGAAACAACTAAGCGTCTGATTTTAAAATTTTTATGCAGTGGAGCTAAAGCAACTACCATTTGAATAGTAGAGCAATTAGGGTTGGCAATAATTTTATCATCTGCAGTTAATTCAGAAGCATTAATCTCTGGCACCACTAATTTCTTATTTGGATCCATGCGCCAAGCAGAAGAATTGTCAATCACAGTTGTACCAACTGCTGCAAATTCAGGAGCCCATTCTTTAGATGTCGAACCACCTGCCGAGAAGATAGCAATATCAGGTGCAAGAGCAATAGCATCTTCCATGCCAATCACCTTATATTTTTTACCCTTAAAAATAATTTCCTTCCCAATAGAACGACTAGATGCTACTGGTAAAAATTCACTTACAGGGAAGTTTCGTTCTTCCAAGACTTTGCACATGACCGTACCAACGAGGCCAGTTACGCCAACAACAGCAACCTTCATGAGTTTAGTTTTAACTATTAATAAAATCAAATATCAAAGGGCTAAAAGATCAACCCTAAATAATTTTTAAATTCGAAGCCTTCTGCTTCTCATAATTTTGCTTAGAAACAAATGAGAGAATTGTAATAAGCCAATTCTTTGGTTTTATTAACGCGCAAATATACAAGCATTCTAGCTTTATTGCTATTTTTGGCCATATGAAACCAGCAATTTTATCCTTCTTTATTTTGCTTTTGATCCCCTGCATAATGCAGGCCCAATTTATGGAGTCTTTTACAGACGGAAATATTAATGAAAACCCTACTTGGTTTGGTCAGCTCGATGCCTTTCAAGTCAATGATGGAATACTACAGCTATTTGACCAAAACCCAACTTCAAACAATAAAACCTATCTCTACACGCCCATTCCTGTCAATGATTCTGGAATAGTTAGTTGGGAATGTTATATAAAAATGGATTTTGCGCCAAGCAGTTCTAACTTTGCTAGTATCATACTTAATGCTAATCAAGCCAATTTTGAGGATGCCACCGAAGCCTTTTACTTAAAAATTGGTGGTATCTCTGGAAGTGAGGATGCCATAGAATTATTTCACCGATCTGGTGGAAGTGACCAATTAATTTTAAGCGGAATGTCTGGCGGAGCTGGTTCAAATCCAGTTGAGGTGGGTGTAAGAATTACCAGAGCCCCAAATGGAGACTGGGAACTAGCAACAGATTACACTGGTGGAACTAATTTTATTGTAGAATCTAGTGCCAATAGTACAGGGTCCCTTAATGGGCCGTTTTTTGGTTTATTATGTACTTACACCTCTTCAAGAAATGAATCTTTTTTCTTTGACGATATTATCATCAATGGCTTTGCACCAGATGAAACTCCGCCTGAACTTATAGAAACTAATATCATATCATCAGTGGAAGTAGAGCTCGTATTTAATGAATTGATGGAAATTGATGGGTTGCAAAATACAGCAAATTATAGTGTAGATAATGGTATCGGAAGTCCTACTAATGCAGCCGTAGATTCGGCAGATCCCACTCGTGTTTTACTCACCTTCACTACGCCATTACAGAGTACAATAGAATATATTCTGACCTTAAACAATTTAAGTGATATTGCATCTAATGTACTTAATACCACTACCACACTTCAATTTTTTGAGGTAGAGGAAGCTATTCCTGGAGACTGGTTTATCACTGAATTTATGGTTGACCCTACTCCTTCTCAAGGACTCCCAGAAGCAGAATATATTGAACTGCTAAATGCAAGTAATAAAATACTCAACTTAAATCAATTACAAATTTCAATAGGCAGTAACTCTAAAGCATTACCTAGCGCCCTTGTACTTCCAAATACCTACGTTATTCTCTGTAATGCTGATTCAGCTGAAGAGTTGGAAGCCTTCGGACAAGTAGTGGGTATAAATAGCTCACCTATATTAACTAATACAGGAGGAGACATTACCCTTAGCAGTCTTCAAAATGTTATATTTGAAAGCATAAGTTATTCCAACGAATGGTATAAAGATAATATCAAAGATGATGGAGGATTTAGCCTAGAGCGAACAAATATAACAGGAGATCCAAATTGCGCTGCTAATTGGATTGCCTCTAACTCAGCAATTGGTGGAACTCCGGGGAGCATCAATTCTGTAGATGGGCTAAATGTGGATAGTGAAGCACCTAATTTTACGGCTATACAATTGATTGATGCAAGTACGCTGCACATTTCGATTGATGAAGCTGTAGAAATCGCTTCTGCAGAAGATATAAGTATTTATTCTATTTCTCCAGCTATTGGTATCCTGCAAGTTACTTTACAACTTCCGGAACGTAAAGAACTAATGATTGAATTAGCAGAAGATATTCAAGTTGGGCAACTCTATGAATTAACCATTGCACCTGGAATTACAGATTGTGCTGGCAATATAGCTACAGATAGTCGATCTACTACTTTTGCTCTTCCAGAAGCGCCCCTTACAGCTGATATCATAATTAATGAAATTTTATTCAACCCTGAAATTGGAGGAACCGATTTCATTGAGTTTTATAATCGTAGCAATAAATTTATCAATCTGAATGAATTTGCAATAATTAATACTGCAAAATTACAAGCAGATATAGTTGAGCTAGATGTCTTATTCCCTCCTCAATCTTATTTAGTTTTTACCGAAGATATACAGGATATAAAATCTAGATATACTATACTCAATGAGGATGCATTTTTTGAGCATCCTATTCCAAGTTTGGACGATAAAGAAGGGAATATAAGTATTCGTTGGCGTGGTATTTCCTTGGATTCATTTGACTATTCCGAAAGCTATCACTTTCCACTTTTAGAAGACAAAAACGGTGTTTCTTTGGAGCGGATTTCTTTTGATGCACCTACTGCCAGCAGTGGAAATTGGCATTCTGCAGCTGCTACTGCGGGTTTTGCAACCCCAGGCTATCAGAATTCCCAAAGTCGAATGGTAGAAGCTCCAGATAATGCTTCCATTAATATTCCAGAAAAGACATTCTCTCCTAATGAAGATGGTGATCGAGATGTTCTACTGATGAATTATGTTCTCAACGATCCAGGTTATGTATTGAATCTACAGATTTTTGATACTGAGGGCCGTCTGATTAAACGACTTTATAATAATGAGTTCCTTTCCATTGAAGGCGTCTTGCAATGGGATGGTACAACTATGGATGGGATATTAGCCAATAAGGGGATATATATTTTGTGGATAGAGCTCATTACTCCAAATGGAGCCGTGAATCGCTACAAAGAGGTGGTGGTTTTAGCTAAATAAATACAAGTAAACATTGAATAGCCGGAAGAATCATGTGCCCTTTGAAAAACTATCATACTGATGTTTAGGACTTAATATGAATTCACTACTTTCAAATCACTATAACTCAAAAAAAAATCATCTCTACAATTCTATTCTCCTTTAGCTAAAAGAAGAGGTGGCAGTACCAGTTTATCTAAAGCTATCCCTAATTTCGTACAAAATAGGCTGACTAATTTATGATTGATCTCTTTCGGCTTGTCAATGAATATGGCGAGCACTTTAGGTTGTATATCTTCTGAAAAGCCTGCTAAAATGCTTTGATATGATCATTCTGCTTATAGGATTTTGTCCTCTCAAATCATCAGCATACTAAGAATTAAATTGAATTTTTACCATCCAAAAATTCCTAACCTTCATCTCCTATAAAAAACACTCAATAAAATAATAAACCACTAATAATCAAACAAATAAGAGGATATGATATTTATTTTTCATATGAAAAACAAAATCAAAAAATTGCTTTTCATCGATAAAATAAAGTATATTAGAGGTCTCAATAGCTGTTCTGTTTTAAATTTTTTACAATTCCTACATCAAATTTAGGCTTCATTCGCCCTTTCCAATTTTCATTATGAGTTAGGGCAATTTATTGTTTAATCCTGAAAACATTAACTATGACGCTGAGCAGCTTGTTGAAGCATTCAATAATGCAGCTATCATTTGGACTATTTATATCTGGAGTTGTTTTTGCATGTATCAACCCTATTAATTTGCCTATCTTACAGGCATTTGAGTTGTATTCCTTTTGGGTTATTATTGGATTATTAGGATTAGGTCTGATATTGTTTTGCATTAATCAAATTCAGCTAATGTTCCTAGCATTTGCTGCTTGTGGACTGATGTGTGTACACCTTCACAACCAAACCCAAATTCCTTTAAAGCCAGAGATGGCAGATGCCTCGCCTATACTTCAAACATCATTTGTGAGCTTGAATGAATCTACTAAGAACTTGAATGAAGTTCTACAAATAGTATCAAATAAGCATCCTCATTTGTTGGCTATTCATCAACAAAATTTAGAATGCTTAGATTCAATCGCCATCATATTAAAAGAGCAAACTTATCGATATCATCAGTTCTACTTATTGGATACAGAGGAAAGAATAGATATCTTTTCTAAGTTTCCACTTCAGCAATGCCATATTATTCAGATTGGATCTACTTCTTCCGTTGTCGGTAAATTAGTGATTCCTAGTTTTTCGGGTAGGCAGGCCTTAGCATTCATTGCTTCAGAATTTTCGAGTACTTCCCATATAAGTTATGATGAGTATCATCAAAAACACTTAGAATTCTTGGTAGAGCAATCACAAAAATCAAATATCCCGCTATTACTATTGGGTGATTATAACAAAGCTGCTTGGTCAAAAGAACTTGCTTACATAAGGCAAAATGGTAATTTACAAGTAAGTTATAGAGGTGTTTTGGCGCAAGCCAAAGCAGAAAAATTTCCTTATCTAAGAATACCCACACAACATATCTTCCACTCCAATCATTTACGTTGTATTGACTTTGAAGTCAAAATGCTTGGGGCAAACGAGCAATTTGGTATATTTGGAACTTATCAATTTGTCAATTATTCAGATATCGCTCCAAATGCTATCAAAACGTCTCGCAAGTTTTAAATATGCTTTTAAAGGAATCCTTAACTTATTTCAAAGTCAGCCTAATGCTCAGATCCATCTAACCATTGGTACTCTTGCTATTGTTCTTGGCCTTTTTTTAAAGCTCAATTTTGAAGAATGGGCCATTCTTTCTATCACTATCTTTGCTGTCTTAGCTGCTGAAGCGTTTAATACAGCACTAGAATATTTAACGGATTTAGTTTCGCCGAATTATCATCCTTTAGCAGGGAAAACAAAGGATGTAGCCGCTGCTGGTGTCCTACTTACCGCAATCGGCGCCATCTTTGTTGCAATTTTTATCTTCCTTCCTAAAATAATTTCACTCTTTTTAACGATTAATTAGCAAACCCTCTCAAAAGCAGGTTTCCATTTGAAATAATAGAACTTTGCTGATTACCTTTTTTCTGTAGTTGGTATAAATAATAAAGCCTTTGTAGGAAACAGCTATTATACCTCAATAATCAAGCAAGTTTATTTTTCAACAAAATTGTTACCCATGCTACGAGTATCCATCCATTTATTGATAGCATTATTTTTTTGTGCTACACTGACAGCACAAGAGCAGATGGGTTTACGCCTTGACTATTATGCAGGTGTAAATGCCATTTTCTTGAACCCTGCAGGGCATCGAACTACTCCATTCTCTTGGGATGCCAACCTTGCAGAAATTGGTACTTTTACAGCAAATAACTATGCATTTCTCACTAATACGAAACTTACAGATTTACTTCGATCCACTGATGAGTACGAAATTAGGTATGACTTAAAAAGGAATGCAGAGTTAGAAACTGATAAAGATGTTATCTACTTAGATTATTACCGAGGTAACCAGCAACGATATTTTTCAGCTCTAGCAAATGTTGTCGGCCCCTCTTTTTATATTAGGATCAATCCACAACATACGATTGGTGCATTTACTCGCGTACGAAGCTTCGCTTCTTCACGCAATATCCCTGCAGAATATGGCTATTATAGATACGTAGAACGACCACTAAACGAAGCTTTTTCGATAGCACCCTTTGATTTAAGTGGAATGCTATGGAGTGAAATTGGGGCTAATTATACCTTCACTACAGAAACCGCTAATGGCCAGTTTACCATAGGTGCTAATCTGAAATACTTAGCAGGTTATGAAGCATTTTATATGAATAATCAAACTCAGTTCGATTATACCAAACTAGCCGAAAATGATATTTCTGGCGATGAGGTTGATTTGGAATATGGTTTTACCGATAGTAATACCAATGCTGATGATTTTGAACTAGAGCAGAATGGTAGTGGATTTGCAGTGGATTTAGGAATGATCTATACATTTGGCGAAAGCCCAGAAAACTACGACTGGAAAATTGGCTTCTCTTTATTAGATCTTGGTCGAATTCGCTTTACGCAAAATGCACAACAACATCTTATCCAACAGTTTAATCCTACCATTGTAGATACTGATCTCTTCCGAGACCTGAATGGGGTGAATGATGTAGAAGATTACACTCGATTATTAAGTCAGCAAACTTTAGGCGATAGCACAGCATCTTTAGTCTCCAAAGAGTTTGATGTTTGGTTACCACAATCGTTTAGTTTCCAATTTGACAAAGCTTTTGCTAATCATTGGTTTCTTGGTGCGGCCATTGTAGAACAAATCCCTGTTGGCGATCAACGTCTTCAAAGAGGTGGTTTACTAGTCGTTTCTCCAAGATATGAATCGCGTTGGTTTGGGGCATCTATTCCTGTATCCTTGTATAACTGGCAGGAAGTGCGTTATGGAGCAGCATTGCGCTTAGGTTTCCTTTCGTTAGGTACAGATAACTTAGGAAGTATCATTCAAAACAAGGACTTCTCTGGTTCTGACTTTTATGTAGCTCTGAAAATCAATCCTTTTCAATGGGGCAGCAGCGACAGCAAAAAAGGATGGGTAAACCGTTCAAAAGATAGAAAGAAAAGAAAGGGTAAAGTAGAGTGTTATGACTTTTAGTTTATCATTTTTTCATATCTTTCGATGATATATGACCCAATAGTCGTCATTTTATGTAGAAATCTTGGAGCTTGTTTGATGGTTAAATAAGCTGATAGCAACCGTTACCCACAATATTACCACCCACAGTTAATAAAAAATAACATATTGAATCTACAGCTCTCACTATTTGACCTATTAATAATTATAGGGATGTTCACAGGGACTATTTGTAGCATTCTTTTGTTTGTGAATTCTAAGAAAAAAAAATCTAACAAATATTTAGGCCTAGCCATATTAGGATTCGTATGGCTAAACACTAAAATACTTCTGCACTCGCTAAACCTATGGGAAATTCACGGCTTTGGTTTTTTTCCAAACGGAATTGAATTAGCAATTCCGCCTCTATTTTACTTTTATCTAGTATCATTGGTTCAACCTATGTTTAAATTTGAACGTAACCAATGGTTACATTTTTCACCATTTTTTCTTTCACAGGTTTACGCTATTTTAGTTTATATCGCTATCATGCAAACCCAGGTCTATTCAGAAAAACGTATAATAGCGCATTCATTTCTCTTCAATGAAGTAAAACACATTGAAGAATATCTTACAATTATAAGTACGCTTATTTATCTATACTTTGGATACCAACATATTCAGAAATATAGAAATTGGCTTTCAAAAAATATTGCTGATACTAAATATTCCGAGCTCAACTTTCTGAATATTTTGTTATTCGGAATCTCGTTTATTTCTGTTTATATATTTACTAATTTAATGCTAAACCCTGTTTTAACATATGAATACAACTGGCGTTGGACTTTGGGCCACGTATTTATAGCCGTTTTGGTATATTATTTAGGCCTTGTTGGATATAAAAATTCTGATTTAGTTCCTCCAGAGTTTTCCATCAAACCAAAACCGAAGCAACTCAAAAATTTAACCGATGAAGTTCAAAGTGATATCTTATCAAAACTCAAAATTGCCATTGATGAGGATAAAGTTCATCTCAACCCTAAATTAAGCTTGCAAGAATTAGCTAGCCTAATTAGTGTTAATGATACTCACCTTTCAAATTCTATTAATACTTATTACGGAGAAAACTTTCGAGCATTCATCAATAAAAAAAGAGTAGAAGAAGTCAAAAAATGCTTAGCCAATGACAACTTCAATAACCTAACCTTTATTGGGTTGGCAAAAGAATGCGGATTTAATTCTGAAGCAAGCTTTTATCGCATATTCAAAAAAGTGGTTGGTATCACACCAAAACAGTACCTTGAAAAAAACAGGAAACTCCCGAAAAATTAATGAACCTTTTCTTTTTTACTATCAAAACTTTTTTTGATAGTAATCTGCCTATACTTTCTGCCTTCTCTTGCATTATAGTTCATTTATTTTGAACAAAAATTTAAAATTATGAATTATACTTTCTTCAACAAGCTCAATGTCAAGGGCATTTTTATCTTATCATTAATTACGATATTTAACTTTAGCTGTAATACTTCAAAACCTCAATTTGCAGGTACAGCATTTGAAAAGTACAAAGCATTAGATGGAACAGATTTTACTCAGCAAAGATTAGATTCATTAACAAATTTTCTTAAAGATCATCTTGAAACTACAGGAATGATCATCTTAAAGGATGGTAAAATCCTTTATGAGTATGGAGATACTAAAGAGATAAGTTTTACTGCTTCTTGCCGTAAAAGTATATTGAGTATCTTATATGGTAAATATGTCGAAAATGGAACCATAGATTTGAACCAAACCATTGGGGAAATTGGAATTGATGAAGATAGAGGTCTTTTAAATATAGAAAAATCTGCTACCGTAGACCATATCTTGAATTCCAGTTCAGGGGTTTTTATAGAACCTGTTAATGGAGGTTATGACAAAAAAAATATCTTGGAAAGAGGTTCTGTTGAACCAGGTGAGTATTTTGTTTATAATAATTGGGATTTTAATGTAGCAGGAGCTATTCTCGAAATAAAATCTGGTAAAAGTATCTATCAGGATCTAGAAGAACAGCTTGCAATCCCTCTCGGCTTTCAAGATTGGAATATTAAAAATCAAAAAAAGAAACACAAAAAAAGTAAGTCCAGATATCCTGCATACCATATCTATATATCTACTCGGGACATGGCAAAAATTGGACAATTAATACTCAACAAAGGAAAGTGGAATGGAAAACAAATCGTTTCTGAGAAATGGATTGAAACCATTACAACGCCAGTAATACCAACAAAAGTTATAAATGAACGATATGGAGGAAATGAATCAAGTCCTTATCAGTTTTCATATGGTTACCTATGGTGGTTAATCGATAATTTCAAACATCATCCAGATTTTGAAGGCGCCTACATGGCTAGAGGTTGGGGAGGACAATATATAACTGTATTGCCAAAACTAAGAGTGGTAGTAGCACACAAATGTAAAGTGTCTACCTTAGTAAAATGGGGATTATTGTCTGGAGGGGTTAGCGAATATGAATATTGTGATTTAATCTATGATTTTATTAAAACACAAGAATAAAATACTTTTCGCAACAAGATATAAGCTCAAGGCGGTATGGATTTGACTGAGTCCGAATCCATACCGCCTTGCTAACATCAGTTTATAACCAAAAAATACTAACTTTTATCCCGTAGTTGATGGTAAAGTGGTGATTAAGCGGATAGTCAAAACTACTTAAGTATTTATAAACTGAAAATTGTAACATACCAAGATACCAATCGTCTGATAATAAAACATTGAATATTCATGAACTCTTTCAAGGCTTTATTACTAGGTGCTACAATTCTTATCTTCAGTAACATTCTGTTTTGTCAAGTTAATACTACAAGTTTTGAATTTGAATACGACAATACCAAATACAATGGAGCCATTGAATCACCCAATCAAAAAGCCAGAGGGATGATCGTTATCGTACCAGGCCACGGTCCAACTGATTTTGTGGTTGGTGCAGAATACAGTGAATTGAGGAGCTTCTTTAAGAGAAATGGGTTTGCTGTTTGTTTTTGGGACAAAACAGGTTGTGGAAAAAGCGAGGGGACATACAATCATAACCAATCCATAGTAAGCAGCGCTGAAGAGGCTATCGCCGCGCTGTCTAGAATCAAAGATTTAAATATCCAAGGTTCAGACCAAATTGGACTTTGGGGCATTAGTAGAGCGGGTTGGATATGCCCATTAATTATAGAACGAGACTCTTCGATCGCCTTTTGGATTTCTGTAAGTGGTACTGATCAGTTTGAGAATTCTCGGTATATGTTGGAGGCCAATCTTCGGGTGGAAGGAAGAAGTGAAGCAGAAATCGACCTACTCCTTGGTGAATGGGATCACTACCAAAAAGTTTTGGTAAACGGTGGCGAATCATTGGAACAATTCTTGACTTCAATACAAAATCTGATGAAAGATCCATATTTCAATCCGAATGACTTTCAGTTTACGGAAGAAATATTTGAAAGCATTCAGCATGCATATCAAAATAGTGATACTAAATATAGTGACACAACCAACTTAGCTATTATGGTTGATAATTTTGAAAATAAATTGAGCAAAATAGCTATTCCTGTTTTAGCTGTTTTTGGAGAAAAAGATTCCCAAGTAGACTGGAAAAGTACGCTCAAACTCTATAGAAACACTATTGGTGTACACCCAAAAGCCAATTTGACCGTAAAGACTTTTCCCAACGGGAACCATACCATTCAAAAGTGCGACAGTGGTGGGATAAATGAAAATTTGGAAAAATTTGGATACGCTGTTTGTGAAGGTTACTACGAGAGTATGCTAAGGTGGCTAAACAAACTACCACTAAATTCGAATTAAGCGTATGCTAAAGCATTCTACTGCCTGAAAACCAAAGTTTTGAGAACTATGGTATATGACTGGATCAATCACTTAGCTTGCTAAGCTTCATCACAATTCGTTAACCCAAACCCTACCTTTGTTGGTAGGCCGGCTCGAGTCTTTGATTTTTTCTTTGAATAAAATTGAGCTTTACTTTCTCTCGAAAGACGAGACTGACTTTACAAGCTAACATATTGTAAAAGCCTTTTCAATTTTATGCCACTTCTTCATTTAGGATTGTTAATTTTGCAGCAATCAAAAAACAGTCCTTATTTATGCCTTTTCTTTGCCTTCCATTCGACCAATTGAGTTTGAGTCAGCTTTATGCAATTATGGCACTCCGTCAAGAAGTTTTTATAGTGGAGCAAAACTGCCCCTATCTCGATGCAGATGGTAGAGATAAAGACGCCTATCATTTGATAGGTTTGGATGAGAAGGGGCAATTATTGGCCTATACTAGGCTGCTTCCAAAAGGTATTGCTTATGAGCAATATGTCTCCATAGGAAGGGTCGTGACTTCGCCAAAGGTGAGAAGAAAAGGCTTAGGAAAGCAACTGATGGAAGAAAGTATCAGGCAAGCAAACCTTGTATTTCCTCCTGCAGATATCAAAATTTCTGCCCAATGCTACCTGATTGAGTTTTATGAATCATTGGGTTTCCAAAGCATGGGTGAATCCTACCTAGAAGATGACATCCCCCATATAGCAATGATTAGAAAACAAGCCTAAGGGTGCATCTTAAAGATACATATCGTCATAAAGGGCTTCGCCGGCAACTGGTAGAAGAAATACAAAAAAAGGGTATCTCTGACGAAGCCATTTTATTTGCTATTGGTGCCCTACCCCGTCATTTTTTTTTGGAAAAAGCATTTGAAGAATGGGCTTATCAAGATAAAGCCTTTCCAATCGGTAATGAACAGACGATTTCTCAACCTTATACGGTTGCCTATCAAACGACTCTATTAAATGTCCAAAAGCACGATCGTATCCTAGAGGTCGGGACCGGTTCGGGGTATCAGGCAGCCATACTTGCCTTATTAGGTGCTCGTGTATACACTGTAGAACGTCAAGAAGATTTATACCACAGTGCTAAGTTATTACTAGAAACCTTAAAAATTAATACAATAAGCTGTTTTCATCGCGATGGATATAAGGGCCTTCCTGAATATGCTACATTCCATAAAATCTTAGTCACAGCAGGAGCCATAGAAGTTCCTAGAGCATTACTGACGCAATTAGCAGTAGGAGGCTGCTTAGTCATCCCCGTCGGGAAAGGTACCCAAAGGATGATGCGCATTACCCGAAAGGGAGAAAGTACATTTCAAGAAGAAGTTTTTGATAAATTTAGGTTTGTTCCTTTTTTGAAAGGATTGAAGTAATTGTTGGCTGCTAATTGTTGGTTGTCGCTTAAAAAACTAACAACAAAAAACAATCAACCAACAACCAACAACATCCCATTATTTTATCGTTCTACCACCTGCTCTTCGAGACTTCACATCTACTCTCTGGATTTTTTCCAAATCTACCATTAAGGATGCAATACTATTTCGAGCATCTACCTGATAGGTCTTACCATCATAGGTAATCGTACCAAATCGACGCTTCCATTCCGTAGCTTTCAGGACATATCTTCCATTAGTGCGGGCACCAGGACCGAAAATGAGGTACTTGTCTTTTCCTCCGGATTCGAAGCTAACAGCAAAACGATTTTGTTTGGGTTGAAATAAAAGAATACCTGGCGTACCTTTTTCGATAATGATTTCCTCTACTCGCTTCCCGTTCACTACTTTGATCTCGCCAGAAACGATTGCAGAAGATCCCCCACTTGCCTGACGGGTTAAACGAATATCATCGGATAGATAGAATTGGATTTTTTTCAATTCGTCTTCGGTCCAATTATTTTCTTCTATCAAACCTTGTGTAAATGGCTTCAAATTAGAGCATGAAGAAGCAATAAATGCTACAAACAAAAAAAGTAAAACTGATCTAGTATTCATATGATTATTTTTCTTGGTTTATTCAAAATAGGAACTATATCATAAAAAATTAGCTAAAAGATGATGTGGCTGTTGCTAATGCATACCAAAGAAACAATCAATGTAAATGATTCGCTAGCAGCTTAAAAGATTTTAACGCTAGCTTTAACCCTTTTTAACGACTACTATTACCTATTTCAAGTCTTAACATCTTAAATCTTAAGAAATAAATCATTCGTTAAGCTTTTCTGCGTGCCTCAAAAAACTGTTTCATCAATGCAGCACAAGACTTTTCCATTATACCATATTCCAATTTG
>JAKVCU010000006.1 GCA_022448955.1 Saprospiraceae bacterium
TAAGTGACTGTATAAAATTATCTAAACAACTTTATACTGGGAAAAAACTTGTAGCGATCTAAATAGACATCAAACATTCATTCAGTCGTGCTAATATTAGTTTGATTGATTATCCCAATAGGTATAAAATAAACTTTCTGATTTCGCAGATATTAAAGCTATGCAAGATATTCCTATCTTACACCACAACGATAATTAGTATGAAGCAAAAGAAAATCACTATTTCTTACCAAGTTTTCCATTCTATTGAGGAACTATCAGTTGAAGATGCCCAACTTTTGGAAGCAGCAAAAGCTGCTTTACAGCTTTCTTATTCTCCTTATTCAGAATTTCGAGTCGGAGCGGCGGTATTATTGGCAAATGGGGCTATTGTTTCAGGAGCTAATCAAGAAAATGCAGCATATCCGATGTGCTTATGTGCGGAGCAGGTAGCTCTTGCTGCTGTAGCCTCTCAATATCCTGATGTTGTTGTAAAAAAAATGGCAATTACCGTAACAACTAAACACACTGATATTAACGAACCTGCATCACCATGCGGTTCCTGCCGTCAGGTAATTTGTGAAAAAGAAGACAGACAAAAAGGAGTACCTATAGAAATTATCCTTCAAGGAGAAAAGGGAGATATTTATAAATTAAATTCTGGAAGAGATTTACTTCCTTTTGCATTTGATGGTGATTTCTTAGGTTAGGCTTTTCTTTTGTCAAATCCACCAATATGCATTTTGTGATCGCCATTTTTTCGATCTTCAAAGAAATGCTTTAAAGTAAAAATAGAAGAAGGGAAAGCGATGTCTTTCCAAGGAACTTCTTCTTCTGCAAAGAGCGCCACTTCAGAGCTCTCTTCACCTACTCCATATTTCCCATCTATCAGATTTCCTACAAAATGAATATATACTTGATTAATGTGTGGTATGCTGTATATAGCATGCATTTTTAGGTTTTGCACTTTTGCTTCAGCCTCTTCCCAAACTTCTCTTTTAGCACCTTCTTCTACCGTTTCGCCATTTTCCATATATCCACTCGGCACATTCCAATAGCCTTTCCTAGGTTCAATAGCTCTTTTGGCCAATAGAACCTTTCCTTCCCAAATAGGAAGGCAACCAGCAACAATATTGGGGTTAGAATAATGAATAGTTCCACAATTATAGCATACAAACCGCTTTCGATTATCTCCTTTTGGGATAATAAAATAGATATTATTCGAACCACAATTGCTACAAAAATTCATTCGGATTCTTTTTCTTGTTCTCTTTCAAAACGCACTCTATTCAAGATAGCTCCTCCAAAAACACATAAACCCGTATTGAGTACAATCAAAGCGAAAGTTCCATAAGCCACCCAATCAAAGAGTGGTGCATCCCCATATTTGACCATTGCTGCTTCAGCCACTAGACATACACCAAAACCAAAAATAATCAAACCTACAGGCGCCATGTAGAGCCATTTCCTATAATATTTATTTTGCATCATAAATATGGAAGGCTTTAAAATATAAAAGGTTCAAATAATTAGGAAGGATTAGTCCTTTATAGCTTCAATTAAAAGATTTTTTGTCTAGATAGGTATTTTATATAGACTGCCTAATGGTATCAAAAGCCTTCAAGCTAAATGCTGGCAAGTTAATTTTAAAATAATCGTTCCAAAACATCGTCCAAATCATTACATCCTTTAAATTTCCATGAGTATCCCTCATCCTGTTTCTTGATAAACCTTTAAGAATAAATCCTATTTTTTCGGGCATAGGTCAAATTGGAATGTTATCAGAAGCACAGTGTATTTGGATTCTATCCAACTGTTCTATTTCAAATCCAACTTTGGTTAAGGCCATCACATTTTCAGTTGCCACCCCTAATTTTACACATTTAGTATTCACGCAATAACCTAGCTCTGTTGTATTGCCATTTAATCGAATATGAAGCCCAGTTGAACCAATGAAGCTCATTTCTTTTTCCCAAAGATGCAATCAATCCCTACTCGAATTGTCCTCTGAACTTTCTGAGTCTTCGCAGATATAGGTCAGCATCTCCATCAATTAAGGTTTAAGCTTTATTTCCTTTTAAATAATCTAAGGCTTTATCTAAATCATTAGGTGTATCAATCCCAAAGGTTTCTTCTTGGGTTAAACCAACTGCTATGGAATAGCCATTTTCTAACCATCTGAGTTGCTCTAGTGATTCAATCTGTTCTAGCTGGCCTTGCGGCAAATGAGCAAGCTGTAGTAAAACATTTCGGCGAAAGCCATACAAACCGATATGCTTAAAGAAAGTAGCATTTTGCATCCAATTTGTTTTTTCTGCATTTCTTACAAAAGGAATTGGATTTCTACTAAAGTATAATGCTTGTTGCATTGCGCCGAACACTACTTTTACCACATTTGGGTTAAAGATTTCATCTTTTTCTTCAATTACTTTAGCCAAAGTAGAGATATCGACACCTTCATAATCCATGAGTGCATGTATAACTTTATCAATTTGTGATGGATTAATAAAGGGTTCATCTCCTTGTATATTAACGACTAAATCAAAGGCAGAATGTCTTTGTGCTACCTCAGCACAACGATCTGTGCCACTTTTATGGTCTTCAGCTGTCATTTCCACCTGCCCCCCGAAAGACTTTACAGCATCAAAAATTCGTTGGTCATCTGTAGCGACAATGACACTATCCATTAGGCTTGCTTTTTGAACCTGTTCATAGACCCTTTGGATCATTAATTTACCTGCTATATCTACCAAAGGTTTGGCAGGGAAGCGAGTGGAAGCATAGCGAGCAGGGATTACACCAAGTGTTTTCATAAAAATATTAATTTTTATCGTTAAGTGAAGAGTAAAACTTCCCTGAACGTTCCTATTTTTGCAAAAATTAGATACAAATTTAAGCTATGAGGAGAATAATTATAGCGCTGGTAATTTTTTTTACCCAACTACACAACTTAAAAGCAACTGGAGATAGCCTGAGTTATCTTCTACCTACGGATACGATCTTTTTAAATATAGGCAGATTTGAAGAGAAGATGTTTATGCATCAAATTGAAAAAAAGCAAACCTTATTCTCTTTAGCCAAGTTTTATGGCTTATCAGTAGAAGAATTGTACTGGGCCAACCCAGGCCTAAAAGATGCTTCTATTCATATAGGTTATGCTGTAAAAATACCGATCCCTAATCGAGCCATAATTCGATATACAGAATCTGATTTTGATGAAAATCAACATGCGCCAATATATTACAAGGTCAAAAAGGGAGATACAATGTATCGAATTGCGAAATATTATTTCCGAATGCCTGTGAAAGATTTGCAAAAGCGCAATGAAATGGAAGGGATTGGTTTAAAGATAGGCCAAGACTTATTTGTTGGCTGGATGCATATAGATGGTATTCCCGAAGAATATCGCGAATTTGCAGGTGGTCCTTTAGCAAGACGCAATAATGCTTTATCGAAGATCTATCGGCATGAACTGGGAGATAAAAAAGAAATTGAAGAAAAAGGGCCTGCCATTTGGCAAACAAAGAGTACAGAAAATTCGGACTTATATTGTTTGCATGCTAAAGCACCTATCAATAGTATCGTTAAGATAGAAAACCCTATGAGCAATCGTACTGTATATGCAAAAGTTGTTGGGAGAATTCCTGCAACGAGATACGAAGCTAATATAAAAGCTGTACTTTCGCCTTTGGCGGCCAAATTACTTGGCGCCATTGATCCTAGATTCTATGTCCGGGTATATTATAAAAAGTAAAACCAAAAATAAAAGATGTACTATCAGAACATTCTTCAGACCATAGGCAACACTCCTCTTGTAAAGTTGAATCGCGTTGTCGACGAAATACCTGCTCTGGTATTAATGAAAGTAGAAACATTCAATCCTGGTCATTCGATCAAAGATCGCATGGCCCTGAAAATGTTGGAAGACGCTGAAAAGAGGGGAGATATCAAACCAGGAGGTACCATCATCGAATGTACTTCTGGAAATACAGGTATGGGACTCGCTATTGCAGCTTGTGTGAAAGGATATCGTTGTATTTTTACCACTAGTGATAAACAATCAAAAGAAAAGATTGATTTGCTGAAAGCAGTTGGTGCTGAAGTGATTGTGTGCCCGACAAATGTAGAACCAAACGATCCCCGATCTTACTATTCTGTGGCCGAAAGATTAAGCAAGGAAATCCCCAATTCTTATTGGTGTAACCAATATGACAACTTATCTAACCGACTCGCACATTTTGAAAGTACTGGACCTGAAATATGGGAACAGACAGAAGGAAAAATTACACATATGATTGTTGGTGTAGGGACTGGTGGCACCATCTCTGGAACTGGACGCTATTTGAAAGAACAAAATCCTGATGTAAAAATCTGGGGTGTAGACACTTATGGCTCTGTGTTTAAAAAATACCACGAAACAGGCGAATTTGATCATAAAGAAATCTATCCTTACATTACAGAGGGTATTGGTGAAGACATTATACCCAAAAATGTTGATTTTGATATCATCGATCATTTTGAGAAAGTAACAGATAAGGACGGAGCAGTTATGGCTCGTCGTTTAGCTAGAGAGGAAGGAATCCTATTGGGCTACTCTGCTGGATCAGCCGTAGCTGGTTTGCTGCAACTGAAAGACCAATTGACTGCGGATGATGTGGTGGTTGTAGTCATTCACGATCATGGCAGTCGTTATGTTGGCAAAATATACAATGATGATTGGATGCGTGAGCGAGGATTTTTAGACACAGAAATGCGCGTGAAAGATATCGTTTCCATGAAAAGTGGTAAGGGTTTTGTAGGTGTAGATGTCAATGAGAAAGTGCGTTCTGTTTTTAATATGATGAAAGATCACGACCTTTCTCAATTACCAGTCACTAATGGTGGAGGCTCTATTGTGGGTTCTGTAACCGAAAGTAATGTTTTGAGTTACCTATTAGAAAATCCAATCCATAATGCTGAGAAAAAAATTGAATCTATCATGGGAGAACCTTTCCCAATGGTAGATATGGACACTCCTTTTAGTCAGTTGAATAAATATGTCAACAAAAAGATTCCTGCAGTGATGACAAAAGATAAGGCAGGAGATTTACACATTATTACGAAGTATGATATTATACAAGCGATGTAAGACTGTTGAATAGTTGATGGTATAATAGTTATTGGTTTTCGACCCTTCGATTAACCTTAGCTATTATACTGTTAGCCTTCCATTAGAACAATTCTACCTGATTAGATGCTATGCTAGGTTTTTCAAATACTTTTTCCTGTTTTTTAGAGGATGGAGGCAAAACTCGGCGAATTACCCGAAGTTTATGCGTGTAGCGAGATTCTTCTTCATTATAAATGCCATAATGATCGAGCCGATCAATTCTCACATTGCCATGTGCGTGAATGACTTCGCTCTCAGGCATGATGATTCCGACATGTACGATTCTTCCTACTTTATTCTCGAAAAAGGCTAGATCTCCGGGCATGGCTTGCTCTGCAAAATCAACAGATTTCCCCATATAGACCTGTTCTGCAGGATCTCTGGGTAACTTAATACCTGCCATTTTGAATACTACTTGTGTAAAACCTGCACTATCTAAACCAAAAGGAGAACGACCACCCCACAAGAAAGGCGCATTGATATATTTACGAGCGATTTTCAAAATAAAATCCGCTGTTTTCTCAACATCTGTAGGGAAAACAGCCTGTCCGCTAAAGGTAAACTGCTCGTCACCAAGTATAAAGCGCATCCCATCAAAATTAGGTAGCCTTGCAGCTAAGGTAATGGGAATATATTGTTTGGACCCCATGACAGCTTGCATGAGCTCTAGGCTGTAGGCATAATGATTTTGGAAAAGCTCGAATTCAGTAGGTGTAATCACTTTGATCTGCGGAAAGGCAACCCATCCAACAAAATTATCCCATTGACATCTCACTTTGAGCCATTGCCTACCCTTTTTTTCAAGGATCTCCACTAATTCACCAAAAAGCAATTGGGATATCATCTCACTCTTATCAGAAGAATTAGACCGAATAGGAACTACACTTAAAGGACAAATGCCAAACTGCATATCAAATATAATATAGAGTACTGTACGACTATTATCTTAATAGTTTTCGGGTACCAATCTCTTTAATGATTTTCGCCACCAAAGGTTATCTATAGGGCGAATGACTTTCTCATGAGGAGCACAGCAAGATATTTAAATATGACTCCCATTCAAAAATAATAAATATTTATTAAAGACCGTTTTTTTACTGACAAATTAACAATAATGCGCTCATAAGGTTTGAATAGGATATTTTCAAAAGCATTAGTTTTAAGTTTATTGATAATCAAGAGCATGTCATTTTGGCGGTACTAATTAAGGAAACTGCTTGGCTTCTTGAATATCAACTAAGATTTGGCTCAATTAGCTTAAGGAGTAGATTTACAAACACAAATTAAATAAAATAGCCTCTTGAGTGCCTATTTTATTTTTCACTTCATACCTTTGCAGCCTAATGGAGCATTGATGATACTATTCCTTCTGGATATGCTTAGCAAGCTTTAATTGCAGCTTTTATTTGAAAGCAAGGTGGCAAAAACGAATATCATTTAATCCGTCCAAGTGCTCGAACATTGAAAAAAATATGATGAGGAAGAATCGTTTTATTATTTTATTTCTATTGATGGGCTTGAGTTTCTCTGCTTTTAGCCAAGATCAACACTTTACACAATTTTATGCATCACCTCTAACGCTAAATCCTGCTTTAACCGGTGCATTACAGGGAAAATATAGATTATCCTTAATATATAGAGATCAGGCGAGAAACATAGTAAATGATCCCTATGTAACCTTTTCAGGCGCCATGGATTTTCGTTTTCCAGTAGGTACAAGAACTTCCAGAGTAAAAGATGCTATAGGTGCTGGTGTATTATTTTACAACGATAAAGTACCTGATATTGGTTTTTCTACCAATCAAATTTTCTTTTCTGGTGCTTACCACAAATCGTTAGGATCAAAAAATGAGCAGTACCTATCATTAGGTTTCCAACTCGGCCTTTCGCAACGAAATGTCAACTATGGAAAATTGACCTTTGATGATCAATTTAATGGTTCGAATGGCTATACGGATCCTACTTCAGAATCCTTACCTGAAAATAATTTCTCCTTTGCGGATTATGCCGTGGGTATCAATTATGCATACGCGCCTGAAAAGCGTACTGCGATTTATGTTGGTGCAGCCATGCATCATATTTTGGAGCCCCAAGTAGGCTTCTTTTTTGATGAAGAGCAAGCAGAAGATTATGATAAAGAATTTTTGAATAGAAAGATCACTGCTTATATCAATTTGGATATTCCGATCAATTCAATCATTCGTTTTTCACCAAGAGCCCTTATGTATAGTCAAGGTCAACACCTTGCGATCAACTCTGGTTTCAATTTCCGCTTCTTATTAGATGATATTTCAGGAACAGCCTTGCACCTAGGTGGATGGGCTCGCCCTGTAAAAGACGAAGATGAGGCCATTGATATAGATGCCATTATTATGATGGCTGGTGTGGAATATAGCAACTTTTTGATTGGCTTCAGCTATGATGCTAGCTTTGGACAAATTGCAAGCAGAAGAAGTGGCCAAACTGCATTTGAAATTTCAATTGCTTACTTGGGTGAATACGTAGACGAGACGGTGATTTGTCCGAAGTTCTAAAGGACTGCCATTACCATAGAGACACCATTAACATACTTCGAGTTTTTGGTTAAGCGAAAAGGAATATGTTGGGTAATCCGATCTGCTTCTTTTTCAAAAATAGCATCGTATTTTAATTCCAATATGATGCTATTTTCATCTTTGTATGGTAAATGGCGAAGGTGAGTTTGAAAATGACCAAATTGCATATCCCAATCAATCGTTATTCTAAATTTTTGATCAGCAGTCATAAAATAAGATCGTTCGTAAGTATTCACTAGTACGGGAACTATACTAGCCTGATTGGGACTCATTCGCTGGATAGTGGGTAGAATGGAACGAAAAGATAGATTATTTAAATCCAGCAGTTGCTTACTGAATTTAAATCCTACTTGATTTTGTTTATACTTAATTTCAAAAGTAGGATGTTTCATTTGTGAAAGCTCCTCACCATACCATCTTACTCTATACTTCTTTCTTTCACTAACCCCTGCAACATTAGCCCGATAAGTTTCAAAGTCTGGCGTATCCAAATAGATATTATTGACCCTCCGATCTGGATAGGCCTTTCGAAAGCCGGCAGGATGCATTTTCACTATCTGATTGATGAGGGATATGTCTACATTTTCGATCCGATATTTGCGCTCATATCGCATATATTAACTCCTTTTAGGTGGCTGCCAGATATTGGTTTGGATACCTTTCAAAAAACGGATAAACCCCTTTAGTAAGGCCCAGTTCATTACTACAAAATAACGGATACTACGAAATAAGAAATTATTTTGACCAAACGATTGCAGTAATCTATCCAAAGCAGGTACTACAAAAATGAAGGTGAACAATGCTAGCATAGTCCATTGATAAAACCATTGAGCTGTAAATAAAAGTACACAATTAGTCACTAACATTCCTATCATTAATAATGGACCTAACCACCGTAATACCTTATGCGAAAAAAAGGCAAAATTAACAGCTCTAAAGGAAGGGAACCAAAGTCTAGTAAAGGTAAATAAGTTCTGAAAGTTTCCAGCAGATATCCTAGCTTTTCGGCGAAACTCTTCATGGATCTCATGAGAAACATTCTCTAGACAAACGGCGTCTAAATCATTGATAGCTTTGCCTCCACGTTCAAAGACCTTCATAGCAATGTAGAAATCATCTACCAAGAAGTTGGAAGGTACTTTTGAAAAGAATTCTGAGCGAATAGCATAGCAACCTCCAAATGGTCCGATCATTTTACCCCATACTATTCCTTCTCGATGTTTCATCATCACCTCTCCAGAAATATAGCGATCTTCAGATTTGGATATTCCTTCTTTTTGCATTCCAACATGTATCATATTAGAATCTACAATAATGATTTCTTCATTTTTAAAATGTTTCATGAGATGTAGAAAGGTATCCTCTTGAGGCATAACATTGGCATCTGTAACGACAAATATATGTTCTGCTCCAGAGGTATTTGATGCTAGTGCTATATCAGAGAGTTCATTAATCACACCAGGTTTACCTCTTCTTTGTGAAAAAGGATAGAAATGAATTTGAGGATGTTGTTTCGCATAAGCAGAAACTACTTCATTGGTCTGATCTTCTGAGCAATCAGAGCCAATAAAAAAACGAATCCGATCCTTTGGATAATTCAAGGCCAATAAACAATCCAGTTTATCTTTGATAACGTGTTCCTCATTATATAAAGACATAATGACAGATACCAAAGGCCAGGCATCTTCAGGAGTGTATTGAACGGCATTATTTTGCTTCCCAGCAGCCAAAAAGCGAAGGATAATAGGGTAAAACATGTAAGTGTGAAACAGCCCAAAACCACACAACCAGAATATCATTTCTGGAATAATCATAGTTAAAAAATAAAAACCGATTGCTTAGATCACTTCTACCATTAGCGAAGAATACTCTTTGATTAAATCCTTTGCCAATTCATCGCTATCATAACTGGTAGAAACGAACTCTTTTGCACAACGGCCAATTCGTTCTAATTTATTTCTATTTTGATAGCAGTAGTTAATTGACTTTTCAAATTCAGCAACTGTTTCTGCAATCAAGACTTCTTTTTTATGCTTGGCATGAATGCCTTCTAAACCAATAGGTGTAGTCAAAACCACTTTACCCAGTGACATTCCTTCAAGTATTTTTGCCCTCATTCCACTACCTGAAAGCAAAGGAACAACCATAATTGAATGTTCATTTATAAATTTATGCGCACATGGAACCTCTCCATATACCTTTACATTCTTTCTCTTTATCTGTGAAATCCACTTGGGTGTATTACGCCCTGCAATATGCAAACTTAGATTAGGATTGCGTTGGGATAATCTAGCCCACACCTTATCCAGAAACCATTTCAAGCCTTCCTGATTAGGCATCCAATCTAAGGAGCCAATAAAAGAAATAGAAAGATCTTTTTGATAACTATCATAATCCGGCCTATATTGGTCGCTATCAACACCTATTGGCGTAACTTTTGAAGTTCCTTTAAAACCAAAACTTTTAAATTTCTGCTCATCGCGCCTAGATATTGGAATCAATAGATCGTATTGATTTTGTACCTCAATTTCGTAGCGTTTTAGCTTTTTCGTAAGATGCGCGAGGTACATTCGCTTTGGCAGGAAACGGGTATTTGCTGTAATACGCTCCCAGATTTCATGCTCTACATTATGGGAACGCATAGCTATAATAGCATCCGAATATTTACGGATAGTTGAAATATAGGGCGCTAGATAGAGTGTTTCTAATTGAACTACATCAAACTCTTCCTTTCTCAAAACATCCTTTAACTTTTGTTCGAAGTCTGTATTGATAAATCGCTGGATATGATAAGATTCCTTTGAGAAAAGATTCCAAAAAGCATCTGATGGCCTAATCCTATTATCTAAATCTGTAGCATAGATAGCACTATAATGCAATAAGGCATTTGGCGTAGAGTTCAAATTAAAATAGTGTTTCCGAGTATTCATGGCTAAAAGCGTGACTTCGCAGCCCTGCTCTGCCAGAGAACGCGCTAAACTAGTAATGGCAATAGATTCCCCATCCTTTAATGGAAAAGGAAACTTCTTGCACAATTGAAGTATTTTCATGCAGCCAATTTTTCGATAAGCAGCATTAGTATTGATGGCAATAAATATGGATGCCTAAACTAAAATAGACGTTGCTAAACTTATCATTTTTTAATTATACAACCTTGGATTATCGCTTTCAATTATGAAAACCCATCCGTATTTTCGACTGCCCCAAAAAAGGAACAAGTCATATATTGAAATCGAAAATAATATTTTTCGATTAATTATTTATTTATGTACTTCATTCAAAACTTCTTCTTCCTCCTCATTCCATGGGGGACTAACCATACATAAAAAAGTAAGTCGCTCAGAACCAGTATTTTTCACATATTGATTTGCTCCTTTTGGCACAATTACAGTAGAGCCAGTTTTAACATTTAAAACTTCACCTTCAATTGTAATTTCCCCATTTCCAGACAAAAAGAAGTAAGTTTCTTCACTTTTGTGAAGAATATGGGGTAAAGAATGATGGCCCTCCTCTAAGTAGGCATATGCAAGGCTGTATGGCAAATCGATAGCATCATTCTTACGGTGCCATACTTCTTTAAGCAAGGTGTTATCTCCTGCTGAAAAAGCTGTAAGTTCTTCTATATTTTTATGCTGAATCATTTATCTATTCTGCCATTCGTTATTAGAACGTTCAACATCCATCATCTTAATACTTGGATCTATGCTAATTTTAGCAATTTGCTCTTTTGCTACATCCAACTGCAAATTATAAGATGGATGAGTCCATGGCCAATCCTCTGCTATCTCACCTTCAAAGTTTTTGTTACCACGCATTATACGAAGGGCAATATTATACATTTTTTTACTACCGTCTTTCATCTCCACCACAACATCAAGTGGCATTGGCATCACCCCAATTTTTTGTAAACTTAATACAGCTTTGCCTTCTTCATTATCTATGACATCATTAATTCCATAGTCAATCATATGAGTTGTATTCACCCAATATTCACGGTACCAATCTAATTCTAAACCAGATGCTTTTTCCATAATACGGATAAAATCATTTGCATTTGGATGCTTAAACTTCCATTCATCAAAATAATTAAGCATTCCTTTTGCAAAAGTTGTTTCACCTACTATATAAGAGAGCTGATTTAAGAAAATGGAACCTTTTGTGTAAGCCCCAACACCATAAGCCGCATTTGAGGTAAAATGATCAGCATGTGTACTTAGTGGTTCTTCCATACCGCTTTTCGCGAAACCTGCAAAACCGATATAATTTCTTAAAAAAGGGTTTTCTCTAGCTTCGCCAGGTAATTTACCCTCTTTACGAAGATGATTCATCACCATTGCGGATGCATAACTTGTAAAACCTTCATCCATCCACGCATACAAACTTTCGTTTGTTCCAAGTATCATTTGGTACCAAGAGTGCATTAATTCGTGGACAGATACGCCCACTAAGCTTCCTAGGTTACGCTCACCTGTAATGAGCGTACTCATTGGATACTCCATACCACCATCACCACCTTGTACAAAGGAATATTGTTTGTATGGATATTGTCCAAAATTTTCATTAATGTAATCAAAGGCACAATCCATTATTTCTGGCAATTTAGCCCAATTCTCTTCTGTCTTATCATTTTTCTGGAAATAGAAATGAAGTACGGTACCATCCTTTCGCTTCAATTGGGTGTGTGTGTAGTCTGGGTCAGCGCCCCACATAAAATCGTGTACATTTGGAGCGAAAAAATGCCAAGTTAGTTTATCTCCTTTCACTTTTTTCACCTTCACACTTTTCTCTTCATAACCATGACCAATTTCGTTTGGATTTTGCAAATATCCAGTTCCACCAAGCGTGTAATCTTTGTCAATACTGATTTTTACATCAAAATCCCCCCAAATACCATGAAATTCACGACCGACATATGGGTTGGCATGCCAACCTTGATAATCATATTCGCACATTTTTGGATACCACTGCGACATTGAATAAGAAATCCCTTCTTTATTGTCGCGACCAGAACGGCGAATTTGGACAGGAACTTGTGCTTCAAATTCCATATCAAAAACAGCACTACTATTTGCTGGGATTGGTTCGTTTAAAATAACTTCAAGAATCGTTCCTACGACCTCAAACTTTACATCAACTCCATTTTGTTTCAAAGATTTAATCTTCTGATAACCAATTTCATTATCTTTCAAAGCTCCAATTCGGCTTCCTACTCTAGGATCTGCATCTGTAATCGTATTACTACGCACATCCATCATACTACCTGGCTGAAAAGCATTAAAATAAAGATGGTAAAATACTTTGTGCAACTCATCTGGAGAGTTATTCGAATAGAATGCTCTTTGCTTGCCATTGTATTGATGCTTTTTCACATCAAAATCAATGTCCATATCATAATAAATTCTCTGTTGCCAACGATCTGATTGTGCTTCAACAACTGTCGCCAAACAAACGACAATGAGGATAGATAGGATAAATCTCATTTATTCAATAATTTAGGTTCAATCTTGCAATATTATTTCCAGTTAACCTCATCCATTAGCATTTCTGCTTTTGAATATTGCTTGGCTACCTGACTTAGTTTTTGATCGGATTCTCTAAAACCGCCGAGCGAGATTAAAAAATCACCGGGAATGACCATTGGATTTACTGGATAGGCACGAATAGCATTAGCGAATTGACCTTGATATTGTTCGCTTGATAAAAACTCAATCAAAGTTAAAGCCATTTGCCATTTTTTTGAATTTTTAACTACACCTACCCCACTAGTATTGACATAAGTTCTCCCTTGGTTATTCATTGGAAAAACTAATCCTATTTTTTCTCCATTTTGGAAGTGTTCAGGATTACCATCCATTTTATATTTAATGAAAGCGGAGGAACTCAATAGACCTACCTGCTTCTCACCACTAGCAATTGCTTCAATAATATTTATTTCACTGTTGTAAAGGCTATCTGTGGTATTTTTTTTCAAGCCATTGACTAGTTGCTTTGTTTTTCTTTCTCCTTCTGATAGCAAGATATTAGCGAATAACATGTTTAATCGATCATCTTCGTTGCATAAGGCTAACTGACCCTTCCATTTTGGCTTTGCCAAATCAGCAATTTTTAATAATTCAGTTGGTTTTACATTCTCTATATTATAAGCTAAACAATTGACCTCTTTTGCTAAAGAAATCCAATAATTTTCATCATCTCTATATTTTACAGGAACACTTTCATCTGTTGTCCCTGAAGCAAAAGCTTGAAGCAAACCTCTTTCTTTTGCTTCCTCTAAAAGGCCTACATTCTCCAAAATTACCAGATCTGCTTGAGGGTTTTCTTTTTCAGCCTCTAATCGATCTAGAATATCACTTCCTTTAGCCTTGAATACTTCAACTTTTATGTGGTATTGTTCACCTAAACGTTCAAATAACTCTTGATCAGTGGTAAAATAACGATAAGTATACAAATTAATCGTTTCGTAATGCTGTGTTTGGTCAGACGGCTTGCTTTCTTTTTGTGATGGAGCTGAAGACTCGCAGGAAAACAAGCTAGAAACGACGAATAAAATCAATAAATAAAATAGCTTCATAAATACAACTAAATTTTGACCAACAAAAGTAATCTTTTTACGGTAGTTTATAGAAGAAATACCTGAGTTCTAAATTAAAGCATCTATTTGAGATTTATTATTAAAGTGCCCAGACAAAATTGCTTATACAATAAAATTGTTCATTCGGAAATTATAAGTAACTGACGACAGAAAAGTTACGCATGATTTTTGAGCAAACGTAACCCTGCAAGCTTGTGGCTGAAATTACATTATACCAATTCTAGCCTGCTGGCAGGCACGCTTTCGGGCAAACTACTTAGCTTGTAATGCCTACTATTTGACTTATATTTCTTTCAAAATTGATCAATTTTACCGAACACTTCAACTCAAAGAACAAGTCTGTAACATAATATAAAATACATACTTAATACCAATGGTGTAGAATTTAGTATACTTTAGCTCGAAGTAGTCCTTATATAATTTGATTGATGAAACATACAAGCATCTAATAGTAGCAAAGGCCTAGAACTTATGGGAAAACCATTTTTGCTTTAGTATTATTCACTCGATTGATGTACCTTTGCCAAATGATTTTGATAAGAACTAATTCAAAATATAGCGATTTATGAAATCATTCTTAAATTGGAAAATGGGCCTAGCTTTAGTAATCATTGTATTAGCCGCACTTAGTAGGGTTGTTCCACATATCTGGAATTTTACGCCCATCGCAGCTATGGCTTTATTCGGTGCTGCATATTTCCCTAAAAAATGGTATGCAGTCATTATTCCTTTTGCAGCCATGTGGTTAAGTGATTTATATTTGATCAATGCTGTTTATGCACCAATGTATCCTGATTATTATGGAGAAGGCTTCCACTTTTTTGGTGTAGGAAGTGTCTATCTAAGTTTCTTAATAATCGCAGGTATTGGCTTTTTGCTGCTTCGCAAAGTGAGTTTAATGAATTTGATAGGTGCTAGCCTTTTGGGTTCTATTGCTTTCTTCCTAATTACTAATGCAGGTTCTTGGTTATCTTCACCTGCATATACTAAAGATTTCGCAGGCTTGATGGCTTCTTATACAGCTGGTTTACCGTTTTTCCGTTACACAGTAATGGGTGACTTATTTTATGTCGGCTTATTATTTGGTAGCTTTGAGTTAGTGAAATATATAGCTAAAAAGCCACAAATGGCGTGATTTAGTTGTTCGTTATTGGTTGATAGTTATTGATTAAACACAATCCTATCAACCAATAATAATCAACCAATAGCAATGAAGTTGGAAGAAGGAAAAGACTATTATATAGAAGATGGCATGTACGTCTTCACGGAACATTTCTTGCGAAAGCGAGCTTATTGTTGTGAAAATGGCTGTCGCCACTGTCCTTATGGTTTCAAAAAAATCACAACTCCTTCTTCTCCTCCGGATACTCAATCCGAACGTGATGAACAGACTTCATAATCTGCTTGAATACTTGTTTACATTCTTCTAATTCCTGAAAGCTCATCTGAGAATCTTCCAATTGCCCTTGTGTAATTTTGCCTGCGATGATTTTATCAATAAAATCATTGAGCTCTTTTTCAGAAGGGTTATTTAAACTTTTACATGCTGCTTCGATAGAATCAGCCATCATTAAAATAGTTTCTTCTTTAGTAACAGGCCTTGGTCCAGGATATCTAAATAGATCTTCGTCAAACTCAGTTCCAGGGTTTTCTTTTATATAGGAGCGGTAAAAGAACTCTGTTCGCGTAGTTCCATGATGTGTTCTGATAAAATCAATCAATACATTAGGTAGACGATGTTTTTTGGCCATAGCCACCCCTTCTTCTACATGTCCAATAATTATCTTCGCGCTATCCAAGAATGATATCTCATCGTGAGGGTTTTTCCCTGATTGGTTTTCTATAAAAAACGCTGGTTTGGTCGTTTTACCAACATCATGATAAAGTGCCGCCACTTTTACTAAAAGTGGGTTCGCTCCAATACGCTGAGCCGCTCCTTCCGCCAAATTTGCCACTTGTAAGGAATGTTGTAATGTACCTGGCGCTTTCAAAGCTAATTCTCTAAGCAAAGGCCTATTCATATCCGACAACTCCATCAAAGAAATCGAAGAAGTAAATCCAAAGAACCGCTCCAATAAGGGAATAAGTGGATAGGCCAAAAGCGTCAAAAATACATTGATAAATATCCAAGTGTAAACATTCCAATCAATAGTAGAAAGCTTACCTTCTTTAATTAAAGAAAGGCCGAGATAAGCCAAACTATATGCTAAAAAAATATACAATATAGAATAAAAAAAACGCGACCAATCACGTGTATCCACATCACTTAATAATACAACAATACCAGCCAAGATGTGCAAAAAGGTAAATTCATACCCCAAAGAAGATAAAAAACTAGCAATAAGCACTACGACAATATGAGTGAATAAAGCTAAGCGCGCATCATAGAATGTTTTAATTACAATTGGAACAATACAAAAAGGAATTAAGTAAGCACTCAATACATCCACACTTTCTACAACATATACTAAATAGCTGTAAACGACAATCCATAAAAACACAAAAAGTAATTTCCAAAAACTAGCATATATTTCCCTGGCATACAACTGTAAATACATTAAATAAACCCCAATAATAAGAGAAGTTAGCAAAATATAGCCAAAAAGTACACCGTAAATAGATCGTTGTGCACTTACTTCTACTTGATACTGTTCCTTAAGAGAAACTAATTTCTGATAAGCTTCATCTGTTATTACATCTTCTCTTTGAATAATTAGTTCACCTTTTCGAACCATCCCTGAAGAGGTCGAAAGGTTCGCCAACTCACGACTTTTAAACTGTTGTGTTAAAGAATCACTGTAGACAATATTGGGTTGAATAACATTTTCAAGGATAGGAAATAAAAACTCTGGTTCTCTCAAACGACTGTATGGCAAAGAATCACTTAACTGCTCCTTAGCGGCTTCTTCATTCAATAGATTGCTAAGCGTTCTTTGTTCTTGAAGGTTACCTCGTTGAACTACAATGACAAAATCTCTTCCTTCGGAAGAATGCGACGAAGCCAACTGTACAATCCCTCTTTTGAATAAACGGTCTAGGAAAGCTAGACCATAATTTTGGTACTTTTTAGGATTTCGTGCTACATCAGGGAACTGATTAGCTGAATCATCTTGCTCTAATTGTGTTCGGAATTCTTCGTTAAATAGTCTTTTACTTTCCTTTTCTCTATCAAATTGTACTTCATAATGTGGTGAGAAGTTGTCAAGTACAGCTTGTCTTTCTCGTTCTATATTTTCTGCTGGTTTGCGAATCGCAAAATCGAATGGTGCATCCAAATCACTATATCGCCAGCTTTGTCCCTTTTCAAATTCATAAGTAAACTGTACATGATTAGGAAACAAAAAACTGATAAAAGCAATAACACCAATTACCATGAGAATTTTAAAAATCCCTGGCAATTGTTCAATAGCATTTCTTACTCGTGTATTCATATCTCAAATATAAGGCATGAAGTATAAACTCAATGAACAAGTTCCTTTATAAATATCCAATGTTCACCAGCTTCTTTTTTACTTCATTCCAAAAAATAAAAATTTTTACGCTTCTACCCAACCCTTTTTATTAAACGCTCTGTCTATGCGAGTAAGTTTATCTAAATAAAAATGAAGGTTATGAAAATTTCCAAGTCCTTACTTCAAGCCATAGCACTAGGTGCTACACTTGGTATTGCAGCGACATCTTGCAGTCTTTTAGAAGATGAGATCAAAATCACTCCTAATGCAACAGATGAAACTTGTGAAAAAGAAAATAAAGGTCGGAATGATAACAATACCCATCATTGGGATAATTGCCCGGCCTGTGGAATGGGTTAAACATGACTAGTCGTAAAACAATCTTTATATCCAGTATCCAGAAACTTACGGCTAAACGAACTTTCTCCTATGACCAAAATTCATTCCACACTTGCTTGTAATTTAGACAAAAACATTCTTATGGCCGCCCTACCGCTGCTAGCAGCAGAAAAGGTAGAGGCCATAGAATGGTCTTTTGATGCCCTATTCAAAACGCGTAATATCCCCAATTGGTTTGTTGATTTGCTTAGGACCTATAGTCAAGGCCAAGCGCTTATAGGCCACGGTATTTTCTTTTCTCTCTTCTCCGGTCGATGGTCACCCGAACAACAACAGTGGCTTAATCATTTAAAAAGAATAACAAAGGAGTTCAATTTCGAACACATTACAGAACATTTTGGCTTTATGACTGGCAAAAACTTTCATCAAGGTGCGCCGATTAGCGTACCTTATAATGAAAGAACACTTGCCCTTGGGCAGGATCGCCTAAAAAGAATGTACGAAGCATGTCAGCGACCAGTGGGGCTTGAAAACTTAGCTATTGCTTATTCGACTGCTGAGGTTCAGCAACATGGCGAATTTCTGGAAGCACTCCTCTCTCCTATTAATGGTTTTATCATTTTAGACTTACATAATTTTTATTGCCATCTCCACAATTTTGAAGAAAACTTTGACCGACTAATTCAGTCTTATCCTGTTCACATGGTTAGAGAAATTCATATTTCTGGAGGATCATGGCAGAATTCAGAATGGTTCGATGACAAAAAAGTTCGAAGGGATACGCATGATGATGGTGTTCCAGAAATAGTTTTTGAGTTATTGGAAAAAGTCATTCCGCTTTGCCCCAATTTAAAATATGTAGTACTAGAACAACTAGGTACTGGCTTAAAAACAGATGGACAGAAAACAAGATTTCAGAAAGATTTCTTAAGAATGGACGAGATCGTTCAACCATCTATTCCTCATAAGAAAACTCAGAATGATTTTTTGCCTAAGCAGAAAATTAAATTCGATGAAATTGTAGAAGATGAAGTTTTTCATCAACAGCAAATGCAGCTTTCCGCCATTTTAGAAAATGCGGTAGACGCAGCATCCGCAGAAAAACTCTTAATGAATTCAGCTTTAGCCAAAACAGATTGGAAAGTCGAAGAATGGAAGACACATATGCTAGATGCAGTTATTCAAATTGCACAGCAATGGAAAAAAGGATTCCAATCCCCAGCAAATTAGGGATTGGAATATTATGTTTTAATTCTTTTTTCTCTTTCTAGTTTTTGTTGTTTTTGTTCGGCTTCTGGTCACAGTATTACCTTTCTTCTTAGCTTTCGTCGTCGTTGTCCTTTTCCTTGTAGTCGTTGTTTTTCCTCTATTTGTTTTACTAACTGTTGTAGTTTTTTTTCTAGCTCCAACAGTGCCATTATTCTTCTTACCAACAGTCGTGCTTGTTTTGGTTACCGTTGTTCTTCTCGGTGTGCTTGTTTTGGTCACGGTTGTTCCCCGAGCTGTAGTTCTTACTCTTGTGGTAGATTTGGCTACTACAACTCTGGAAGTTGTTCTTCGAGGTGTATAAACACGATGCGCTCTTACCACTCTTGGTGTACGTACCACATGATATCTTGGACGATAAACTACTGTTCTTGGGTAAAACACTCGCCATGGACGTGGACGCCATGGACGCCACCATCTAGGATAAACACCCCATCCAAATGGGGAAACCCAAACTCGATATCCTGGACGGTAAATAAAACGTACACTTGGCCACAACCAAACATTCACCACTACTCTCCTAAATTCTAAATCTGCACTTGGTCCACCATTTCCACCACTTGCCCCTTCATCAAATGGTTCAACGAAGTAGTCTTCACCATATAGGGTCTCATCTCCTATAATTTGCAAGACCGCTTGTTCATCACCTGTTTTTTCTATGGCTATTACAGCAATATCTTGCGATTCACTTTTACTAAAAGGTACTTGCAGTGCAATAGCATGCAAATTACCTTCCATGTTATCTACAACTCTTACGTAATCAATCTCTCCATCTTCGTTTAGATCAAGATTATTGATATTATTACCTTCTCTATTTAATGCCTCTTCAAAGGCTTCTAATGAGGATGCCTGTTTAAATAGAGTCAAAGCCCCTTCTAAGCAAAAATTGTCTCCTAACAAACCAGTACTATCTTTAACAATATCTTGTCCTTGTGCAACTGCATTTTGAACAGAAAAAATAGAGGCTAATAAAATCAATGCATTCAACAACAACTTTTGTTTCATATTCAATTATTTTGATTGATTCAAATGAATGGAAAGTACTCCATTTTAAATGTTTGCTCCTTTGATAATAGAATGATTAAAAGGTTTAAAATGTTTTTTGTTAAATAGTGTTAAGATAGCATTCGAACGATTCGAGTGTTAAAATTTCGTGTTTTATTTTTAATATTTGCTCAAAAGCAGATAGAAATTTGCCAAAGCTTTTTATTTTTGGTGAAATATTGTATTCAACTTTAACAACATGACTAGACAGAGTAGGCTTATTCTGTGCATTGGTGTGCTTATGCACTTCAGTTATTTCCTAGATGCTCAATCCTTCTACTTTGGAGCAGACCTTTCCTATATCAATGAAATGGAGGATTGTGGAGTTATCTATAAAGAAAACCAATCTCCAAAGGATCCTTTCCAAATTTTTGCTGATCATAATTGTAACTTAGTCCGTTTGAGACTCTGGCATACGCCCGCTTGGTACGATGATTTGAACAGCGGAGAGCGCTATTCTGATTTCACTGACGTGAAAAGGAGTATCGCAAGAGCCAAAGAGCAAGGGATGGAAGTCTTACTTGATTTCCACCTATCAGATAATTGGGCAGATCCAGGCAAGCAAATCGTTCCAGCTGCTTGGCTAGATGTAGTCAATGATTTGCCTAAATTAAAAGATTCCTTATACGCTTATATCACCTCTACTCTTCTAGCATTGCATCAAGAGGATCTCCTTCCAGAAATGGTGCAAATTGGAAACGAAACTAATAAAGGAATTTTACTTTCTCCAGAAGATAATACCAACTCAGGAATCGACTGGAACCGCAATAGCCAGTTATTCAATAGAGCTATTCAAGCAATAGAAGTTGTTGAACTTATAACGCAGAAAGATATCAAGATCGCCATTCATGTTGCAGGCCCCGATGCAGGAGACTGGTTAATCAATGGGTTTATTGAAAATGGAGTAACCGATTTTGAGGTCATTGGAATTTCCTACTATTGGGCATGGCACCAACCTACTACTATTGAACAAACTGGTCAAATTATAGGGGACTTACGTACTTCTTTGCCAGATAAAGAGCTTATCATATTTGAAACTGGATATATCTGGACTACAGAATTTAACGATAATGCCAATAATATAATCAATGCTACTCATCCTGATTATTCCCCCCCAAGCCCACAAGCACAAAAACAATGGTTAATAGATCTTACCACTGAGGTGATAGAACACGGAGGAAGTGGTGTCATCTATTGGGAACCAGCATGGGTATCTTCTAGTTGTTGGACCCAATGGGGGCAGGGGTCTCACCAAGAACATGCTACCTTCTTTGATTTTGACAATAATTTAATCGAAGATGGAGGTATTTCATGGATGGAAGAAAGTTATCCAACCTCAATCAACACCATTCTCAAAATAGAATCCGTAAGTATATTTCTCAACCAAAGTGCTCAACAGCTTATCATCAAAGATCCTAAGATGGAAATAGATACTTCAAGTATACTTCAAATTAATAACCTAAACGGACAGACTCTATTTTCTTCATCGATTAACTCATTAAATAAATCTGGAAACGAATATCGAATTCGGTGGCCCGAACTGCCAACTGCTATTTATGTAGTAAGCATTTGGAGTCAAAAAAAGGAAGTCTACAGCAAAAAGATTAACTATATCAAATAAACAATTTTTAAGGAAAGCCATTGCTTTCCGGCGTATCAACTTTAAAAAATGAAAAAATATTCTTGCTAGTATGAAACGATTGAATACATTTTTATTCTCCATGCTCTTAGCTTTGGCACCGACCTTTTTGCTTGGCCAGCGAGCCATTACAGGTACGGTTACAGATGCAGACACTAAAGAGCCATTAATTGGAGCAAACATATTAATTCAAGGTACAACCATAGGTACCATTACTGATTTCGATGGCAATTTTTCTCTTGATGTTCCTGAAGGAACAACTGCACTTTTAATTAGCTATACTGGATATGCAGACATCGTTTATCCGCTTGGCGCAGAAAATGTGCTGAAGGTTGAATTAACTGCTGGTGAGCTACTAGATGAAGTAGTCATCATCGGTTATGGTACAGTAAAAAAAGAAGATGCTACAGGTGCTATTCAAACCATCAATACTAAAGACTTTAATAAAGGAGCAATCAATACTCCTCAGGAGTTATTGGTCGGTAAAGTGGCTGGAGTTCAAATCACGCAAGGGGCTGCACCAGGTGATGGTGCTGCTATTCGTATTCGTGGAGGTTCTTCTCTTGGTGCCTCTAACGACCCCCTAATCGTTATTGATGGAATACCCATTGATAATGGAGGGATATCAGGTGCTAGAAACCCATTAAATGCGATTAATCCTAATGATATCGCGTCCTTTAATATTCTAAAAGATGCGTCTGCGACAGCTATTTATGGTTCTAGAGCCTCAAATGGAGTCATCATTATTACCACTAAGAAAGGGAAAACAGGCAAAGGTGTAAAAGTAGATTATGCAGGTAATGTATCTATCAGTGAAAATGTTAGATTCTTAGATGTATTAAATGCGGATGAATACAGATCATTAGTCGCCGAACAATTCCCAGATTCATTTGAACCTGATTCGTTATTAGGTAATGCTAATACTAATTGGCAAGATCAAATTTATCAAACAGCTATTGGACAAGACCACAATCTTTCTTTCTCTGGAGGAATTAGTGACTTTTTACCATACCGTGTATCTTTAGGTTATACCAATCGTAATGGTGTACTTAAAACAGATGAATTCCAAAGAACAACGCTTGGTGTCAACTTAAATCCTTCATTTTTAGACAACCGCCTTCAAATAAATTTGGGTATTAAAGGAAGTTTTTCACAAAACCAATTTGCGAACCGTGGCGCCATAGGATCTGCAGCTCGCTTCGACCCTACTCAAGAAGTGTTGGATCCAGGCAATGCCTTCGGTGGCTATTTCACCTGGACACAAGAGGGTACTGGAAATCCAAACAGTTTAGCCGCTCCAAACCCTTTAGCTTTGTTAGAGTTACGGGATGACCAGTCGGAAGTAGCACGTTATATCATGAATGCTTCTATTGATTATCGTTTTGCATTCTTACCAGAATTAAGGGCTAATCTTAGCTTAGGGTATGATTATGCTAGAGGTGAAGGAACAGTCGTTGTTCCTAATTTTGCTTCATTTGCATTCGATGCAGTAAATGGTGGTGGTCAGAATTCAAGATACGATCAAGAAAAGACCAACAAGTTGTTAGACTTTTACCTAAATTATGTAAAAGAGTTTGGCAATCAGAAAATTGATATCATGGCAGGGTATTCTTGGCAAAGATTCTTCTTTGACAACTATTCCTTCAATACCAATGCTGCAGGGACACCCACTCCTGACATCACTACCGAGTTTTTTGATTCTGGCGAGCTGTTTTTATTATCTCTTTTTGGCCGTTTGAATTATACCTTGGATGATAAGTACTTATTTACTTTCACCCTTCGCCGTGATGGTTCATCTCGTTTCTCTCCTGATACCCGTTGGGGTCTCTTTCCAGCAGCAGCTTTCGCTTGGAAAATTCTTGAGAATCAAAATGGTATCTTGAATAACTTAAAACTCAGGCTAGGATATGGTGTAACTGGTCAGCAAGATATTGGCGGATATTACCTATACCTTCCTACATATACGATAGGCCAACCTACCGCAGCTTATCCTTTCGGAAATGATTTTGTACAAACACTACGCCCTGAAGAGTATGATGCAGATATCAAATGGGAAGAAACCACAACCTACAATCTCGGTTTAGATTTCAGTTTACTGAATGATCGAATTTCTGGCTCTGTTGAATATTATATAAGACAAACAAACGATCTGCTATTAGGTATTCCTATTCCAGCGGGTACCAACCTCTCTAACTTCCTCATTACAAATATTGGAGATTTAGAAAATAGAGGGGTAGAGCTTACGCTAAATGCAATTCCAGTACAAGTTGAAAACTATAGATGGGAAGTAGGCTTTAACTTTACAAGAAATGAAAACAAAATCACTAAACTATTAGCTACGGATGATCCAGAATTCCAAGGAAACCGCGTTGGAGGTATATCAGGTGGTTTAGGTAATACGGTTCAAATTAATAGTGTAGGTTTCCCCGCTTCTAGTTACTTCTTGTACGAGCAGGTTTATGACGAAACAGGTACACCAATTGAAGGATTATATGTTGATCGTAATGGTGATGGCGTTGTGAATCCAGACGATTTATATCGTACCGAAAATCCAGCACCAGATTACTTTTTAGGAATAAACTCTACTTTTGATTATAAAGGATTAAGCTTAAGTTTCTCTGCTAGAGCTAATCTAGGTAATCATATCTACAACAATGTATGGTCTGATTTCGGAACCTATGCTAGTTTATATAACTCCGCTGGTTTCTGGTCAAATGTACACGCTAGTGTAAATGATATCCGTTTCCAAAACCCACAATACTTAAGTGACCACTTCTTGCAAGATGGTTCTTTTATAAGATTTGATTATATCACTCTTGCCTATCAATTTGGTTCATTATTCAAAAAATCAATCAAAAACTTAGGCATCTCAGCAACGGTTCAGAATCCATTTGTGATTACAAACTATGAAGGTATTGATCCTGAGATTTTTGGAGGTATTGATAATAACATTTATCCAAGAGCAAGAACTTTTGTATTTGGATTAAACGCTAGTTTCTAAAATTAAGATGCAAAGAAAAATCTAAATAAAATGAATATCAAATTATATTTCCGCTCCCTCTTTATCCTACTGGGCATGACTGCAAGCTTTACTGCTTGTTTCAATGATTTGGATACGACCCCCATCGATCCAGATTCTGTGACAGCGGCGAATGTTTATGATGATCCTGCCGCTTACCGTCAGGTTTTAGCAAAATTGTATGCTGGTCTGGCTGTCTCTGGCCAACAAGGCCCTTCAGGCCAAGCTGATATTGAAGGTATTGATGAGGGCTTTGGCCAATATCTTAGAGGTTTGTGGTATCACCAACAATTACCTACGGACGAGGCGGTTATCGGTTGGAATGACCAAACGATTAAGGATTTTCACGAACAAGATTGGGATGCTAATGATCCTTTTATTTATGCATTTTACAGTCGTATCTTCTACCAAATTTCTGTTTGTAACGAATTTTTACGCGAAACAACAGAAGATAAATTGAATGAAAGAGGTGTTGACGATGCATTAAAAACAGAAATCCAAGGATTTCGTGCAGAAGCACGTTTCTTACGTGCACTGAGTTATTACCACGCTTTGGATCATTTCCGCAATGTTCCTTTTGTAACTGAAGAAGATCGAGTAGGTTCTTTCTTCCCTGAGCAAATTCAGGCACCTCAGTTATTTGATTTCTTAATCACAGAACTTACAGAAATCGAAGGACAGCTACCTACACCAAAGGCTAATGAATATGGTCGTGCAGACCAAGCTGCTATTTGGATGCTTTTAGCAAAGCTTTACTTGAATGCTGAGGTATACGCTGGTAAAAATGAATATGCGAATTGTTTGACACAAATCGAAAAAGTAATCAATGCTGGTTATGAGTTAGATGAAGAATATGAACACCTATTTATGGCAGATAATGACCTTTCAAACGAAGTGATTTTTAGTATTCCTTTCGATGGTATCAATACCAAAACTTGGGGAGGTACAACATTCATCCTTCGTGCCGGCATTGGTGGATCAATGAATGATAATGCACCTACAGATTATGGTGTAGCTGATGGTTGGGGTGGAACACGTGTTACCTCTTCATTGGTAGGTAAATACCCAGCTGTGGCAAGTGAACAAGGAGGAGGTCTAATTGTGCTACCTAATTCAGGGGAAGATTATACGCAAGCATATGTACCAGGATCATTTGTACAATGGAACCCTGCCAATGCACCTGCATTGACTTCACCAAATGAAGACGATGTTTTTGAGGGATATATCTATTTTGAAGAAGCAGATCAAAAGTTCATCATCACGAGACAACGTTCATTTGCCAACAACTTTGGAGATGATGGCCAAGATGGTACTTTAGAACCAAACGGTGACCAAATTGATGTGGCTGAGCCAGGTGTTTATTACCTAAATGCAGATTTAACCAACCTAACTTATACGCTTGAAAAAGTAGAATTCGGAATCATCGGTTCTGCAACGGCTAATGGTTGGGATAGTGATATTGACATGGTTTACAGCCCAGAAGATACTGCTTGGGTTTACGAAGGCCTATTAAGCGCTGGTGAGATGAAATTCCGTGCAAATGATGATTGGGCAATCAATTATGGAGACGACGGCGCAGATGCTATCTTAGAATTAGATGGTGGAAACATTATTGTTGAATCCACTGGAAATTACCGTGTCAAATTCTTCACAGCAAGTGCAGACTATACTTACTCTTTAGAATTGACTAGTTCTGATAAAAGAGCCAACTTTTATACGGAAGGCCAAACTCTAGAAATTGCAGATATTGCACAATTCACGGAAGGATATGCTTCGCAAAAATATAAGAATGTAACTAGAGATGGCTCTAGAGGCAGTGATCTAACACATGTTGATATTGACTTCCCGATGTGGCGCTTAGCAGATGCCTATTTAATGTATGCAGAAGCACATCTTAGAGGTGGTGGTGGTGATGCCAATACTGCTGTAGATTATATCAATATGGTGAGGTTAAGAGCTTATGGCGACGAATCTGGACAAATTACAACTAACGATCTAAATCTAGATTTCATTCTGGATGAAAGAGCAAGAGAACTATACTGGGAAGCACATCGTCGTCAAGATTTAGTTCGTTTTGGTCAATTCTCTGATGGATCATACGTATGGCCTTGGAAAGGTGGAGTAGTAGACGGTGCAGCTGTAGAGGAACACTTTGATGTGTACCCTATTCCATCTGCTGATATTGGAGCTAATCCAAGTCTAACTCAAAACACTGGTTATTAATCCTAATTTGAAAAAAGAAAATGTGTCATGTTAAATAAAAATACTTTATCACTTCTTGTTGCTCTAAGCATGCTATTTTTTGCGTGTGAAGAAAAAACATTTGACCCTGTAGTCGAATTAGTGACCGCCCCAGAGCTTACAGCTCCTACTACAGGTACTGGATTTGTCTTAGCAGAAGACGCAGTAGAACAAAATCTAACCACATTTACTTGGACTGCGGCAGATTTTGGCTATTCTGCAGGTATTACTTATCGAATCGAATTTGATATCGTAGGAAATAATTTCGCTGAAGCAATCACACTAGGTTCTTCGAACGATCTAAGCTTTACGAATCTTTCTATTGGAAAGATGAATAATATTCTTTTAGCAAAAGGCTTACCATTTGGATTTGACAATGAACTAGAAGTTAGGGTTTGCGCCAGCGTAAGTACCCAGGTAGAAACCATGTGCTCTGAACCAATCACCATTACCGTTAACCCATTTGCTGCAGAAGTAGAATATCCCTTTTTAACTGTTCCTGGTGACTATCAAGGTTGGAACCCTGCTGATGAATCGAGGGCAATATTTTCAAGAAGAAGTGACGATATTTATACCGGTTTTATCTACTTCCAGATTGATAATGCTGTTTACAAATTTGTTCAGGGCCTTAGCTGGGATGTCAACTGGGGGGATATAGAACCAGATGGAGTACTAGACCCACAAGGGCTTGGAAATGATATTATGATTCCAGACGGTGCAGGTATGTATTTACTTACTTGCGACCTCAATACGTTAACCCATGCTGCCCAGAAAACCAATTGGGGCCTACTTGGCGATGCCACGCCCAACGGCTGGGATACCGATGTAGATTTCGAATGGGATACTGAAAGGGAAGTGCTAAGTGTTACCTTAGACCTAAATCCTGGATCAATTAAATTCCGTGCAAATGATACGGATGATATCAGCTTTGGCGATGACTTCACAAATGGAACACTGGAGTTTGATGGTGACAATATTCCAATTACAGAAGCAGGAAACTACACCATCGATCTCATTTTGATGACAGCAGATTATTCTTACACCATTACGAAAAATTAAATACTAGATATCAACTAGGCTATATACATGGGGTAAATCCTTGATTTCACCCTAGGATACAATACATCCAAATTAATTACGATTCAACTTTTTAAAAATTACTATTATGTTAAAAAAATTACTCTATCTATTTACAATTACTTTATTAACCGCAGCTATTGCTCAAGCTCAATCTGTGGGTATCATCGGTTCTGCTACTCCTGGAGGATGGGATGAGGATACAGATTTGACACAAGATGCTGATAACCCTGATATATGGACAATCTCTGGACTAGCCCTTAGTACGGGTGAAACTAAATTCCGTCAAGATGATGACTGGACAGTCAACTGGGGTGCTACCTCATTCCCTAATGGTACAGGTGAGCAGGATGGTCCTAACATCCCTACTGCTGGTGGTACCTATGATATTACTTTTAATTCGGCTACAGCTGAATATACTTTCACAGAAACTTCTCCCACTTATGGGTCTATAGGTCTCATCGGTACAGGTACTTCTATCGGAAACTTCGATGAAGATGTCGATATGACTGCAATCGACACTATTCCATGGGTTTGGACATTAGAAACAACATTAGTTGCTGGTGATGTAAAATTCCGTGCTGATGATGATTGGACCAACAACTGGGGAGCAATCGATTGGCCATCAGGTGTTGGCACACCAGGTGGTGATAATATTCCAAGTGTACCAGGTGATTATCTAGTAACATTCAACTCTGCTACGGGTGAATACTCTTTCGAAACTTTAGTTCCACTTTACAATACGATCGGTGTTATCGGTGATGCTACACCAGGTGGATGGGATGCTGATACAGATCTAGAACAAAATCCTAATAATCCTTCTTTATGGTCTGCTAATATTACTTTCACTGATGGTGAAGCAAAATTCCGTGCTGAAGATGACTGGGCAGTCAACTGGGGTGCAGAAGATTTCCCTATGGGTACGGCTGTTTTAGAAGGTCCAAATATCCCTGTTGTTGCTGGCGAATACAATGTTCAGTTCAACTCCGCTACAGGTGAATACAACTTTGCCCCACCAATTTCAATCTTCGAAACAGTAGGAATTATTGGTGATGGTACTGGTCTTGGTTGGGATGAAGATATCGATATGTATGTTGATCCAGCACAGCCAGATCAATGGACAGTTCAGTTGCACCTAACAACAGGTGAAGTAAAATTCCGCGCAAATAATGCTTGGGATGTCAACTGGGGTGACGATGGTTTCCCTACAGGTACAGCTACTGAAGGTGGACCAAATATTCCTGTTTTTGAAGGTGATTGGGAAATTACTTTTAATGCAACAACTGGAGTCTATTCTTTCACTCCTGTATCAATCGGTATCATCGGTACAGCTACTGCAGGTGGTTGGGATTCTGATACAGATATGGCTGCTAGTAATACAGCGGGAAGTGTTTGGTCGCTTGATATCGATTTGATGGATGGTGAAGCAAAATTCCGTCAAAATGATGATTGGGCAATCAACTGGGGTGAAGCTACTTTCCCTACTGGTGCAGGTACACAAGATGGTCCTAATATCCCTGTAACAGCAGGATCGTACAATGTTAGCTTAAATACAGCTACTGGTGATTATGCATTTAATGGTTCAAATAATACTTTAAATCTATTGGACGGAAGTGCAATCCAGGTATTTCCTAATCCAACTCGCGAATTACTAAATATCAATATTGAAGCAGTTGAATTACAGAACGATGTAACTGTTCGCGTTCTTAACTTAGAAGGACAAGTAATCAGCGTTCAGCAATTTAATCAGTTAGAATCATTAAACATTGATGTTTCTAACTATGCTGCAGGTGTATATATTCTTCAGTTATCTAATAACGAATACATACTTGGTAAGCGTTTTTCAGTTATTAAATAATTGGTGTAAAGATTTACATTAACGTTCATTACTTTAAGGCTTATCTTCTTCGGAGGGTAAGCCTTTTAGTTTTGTGTCAGATATAACTTTTGAATTCTTACCGTTGGACCAGGACACATCGCTTTATGACAGCTCATACAGTTGTTAACCATATCATGAAATAATGCTGCTGCTTGCGCAGAATCCGCATTTTTCAAAGCATTTAAACTCGCTAGATAAGTCTGTGCATAAGAATGATAGATAGGACTTTCTGCTTTTTCAGCTTCTGTGGCTTTCGCCGAATAAATTTCTTCAAATGTTTTTAACACCTTTGGTGTTTTTCCTGCCTTTATCTCTTCTTTCATTCGTTCTGCATCTTCAAACATCTCGCGCATTAGTAATGCTAATTCACTATCACCATTTGGATTAACAGGTGCTTCGGAAATAGTATAGGTAGGTTGAGGCTCCTTTGTCCCCGAACAAGAGAGTGCAAAAATCAAACAACAAATAACGGAAAAGGCAGTCAGTGATCTCATTATGCTAATTTTACTGCAATGTTAAAGAAATCCCTCCAATCTACTAGTGATAAAGCTCTCTTTGTTTATTTCTCCGATAAATCAAAAAATCTACTAGAAAGGATGAAGACAAAATGAACGGTCATCCCTCACCGTCCCATTTTCGGACACTCATCCCACAAACGCACAACTTAAGAAGCCCAAATAAACAACAAATAACTGAAAATCAATAATTTAAACTTTGGCACGCCTCTTGAATTAGAAATGATAAAAAATACTAAAAATGGACAGACCTGTTCAACAATCATTAAAAACGAAACGCAACTTAAAATGGATATTTTATAGTATTCTATGTGTTGGAGCTCTTTATGCAAGTTGGCAATTTTTAGGTAATCAATTAAAAACAAGCATTGATCCTAAAGATTTTATTACTGCTAAAGTGGAAAAAGGTAATATTGAAAGTACCATTTCAGCCGCAGGCGAAGTCATCCCTATTTACGAACAAGTATTGAGTAGTCCTATTAAAGCTACTATCCAAGAAGTATTAAAGCCGATTGGCACGAAGGTGCGAAAAGGTGAAGCTATATTGGTGTTGGACAAAAGCGAATCTTTGTTAGAGTTTGAAAAACTTACAGATCAATTAGAATTAAGAAAAAATGAAATCACCCGACTGAAATTAAATCTCAAAAAAGAGTTATTCGATCTAGAAATTTCAGATTCTATCAAAGCACTGAATGTCCAACGCCTAACTGCCGATAGAGATAATACCAAATATCTTTTAGATATCGGTGGCGCTACACAAGAACAAATGGATGAGGCCGAATTGCAATTAAAAATTGCCTTACTAGAGAAAAAACAATTAGACCACAGCCTGAAAACTAAGAAACAATCTACCGAAACAGAAATCTTCGAAAAAGACTTACAAGCCAAGATTCAAGGCCATGCTATTACAGAATTGGAGCAAAAACTCCAAAAAGCAGACATCAAAGCACAAAGATCAGGTGTACTCACTTGGGTAAATGACCGAATAGGATTGCCCGTAAATCCAGGAGAAACATTAGCTAGATTAGCTGACCTAGGATTTTTTAAAGTAATGGGGAGTATATCCGATATTTATGCGGATAAAATCAAAATCGGACAGCGTGCTATTGTAACTGTAAATGACCAGCCTTTAAGTGGAACGATCAATAATATCCGCCCCACAGTAGAAAACAATATCATTACCTTCGAAGTACAACTCGATCAATCTAATCATGAAGCTTTACGTCCCAATATGAAAGTGGAAGTATATATCATCTTGGCTAGTAAATCGGAAACACTTAGAATTGCTAATGGTCCTGCTTTTAATGGTAAAGCAAAACAAAAGTTATTCCTACTTCAAGATGGAAGAGCTATTCAAAAAGAAGTCCAAATGGGACTCAGCAGCTTCGAATATGTAGAAGTACTTAGCGAACTACGTCTCGGAGATGAGATCATCATCTCTGACATGAAACAATACGAACACTTATCTGAGATCACAATAAAATAAAAGATATGATTAAGTTATCCCAAATTGAAAAGGTTTATACCACCAAAACAATCGAAACCTTAGCCCTCAATAATATCAACTTGGATATTATGAAAGGAGAATTTGTATCTATCATGGGGCCTTCGGGCTGTGGTAAAAGTACCCTCTTAAACATTATGGGTTTATTAGATGATCCTTCTACGGGCCAAGTAGAAATTAATGGAGAGTCATTTGCTAGATTTTCAGACAAACAGCTAGCAAAATTTAGAAATAATACCATTGGCTTCATCTTTCAAAGTTATCACCTGATTAATGATTTATCGGTAATTGATAATGTAGAGCTGCCCTTGCTTTACAGAAATGTATCTAGTAGCGAAAGAAGAAAATTGGCTTCAGAAGCATTAGAAAAAGTAGGTCTAGCCAATAGAATGAAACACTTCCCAAGTCAGTTATCAGGTGGTCAAAAGCAAAGAGTGGCGATTGCAAGAGCAATCGTTGGACGGCCACAAATTATCTTGGCCGATGAGCCTACTGGAAACCTTGATAGTGTGATGGGTAATGAAGTGATGGACATTTTGCTTAAGCTGAATGAACAAGAGGATACCACTATTGTGATGGTTACGCACGATGAAAGCATGGCACAGAAAACGCACCGATTAATTCGCTTATTTGACGGAAGTCAAGTAAACTAAACCCTTTTCCCGATCTTAAATAATCCGACGTATCATGCTTATAAATTATATTAAAGTTGCTCTAGCTGTACTGGGTAGAAATCGTTTTTTCACCTTTGTCAGTTTGTTTGGTATTAGCCTCACATTAGCAGTCTTGATTATTGTTTCTGCCTTCTTAAATCAATTTCTTCATTCTTCCTATCCCAATTTTAAAAAGGATAGAATTTTAATGATCCAAAACGTAGGTGTGCAAAATGAAAATCAAAGGTCTAGCAGTGCTGCCAGCTTTTACCTCTACAAAAATCATATCAAAAAATTAAAAACACCTGAAATCATAGGGGTCATATCCTATGGCCAACAAAGAAATGTCTTTATTGGCAATCAAAAACTACAATTATACGAGCGCCTATCAGATGCTAATTTCTTTGAAATCATGGATTTCGATTTTATCGAAGGCAAAGCCTATGATAAAGGTCATATCGAAAGAAATGAGTTGGTTGCCGTTATCACGAAATCCTTAGCAGAAGATTACTTTGGAACGGCTAAGGGAAATATTGGAAAGCCTATTCAGATTGAACAAACCAGCTATAAAGTCATTGGCGTAGTAAGAGATGCACCTAGCTATAATTCACTCGCCTATGCAGATATCCTACTGCCTTATAGCGTTTCAAAAAGAAACTTAACTAAACACGAAATTACTGGTCCCTTTATTCCGCTGCTACTAGCAAAAAATAAAGAACACAAAAAAGCAATCAAAGCAGAGGCCAAAGCAATAGTTAATCAAGTTGCTTTTCCTCCTGATGCTTGGTATGAAGAAATGTCTTTGGATGTCGGAACCAATACCGAATTCTTGGCTAAAGCATTAGTAAATCCTAGAGGAGAAATGAATGAATCCGAACTGAATAAGTTATATGCCATCATTTTTGGAGCTATGATATTATTTATGCTTTTACCTACACTCAATTTAATTAATCTAAATTCTGGTAGAATAGTGGAGAGAGCATCAGAAATAGGTGTGCGTAAGGCATTTGGAGCTACCTCTTCTACCCTAGCCTTCCAATTTGTTATTGAAAATATCATCATTACTTTCATCGGTGGTGTAATCGGCTTATTGCTTGCTTTTGGGGTACTAAAAACAATTGAAGCCTCTAGATACATACCCCATGGGGAATTTCCTATCGACTTTAGTGTATTTGCTTATGGCATATTCTTGTGTTTCTTATTTGGTATTCTTTCTGGGGTTGTCCCTGCATTAAGAATGTCCAAAATGTCAATTGTGTCAGCTATTAAAAAAGCCTAAAATTTCAATTATGATCAAGCATATATTTTTAATGATTTGGAACCAAAAAGGAAGAAACATTGGACTTCTTTTGGAGATTTTCTTCTCCTTTATCGTTCTATTCGCAGTTTCGACTTATATTATTTATCAATACAATATTTATCATCAAAACCTTGGCTTTAATTACGAAAATATCTGGATGCTCCAAATGGATGCTAGAGAAAGTAATGCGAAGGAAATTGCCCAAACAAAAGATCAAATCGCACGGTATTTAAAGCAACAAACAGAAATTCAATCTTTTTCTTATTCGTCAAATAATATGCCTTATGGCAGTTCAACAAGTATGACGGTTTTGAATCATAACGGTAAGGAAACGAATCCAGATTACTTTCAAGTTGAGCCTTCCTTTCTAGAAACCTTCCAATTGGAGCTAATGGAAGGTAGATGGCTTAAAGAGGACGATAAAGCTGCTAATGCTATACCAATTGTAATCAATAGTGAACTTAAAAAAGAACTATTCGAAGATGAAGATGTCATTAACCTTGAACTCTTAGATGATGAAGGGAACACAGAGTTTAAAATTGTGGGTATACTTGATCAATTCAAATTCCAAGGAGAATTTTCTCCAGCCAGAGCAGGTTTTTTTAGATTAATGCCAGATTCCTTAAATTACCCTGGCTCAATGATGCTGAAAATTCAGCCCAATGCAGGTGCTGCCTTTGAAGCAAAAATGATGAAACAGCTCAATAAAATGGCGGGTAATTGGTCTTTCAATATCTCCTACATGGAAGAATCAAGAAAGAGCCGATTAAGAGAAACACAGGTCCCTATAATCGTCTTAATGACTATTTGTGGTTTTTTACTTTTTAATGTTGCCCTTGGATTGTTTGGTATTCTTTGGAGTAATATCAATAAAAGAAAAGCAGAAATTGGTATCCGCAGAGCGATGGGTGCTACAAAAAACGGACTCAATTGGCAATTCATTGGCGAGATGATGATGATTTGTACCTTCAGCTTAGTACTCAGCACCTTCTTTGCCATCCAACTACCATTGCTAAAAGTGTTTAGTGGACCACCATTCTTCATCAGTGTATGGATCTATTTTCTAGCAATTTTTGTATCCATCTTAATAATTTATGGGATTGTCTTGATTTGTTCTTATTTTCCAAGCAGACAAGCAGCGCAGCTGCATCCAGCAGTTGCATTACATGAGGAGTAGGCTTTGTTTTTGGTTGCTGGTTCTTAGTTTGCAAACCACCAACTAAAATCCAACAACTAAAAACTATTATGATCTTAATCATAGACGATGACATTGCGGTACAAACATCACTTGCTCTTCTATTGAGTCAGCATGGCTTTCAATGCCTTTCGGCAAATGGTAGAGCAGAAGCACTTCAAGTCATTGACCAACAAGAGCTTGAGCTAATCATCCTAGACCTTAACTTCAGCATTTCAACTACTGGAGAAGAAGGGATGAGTTTATTAAAAGAAATTCGAAAAATTATTCCTCAAGTTCCCGTCATCCTTATTACTGGTTGGGCAACAATCGATCTAGCTATTGAAGGCATGAAAGCTGGTGCAAAAGATTTTATTAGCAAACCTTGGGAAAATGCACATATCTTACAATCTGTCCGCACCATTTTAGATTTAAAAAGCTTGCCTGAAAATTCCATCAATAGAAGAAAGCTGGATGAAGAATATGAACTTGATTATATCATTGGAGAAGACCCTGCCTTTCTTTCTATTTTAGAAAATTTAATGCGCATCGCCCCAACAGACGCCTCCGTTCTAATTTTAGGCGAAAGCGGAACAGGAAAAGAATTGATTGCAGAAGCAATACATCAAAATAGTAAACGTAAAAAACAGGCATTCATAAAAGTAAATCTAGGAGGAATTCCGGCAAACCTCTTTGAAAGTGAATTATTTGGTCATAAAAGAGGCGCATTTACAGATGCCAGATTTGACCGAAAAGGTCGATTTGAATTGGCAGATAAAGGAAGTATCTTCTTGGATGAAATTGGCGACATTGACAAAGCTAACCAAGTTAAACTACTAAGAGTATTGCAAGACCGTACTTTTGAAGTATTAGGTAGTAGCTATACCAAAACTGTAGATGTTCGCATCATCAGTGCTACGAACAGGGACCTTACTGAAATGGTGCAAAAAGGCACCTTCAGAGAAGACTTATTCTATCGCATCAATCTAATTACTATTAAACTTCCCCCTTTACGAGAACGGCCAAGTGATATCCCGCTATTAGTGCAGTTTTTTATAAATAATTTGCGAAAGCTATATCATCGTCCTGATTTAAAAGCAACTAGGGCAGCAATGAATTGGTTAAAGCAACTCCATTTGCCAGGCAATATTCGTCAATTAAAGAATTTAGTAGAACGAACTGTGCTGGTCAGTCCGCATGATGAATTAGATATCGAGGATTTCCAGGATCAATTAACTTCTACCTCAAAAACATCTAGTGGACATTTACCAGAAGTGGGAAGTATGACATTAGAAGAAATGGAAATCGAAATGATCAAAAAGGCTATGATTTTCCATAAGGGAAAAGTAACGGCGGTTGCCCGAACACTTGGACTGACAAGAAGTGCCATGTATAGACGATTAGAAAAATATAATATACCTTACAGCTAGTGCGGCTACGTTATCAATATATCATCTTCATAGTGCTCATTCATCTGGTAGCACTAGTCTTGTCTTTCTATATCTTGAAAGATTACAAGCTTTTATTCATAGCATCAGAGGCTATCGTATTGCTTTCTCTTTTCTTCTCTATTCGCTTGTATAATGGACTTGTAAAACCACTTAATTTACTGCTAGAAGGTGCTGAAGCCATCAAAGATCGTGACTTCAATGTCAAATTCCTGAAAACTGGGAAATTTGAAATGGACCAGTTAATTGAAGTATATAATAACATGATAGATGAACTTCGCAATGAAAGATTATTCCAAAAGGAACAGCATTACTTCCTAGAAAAGTTAATTCAAAGTTCTCCAATAGGTATAATCATTCTTGACTTTGATTTTAAAATTGCACAAATCAATCCTGTTGCCCAATCTTTATTACAAATTGGAAATAAGCCTACGCTCCCACTTCCGTTAAATCAGATTCAGCATCCTCTGGCTAAAGAACTGCTGAGATTGTTACAAAACGAACAAACAGATGCCATTACTATCCATTTAGATGGCATTCGTAGCTTTAAATGCCAGAAATCTCATTTTATGGATCGTGGTTTTCACAGACATTTTATCATGATCGAGGAGTTAACCGCAGATTTGCTACGGACAGAAAAACAAGCCTATGGAAAGGTCATTCGAATGATGGCACATGAAGTGAATAATTCTGTAGGCCCCATTAATTCCATCTTGGATTCATTAGCTTTTTTCCATCAACAATCAGAAGGAGATCAAGCCAATACTTATGCTAAAGCCATTGAGGTAGCCAAGCAACGCAATCAACGACTCAATAAATTTATGCGCAACTTTGCAGATGTTGTTCGTTTACCTGAACTCGAAAAAACAACTCAAGATCTTCGGGATAGCCTAAATAGCATTCATTTACTTTACAGGGCAGAGGCAGAAAGTCGTCAAATAAGTATAAATCTAAAATTGCCATCTACGCCAGTACAACTGAGCTATGATGTCCATCAAATCGACCAAGCTTTTGTCAATATCTTAAAAAATGCATTGGAGTCCATTCAAGAAAAAGGAATTATCCAGATCCAATTAGATGACAACAAAAGAGAATTAATTATTGCAGATAATGGCCCAGGTATTCCCGAAGAATTAGCACAACAACTTTTCAGACCATTTTTCAGCTCTAAACCAACTGGACAAGGCATAGGCCTGACCATCACTAAAGAAATCCTTTACAGACACCGCTTTGTTTTTAGTCTTTCTACAGAGGAAGATGGATGGACTAGATTTCGAATCCGCTATTAACCTTTAAAGATCTGTTTTTTCCATTTTAGCTCTTTAGATTCGTTTGCATAGGTCCAGGCTAATATTCGGCTTTGTTTTTGGCCATGTTGCATCTCTAGCACTTTGAATCTAGCTTTGAAATATTCAATTTGCTTTTGCAAATTATCTAAGTGCTTCTTATTGGAAATCAAAGAAGTAAACCATAAAACTTGTTCTTTATAATCTTGGCTTTCTTCAATCATTTTACTCACAAAGGCCCGTTCTCCTCCAGGATAAGCCAATTCACTGCTTTTTCCTTTAAAGTTAAATCCAGTATTCGGATTTTTACCTAGATTTTTCCACTTCCGTTTAGATGCGGTTTTCGCTTTTTCTTCTGAAGAATGAAATGGTGGGTTACATACGACTAAATCGAAGATTTCTGTGTCTTTGATGATATCATGAAAGATATGTTCAGCATGGAGCTGTAATCGGCATTTTATCGCTTTCGCTAGATCATTTGCTTGCACTAATCCCTTTGCTGTTCGGACAGCAGTAGAGTCGATATCTGCGCCAACAAATTTCCATCCATAGGCGCGATGCCCAAGTAAGGGGAATATACAGTTAGCACCCATACCAATATCAAGTGCCTGAACCAACTTACTAGTAGGCGATCCATTGACTGCAATCAAATCCGCTACTCTATGGATATAATCCGCACGACTAGGAATGGGAGGACAAAGGTAACCATCTGGAATATCCCAGAAAGAAATTTGATATTGAGTCATCAACAAAGCTTGATTCAAAGCTTTTACCGCATTGGCATCTGAAAAATCAATCGTAGCTACATCACTTTTTTTCTTATCTGAAGTTGTTTTCAAATAAGCTTTCAAAGGAGGATGCTGCTGAACTAGTTTTTCAAAATCGTAGCGACCTTGATGTTTATTTCTTGGATGAAAAGATGCTGTATTACTCAAAATCAAATAGTTTGGCCAACCAATATAGCTTGCTTTCCTTTCAATTATAGAGAAAGCAGAAGGCCAAAAGTAAGTAATTTATTCTTAACCGTCCATTTATAACTAGGCATATACAATGAAGCATTTTGACGCTCTAAGCAAATGCGGTAAAAGAAGCCAACTTAAGCCTTACCTATGAAAATTCTTTTTTTAACGCCTCGCAAAAACGCTGAATATCCTCCGTACTACCTGTACTTATCCTGCACCATTCTCTTAGAGGAGGGAAAGCTCGGCCTATAGCTATACCATGCTTCAAAATTGCTTTTTGGACCTCAGCAATATCCTTTCCTGTTTTAAAAAACACGAAGTTGGTATGAGATACTTGATACTCCATACCTAATTCATCCAATGTTTCATAAATCATGTTTTTACAGATACGGTTTTTTGCTAAACTCAATTGATAAAAATCTTTATCCTTTAATGCTTCAATCGCAGCAAAGATGGCCAAAACATTGGGCCTTGCCATCATGGCCTGACCTAATCTAGCAATAATATCTGGCCGAGCAATCAAGTAACCAACTCGGATACCTGCTAAGCCAAAAACCTTGGAGAAGGTACGCGAAACAACAACATTTTTATCTTGTTTCACCAATTCTATCATAGATGGATAATTCGGTTCAGTGATATAGTCAAAATAAGCTTCATCCGAAAATACCATTGTCCGATCAGATAATTCATCACAGAATTGACGCATCTTCGAAGCTGGCAGCACGGTTCCGGTTGGATTTCCAGGATTACAAACAAAAACCAATCCTGTATTTTGAGTAATTCTTGCTTCCATTCCTTCTAGATCATGCTGCAATTGATCATCAACTGGAACCTTATGGATAAATGAGCCAAAATGCTCTGCATAACTTAAAAGGGATTTAAAAACTGGATCTGCTGCGACTATCTCCTTTCCATTAGATCCATAAGTCAAGCCGCACAACTTAAGCCCTTCTGTAGAGCCCGCTACTAAGAGAATATTTTCTTTTGCAACACCATGTTTATCAGCTAGCATTTGCTGCAATTCAGACTGAAACATTCCTGGATAACGGCATACCTTTTCAAAGGCATTTACCATGGCAGAACGCACTTTTTCAGACGGGCCATAGGGGTTTTCATTTGCACTGAGGCGTATTAAAGGAGCCCCGTTTACAGGAGATTGGCATAGGGATGATGCCATATGAGCCGATGCCGTATGAGCAAAGAGTGATCCCAAACCTGCTAATGTAGCTGTTTGCATCCATTGACGTCTATTTAATTGGTTCATTTTCGTATCGTTTTGAAATTCAATCTAAAGAGGTATTCTCTAAATTAACAAATTTCCAAACAAGCTTTAGACTTTTTCACACGAAAGTGCAGGAACCTTAGAGAGTCATGATCGACTTAAAGGAAAGGCTTAGTAATCCAATAAATTATATAAATCGTAAGAGGAGCTGTGCCACTAGTTCACAGCTCCTTATTATTTAACCATTAGCTTTTCTGTAATCAGCTAAGAATTTTTCTAATCCGATATCTGTTAGAGGATGCTTCAACAAGCCTAAGATAGGACCAAGAGGACTGGTAATCACATCTGCACCTGCTTTTGCAGATTCTACAATATGCTTAGAACTGCGGATCGAAGCAGCTAAGATTTCTGTTTCGTAACCTTGAATAGCGTAGATTTCAGCAATTTCTGCGATAAGTGTGACGCCATCCCAGTTGATATCATCTACACGACCAATGAAGGGAGATAAGTAAGTAGCTCCTGCTTTTGCAGCTAAGATGGCTTGGCCAGGAGAAAAAACAAGCGTACAATTGGTCTTGATATCGTGATCAGTAAACCAACGAATAGCCTTGATTCCATCTTTAATCATAGGCACTTTCACTACGATATTAGGCGCAATCTCTGCTAAGCGTTTACCTTCTTCTACGATTCCTTCAAAATCCGTAGAAATTACTTCTGCACTTACATCGCCATCAACGATATCACAAATTTGCTTATAGTGGTTAAGGATATTAGCTTCTCCAGAGATGCCCTCCTTAGCCATTAGAGAAGGATTAGTCGTTACCCCATCAAGGATACCTAAATCTTTTGCCTCTTTAATTTGGTCGAGACTTGCTGTATCGATAAAAAATTTCATTGCATTGGTTTTTAAGTAGGGACAAATGAAAAGAATCGGAGTTTAATCCCTCTATGAATTGTAAAATAATACTAGCTTATTTAGACCCATTAAAATCTAGCCTTCAAATGGACTGAATAATGTCCAAAAGTAAAGATATTCTTTACCTTTGCCTAAATGAATTCGACTTTTTTATACGGATAAAATTATTGATGTATGATTTCAGAGAAAATGGCCAAAGCCTTAAATGAACAAATTGCCTTAGAAGGAAAAGCTTCATTTTTATATTTATCAATGTCTTCTTGGTGTGATCAAGCAGGTCTAGAGGGTTGCACCAATTTTATGAGAAGGCAATCTGAAGAAGAACACGAGCACATGGTTCGCATATTTGATTATTTGAGCGAAGTCAATCAACATGCTTTGACGCCTGCAATCCCACAAGTCCCTCACACATTTGAATCGGTTCAATCCTTAATGAAGGAGGTATTTGCCCACGAGCAAAAAGTTACTGCTTCTATCAATAACTTGATTCATTTAGCGAATGAAGAAAATGACTATACTACCCTAAATTTCTTGCAATGGTATGTCGTTGAACAAAGAGAAGAAGAGGCTCTAATGAGAACCGTCTTGGATAAAATTGAGTTGATTGGTGAGGGACCAATGACCTTATATTATATTGACAAAGAGATTGCAGCAATCAATACTCAACAACTAGAAGCAGAACAAGCAGAAACTGAATAAGAAAATAACGAATTATATAATTTCTTTGTATATTACAGAACAGTGAAGAGAGGATATAATTGGCTTATCCTTTATGTCTAACACGTTTTACGACCTGAACTTTTCTTACAAAATATTGCCTGATGGTATATTCATAAGGCCTTGGTTACGTATAAACGGTATGAAGAAACTACCTATCTGGTTTGGGCTTTTTTTAAGTTTTCTGTTCGTCGACGAGCTTTATGCTGCTCAAAACGGAGATAAAAAAGTAAAGAATGGCGTTCTATATCTATCTTACCAAGATATAGAATCTACATACGTAACCTTGGACGGAGAATGGGAATTCTACTGGGATACCCTCTTGTATCATAGGGACTTTTCCATGTTGGATGCTTCTATTCCTCAAATAGTACCCTTTCCTAGCACTTGGAATATGCTACAAAATAGGTTCAAAAATATCCAACCGCATGGATACGGCACCTACAGGGTGAGGGTTGAATTGGATTCTGTTCCTGGTTTGTTAGCACTATCTATACCGGATTTTTATACCTCCTACAAACTTTGGTTAAATGGAGAGATTTTTGCCCAAAATGGAGTGGTAGGCACTTCTCCAGAAAAAAGTGAACCCAAATGGCTACCCCAAACCCTACCCTTTGCCCTAGATGATGCAACAAGCATAGAGATCATTCTTCAAATATCGAATTTTGACCATCGCAAAGGTGGCCCAGCAGAACCTATACTCATTGGTAAAGCTGATCAATTATTATCCATTCGCGAAACTAACCAAAACCTAACCTACGCCCTTTTTGGAAGTTTCATTATTTCGGGCCTATTTCTATTTGGTTTATATTTTTATGGAAAAGGAGAAAATGCAGCACTATTCTTTTCTCTTTTTTGCTTAATACACAGCTACCGAATTATAGGAGCAGAAGACTACGCCTTACACCACATCTTTACCCGTCTTCCTTTCCATGTTGCGCTGAAGATAGAATACATCTCCATGTACCTAAGTATTGCCTTCTTTTGGTATTTCACTTATTTCTTATTTTTTGAATTGTTTAGCAAAAAAATAACAAAATATATCAGTTGGCTCTTGTATGGACTTTCGTTTTTTATGCTCATACTCCCTTGTAATCTAGCTACTTATACCATATATGCCTTTTATCCTATTTTAATTTTTAGTACGGTGTATGGCGCGATAAATATAGGTAGAGCTCTTATATTCCGTCTAGGGAAAATGTGGCATGTAAGTACTGGTTATTTAAGTATTTTGTTTATTGCTATTTACACATTAGGGGATAACCAAGAATGGTGGCATGCGAATAGCCTTTATGTATTATTAGGCTATTTAAACTTTTTACTATTTATGTCTATCCATCTGTCTAGTCGATTTGCGATTTCTCTTAGAAGAGCAGTAGAAGAGGCAGAAACTGCAAATAAAGCAAAATCTGCATTCCTTGCCGCCATGTCCCATGAAATTAGAACCCCTATGAATGGGGTAATTGGATTATCTAATTTGTTATCTAAAACACCTCTTTCATCAGAGCAAAAAGATTATGTAAACCTTATTCAAGTTAGTGGTAAAAACCTACTGAGCATTATTAATGATATTTTGGATTTCTCCAAAATAGAAGCAAATAGGATGGAGCTAGACGTGAAGGAGTTTCGATTGCAGCTAATGGTAGAAGAAACAATGGACATGGTGAAAAAAACAGCAGAAGATAAAGGACTTTATTTTAAATCCACTTTTGCAGAGAATTTACCATTTACAGTAGAAGGTGATATCATCCGTATTCGTCAAATTATGATTAACTTACTGGATAATGCAATTAAATTTACCAACAAGGGAGGGATCGAACTTAAGGTCTCTATAAATACTGTAAATGAGAATATAGCTCAGACAAGGTTTGATGTAATAGACACAGGTATTGGTATTGAAGAGAGCCGTCTTAATGCCTTATTTCAGCCCTTCACCCAAGCAAATATTTCCATAGCTAGGGAGTTTGGAGGAACAGGCCTTGGTTTAGCAATCACCCAACAATTGGTATCTCTAATGAACGGAAAAATGCAAGCAACCAGCCTTATTCATAAGGGCTCTTGCTTTACTTTTACGCTACCGCTCCGCATAACACAACAATCAAAGCATAAAGACTTCCTTCCTCCAATCATTAAAAATGGATTTGACACACATCTTAGTAAAAAGATACCCCTCAATATTCTGATTGTAGAAGACCATCCAATAAATAAGATTTTTATTCAATCTTTATTAATGAAATTGGGCTACAAAACAGATAGTGCTGGCAATGGTAAGGAAGCAGTCAATATCGTTCAGCAGAAAAAGATAGACCTTATTTTTATGGATATACGCATGCCTATAATGGATGGTATTGAGGCTACTCAGCATATTCTTCAATCGCATAATCTACCACAGACACCTATCATCGTCGCAATGACGGCTGACGCCATAGAATCCGAAAAAGAAAAATGTATGTCTGTTGGTATGAAAGACTATATCACCAAACCTATACTCGATGGAGTAATTGAAGAGTGTATACACAAATGGGGGACCCTGATCATTAAGCAAGCTAAAATTTAAATAGAATTTTAGATTTGGCATTTTCATACAATTTGTATTACTTTTAGGCGTTATTTAACAAAACTATTCCCTTCTTACTTGCGTAAAACATTGATTTCATTTAATTTACGATTGTAAACAGCTTCAATTGCGCGTTTTATTCAACAAATTAAAACATCTTATGACACGGCATTTACTGATACTTAGCCTATGTTTTTCAATCCCTGCGTTAGCTTATGCAGGACCTTTATATATCTTATTCGATAACGATTGTATGGACGTTTTCGAATATGAATTCCAAAATAAAGATGCTGGTGACAACTACGATGCCTACCATATCAAAGTAAATGATACGGAAAAAGTCATCTTTGATGTCAATCCTGACAGTTACAGATACCAAAACTACCTGCCTGCTCAGTATATTAGTTGCCAAAATGCAGTTTTTGATAAAAGACTAGTCGCTCAAATTAACAGGTCGGTTGACGAAGTTTATATTATTCAAAAAAAAGGAAGAAAAAAGTATTATTTACTACCAGTTATTTTTGCAGCCTATTTCAAAAATGATAAGGGTGATATAGATTTTATTTCTCCTAAATACCAATTCAGATTTAATACAGAAACAGGTACGATTGGAGAGGACGTCTCTTTCAACAATCCTAAAGCAGATATATTCTTTGAAGCAAAGTTAGAGAATGAATGCTCTGGCGCATTTTTACTACGTCAAAATGTCAAGGACCAACCTAAAGGGTTAACTTATCTCTTATTTGTTCCAGAAATAGGAATAGTAGAAGAAAGAAATGGCTCGAATTCATTAGAGGCATTAGAAAATACGGTAAAGCTAGAAAAGGTAAATAATAAGAGCTTTAATAGTCACTTAAAAGATATTTGTAAAGAGCGCCGTTCAGATGAGGTTGGAGATTTGGTTTTAAGCCCCGTTGTTCCTGCAAATGATAACAGCTTCCAAAAAGATAATTTTGATCGGCCAGAACCAAAGGTAAATGATGAGTTTGAAGAAAGAGGCTTTGATGAAACAGAAATTAATATTGATCCAATTGTAAATTATAATCAACCAAAGGTAATTAATACACCACCGACTTACAGTAGCGATACTGGAGAGCGCTACCATATCGTAAAAAAAGGAGAAACACTCTATCGAATATCCAAAAAATATAATATTTCAGTAGGAGAAATAAAAGCTTGGAATAAACTCAGCTCCAATACTATTTATCGCAATGACAAATTATTGGTTTCGGGGCCTTCTACACAAACTACAACAGCTTTACCGGCTCCCTATGAGCAAACCACTGAAAAAGGAATTCCAAAATGGCATACTACCTCAGGTCAGCATACTGTTAAAAATGGTGAAACAGTAGCTTATGTAGCGATGCTGTATGGCTTCACAGAAAAACGGTTTCGCGAAATCAATAACTTAAAAACGAATGAGGTTGTTCGAATAGGTCAAGTATTAAAAACGCAAGATTGTGAACGCTACCCAAATCCAGATAATGATAAGCGGCCAGATGTTTATGAAAAAGGAGCCTACCAAGCTGATGTGATCCCAAGAACTAGAGAAAATCAATTCTTAAATGATCCATCAAGAAATACGCCAGTATTTTATGACCAACCAGAATCAGGTAACTACCGGAATACTAAAGGAGGTTCAGTTAAAGTTGATCCGGAACTAATGCCCAGAGGATATGAAGGAGCCAGTCAAAGAATTAATACCAAGCCTTCTGGTCAGCGCATATCTCACATCGTAAAGGATGGAGATACTCTTTATTCCCTAGCACTTCAGTACAATGTCACAGTTGAACATTTACGCAGAATAAATAATATGGAGGTTAATGAGATCCTCATTCCGCACCAAAAAATTTATATTGACTAATAAAAAAAGGGCCCAATGGGCCCTTTTTTTATTGCTTCATGGATTACCTTCTTCTTCTAAACCTGCTTTTTGCACGGCCTCCACCACCTCCCATAGCTCCCATACCTTGGGACTTACTCATCTTATGCATCATCTTACGCATTTGATCAAATTGCTTCATAAAGGCATTAATTTCGTGGATATTCTGTCCACATCCTTTTGCAATCCTTTTCTTTCTGCTCATATTCAATAACTCAGGATTCCCTCGCTCAACAGGAGTCATGGATTGAATAATAGCTTCTACTTTGTTAAATGCATTATTATCAATTTCAAGGCCTTTTGTCAATTTAGACATACCAGGGATCATATTCATTAAACTCTTTAAATCTCCCATTTTTTTGATCTGATTAATCTGACTTAAAAAGTCATTAAAATCAAATTTATTCTTCTTGATCCGATCTTCTAAACGCTTAGCTTCCTTTTCATCAAATTGTTCTTGGGCTTTTTCTACAAAGGAAACAATATCCCCCATACCAAGGATACGCTGCGCGATCCGTTCAGGGTAGAAGATATCCAATGTGTCCATTTTCTCACCTTGAGAAACAAATTTGATTGGTTTATTAACAGTGTACTTAATAGATAGTGCCGCACCTCCTCTGGTATCCCCATCTAACTTTGTCAAGACAACACCATCGAAATTTAAGCGATCATTAAAAGCCTTAGCCGTATTCACCGCATCCTGCCCAGTCATCGAATCCACAACAAAAAGCGTTTCATTTGGCTGTACAGCTTCCTTCAATTGTGAAATTTCATTCATCATCTGCTCATCCACACTTAGACGACCAGCAGTATCGACAATAACAATATCAAAGCCATGATCATTAGCATGTTTAATACCATTCAGCGCAATTTCTACAGGGTTCTTGTTATCTGGCTCTTTGTATATACCAGCACCAATTTGTTCTGAAAGTACCGTAAGCTGATCAATAGCAGCAGGACGATAAACATCGCAAGCCACTAAAAGTGGAGATTTTTTGCGTTTTGTCTTCAGGAAATGTGCTAATTTTCCCGAAAAGGTGGTTTTTCCCGATCCTTGTAAACCAGCAATTAAGAAAACACTCGGTTTGCCTTTTAGGTCAATTCCCGCTGCCTGGCCTCCCATCAACTCTGTCAACTCATCTTGTACAATTTTGACCATCAATTGGCCTGCTTTTACAGACTTCAGAATGTTCTCTTTGCCAAGAGCTTTCTCCTTTACCCTATCAGTAAATTCCTTTGCTATTTTATAATTTACATCGGCTGCTACCAACGCTCGGCGAATTTCCTTCACAGACTGAGCGATGTTGATTTCTGTTAACTTATTCTCCCCCGTTAGGGTCTTCAAAGCGCCTTCTAAACGATCACTTAAACTTTCAAACATAAGAGCTTCTATTTATCAAAAGAATGCTATTGCGGACAATCTTACTAGCATCACTCCATAAAGAAGAAATAACAATATATTTTCTGTCCTTTTCTGCTTAGTCGGCAAATATAAGAACTTTATGGCTTAAAAGCTTATCAATGAAGTCATAGACTGCAAAAAATAATTGATCTTAAATTGATGAACAATGAAATGACCATATCCAAATGAAGCAATTTAGTAAAGCTTAATTTTTATTCTATACAGACTGTTGGGGCTACCCTACCAAATTCCTTCTTAAGGAAATGTTAATTTTTTTTGGTAAAGCTTACGAATTCTGACTTTGAATTCCTATATTTGGTTGGACCACATTGGTTATTCCTCAAAGCGTAGCAATACGATAGATCCCTACAAGAACATATTTAATCTGACATTTACCAATATAAAACATAGCGGTTCTAACTGCTAGGTGCTCAAATAAAATCGCTTGTATAATAATGATGATCAGGCTAAAAATAGTAAGTTACTGAAGATAGAAAAGGGATGTATGGCTTTTGGCTGGCCCCAAACCTTTCAGCCTTTGGCGAAAATTTTATGATGTCAGTTTTCGGGCTTACTACTCAAAGAAACTATTTCTTTTATTCTATATAACAAACAAAAAAGTCTATGACTGGAATATCTAAAACACTCCTAATGCTAGGTTCCTGGTTGCTTTTTGCAGTAGCCTGGTGGTTTTTAGCATTGAAGGATTGTTGTCCGGAAACAGATGGTGCAGCGATAACGGATATAGCTGATACCACCACTGTAGTAGAGCCGGCAGCACCTGTTTTAAGTGCCCCATTAGGATTTCTTTGGGATTCGGAAGTGGCCCATAAAGGCCCTGGCTTCCAAGCATTCAAAGATTCCATCCTGGCAGGCATGACGGATAACAATATCCTTGAATTTGTTGGTCACTATTATGAAGGTGAAAAAGCAATGGTAGGAGATAATGAAGAAGAAAGTATGAGCCTCGGTCTTGCCAGAGCCCAAGCACTTCAAGCCTTATTCCCTGAAGTTCCTGAAGATAGGGCAAGATACGCTGCTAGATCAATCGATAAAGAGGGTGAGGGTGTTCGGACAAATTATTTTGCAGCCCATGCATTCAACTGGCAAGAAGCAGAAGAAAGTAAAGCAGTAGCCAATACGGTCGAAGAGTTAGATGATCGAATAATCATTCGATTCCCATTTGGTTCTGCGGTCAAAGAATATAACAAAGAGGTAGATGAGTACCTTAAAAAGTTATCTGCCAGAGTAATCGAGACGAATGAAAATATCACCTTGACTGGTCATACCGATAATAAGGGCTCTAATGAAGATAACTTAAAATTAGGCCAAGATCGTGCGGATGGAATCAAAGCAATTTTGGTAAAAGACGGTGTGGATACAGCTCTCATTACTACCTCTTCAAAGGGTGAAACACAACCGATTCGTTCCAATGATACAGATGCTGGTCGTTATGAGAACCGCCGTGTAGAAGTACGTCTAATCAAAAAGGAAGAAAACTAATTAACAAACGAAAAAACTAATCAATTATGTTTAACGATATATTATTATTAGCCTTATTCGGACTTCCTTGTTGGTTGTTGTGGGGATTAGGCTCCTTATTAGCATTCTTATTGGGATGGTGGCTGAACTCCTTACTTTCCGGCTACCGTAAAAAAATGGTGGAGGCTGAAAAAGCTAGGGATGCAGAACACGCTCGTTACATTAATCTGGAAAAAGACCAAAAGAGCCTTCTGTACAAGTTAGAACAATCAGAGGCTGAAACCAAAAAGGTAAGAGGTTTATTAAACAAGTGTGAAGCTGACCGCATTGGATTATTAGCAAAAATTGAAAGAGATAAAGCAGATGATGACCCAGGCATGGTGGCATCAGGCAGTGGACCAAAAGCTGCTATAAAAGGCGGCTCTCAAAAAAATGATAATCTTCAGATTATCGAAGGTATAGGCCCAAAAATTGAAGGTCTATTGAAAAATGCCGGCATTAATAATTGGTCAGATTTAGCAGCAGCTTCCGTTGATAAAATCAAGGAAATACTTGCAGCAGCTGGCGATCGCTATCGCTTGGCTCAACCAGATACCTGGCCAAAGCAAGCTAGCCTTGCGGCAGAAGGTAAGTTTAACGAATTAAAAGATTATCAAGATGCCCTTGATGGTGGAAAAGATCCGAGCTAAGCGGCTAGTCAAAATTACTTGTATAATAAATTCCTGCCGGCAGGCAGGTTCTAGGCTAACTACTTAAACGCTAAATAATGATAACTAAATCGTAACATTAAGCCTTCTTTGTTTGTTCAAAGAAGGCTTTTTTCGAATAATGATTTCATATTTTTAATCGGAACCTTTAGCGTTGTAAATGCGCACGAGAAAGTGGATAAAAATGAACTAAACCCATATTACAACGATTGGAATCGTTCATAGCGGCTTTCAGCACGCCACGCACCATATTCGAGATGCGATTGGAATAAAAAAGCGAAAGCATATGTTGATCACTGCATGATTTGCAGACGGTAAGATATATTTTTAAACAACCTCTATAATAAAAAATGAATAAATGAAACAGCTATTACTCTTTTCTTTACTGCTTATCTCTTTTGGCTGTAGCCAAGATGCATCTAAACAAAAAAATAATACTCAAGAAAGCGCTACAATTTCTCCCACATCAAAAGCAGAACAAATTGCCGATGAAGTAATCGAAGCTATGGGCGGACAAGCCGCATATGATGCCACGCGATATTTAGCATGGAATTTCTTTGGGTTCCGTCACCTATTGTGGGATAAACAAACAGGGGATGTTCGTATTAGCATGAAAAATGATCAAACTATCTATATCCTCAATATCAATGATAATAGTGGAATGGTGAAACAGGATGGTCAAGTTTTGACACACCCAGATTCCCTCTCTAAATACTTAGATAGAGCCAAAAGTATATGGGTTAATGACTCCTACTGGCTAGTTATGCCCTACAAATTAAAAGATCCCGGTGTTCATCTAGCATATATCGGAGAAGATACTATGAAAGGTGGTACTAGTGCAGATGTATTGGAACTTACCTTTAATGACGTAGGAAGAACGCCAGAAAACAAATACTTAGTATATGTTGATAAAAATACAAGAATGGTTGGCCAATGGGATTATTACAAAAATGCAACGGATAATCTTCCACGCCTTTCCACACCTTGGGGTGAATGGAAAAAAATGGGAAATATTATGCTAAGTGAAGATAGAGGAGAGAGAGATTTGAGCGATGTGGAGGTTTTAGAAAGCGTGCCCGCAAACGCTTTTAATACTTTAGAGTCAATAAAATAACATGTCAATTAAGATATAAATTTCTCAAGCATGGCGATTAAATAAAACATATATTTGCGCCTAATTCAAAAAATAAATTGGCCATGCCTGAGATTTCAAAGCGAGGACAAAAAGTCCCAATGTCGCCATTCCGAAAGCTTGTGCCTTATGCAGATATTGCAAAAGCGAATGGCAAACATGTTTACCACTTAAATATTGGACAACCTGATATTCAAACGCCTGCCGCCGCCATGGCCGCTATTCGGAATATTGATCTTGATATCTTAGCCTATGGCCCTGCCACCGGTAACCTTTCCTACCGTCAAAAACTTGTTCCGTATTACCAAGCGTATGATATTCAGGTAAAGCCTGACCATATTATTGTTGGAAACGGTGCCTCAGAATGTTTGCAGATATTAATGTTTGCATGTTTTAATCACAATGATGAAATTATCGTACCTGAGCCATTTTATGCCAATTATAATGGTTTCGCTCAAATTGCAGATGTCAATATTCGTCCACTTACGTGTAATATTGAGAATGGTTTTGCATTGCCTCCCATAGAAGCTTTCGAAAAAGCCATTACCTCAAAAACAAAGGGCATTGTTATTACCAATCCTAATAATCCAACTGGAGCAGTATATAGCCAAGAGGTTTTAGAGCAATTGGGCGCTCTAGCTAAAAAACATGATCTCTACCTTATCTGTGATGAGGTGTATAGAGAGTTTTGCTTTGATGATACTGAATTTTATTCTATTCTTAATCTAAGAGGCTTAGAAGAGCACACGATTATCATTGATTCCATATCTAAGCGGTATAGCGCTTGTGGAGCTAGGGTTGGTGCCATTGTTACTAAGAATGAAGCTTTACTTAATACACTTACTCGTTATGTTAAACTTCGACTAAGTCCACCTGGCTTAGGACAAATTTTGGCGGAAGCCTCACTAGAAATGGAGAGCCAATACATGGACGACGTACAAGCGGAATACGATCGTAGAAGAATGACTGTTTTTCACCGTCTTCAGCAAATGAAGGATGTAGTCTGCTATAAGCCCAGCGGGGCATTCTACTGTTTTGCTAAATTCCCAATTGATGATGCAGATCGTTTTTGCCAATGGTTATTAGAAGATTTTGAACATAATGGAGCCACTGTAATGCTTTCTCCTGGTGCTGGTTTTTATGCAACACCTGGATTGGGAAAAGATGAAGTAAGAATGGCTTTTGTGCTAAACACAGATGATCTAAATGAGGCAATGGATTGTTTGCAAATAGCTTTAGCTAAATATCCAGGTAGAGTCGCCAAGCAAGAAATATTAGCAGAAAAATAAAACCTTAAGGTGCCTTCTTTGGTAGGCACCTTATCTTAACAAGGCTTATCTCTTCATTATAATAAAATCAAACTTGCCTTTGCATCCATTTTTCCAAAAACAATAGCATTCTGCTCCCACTCTTTAGCTATTTTCAAAGCCTCTGTCCGTTTTATTCCAATAACTAAAAAACTCTCTTCTGCGGGCCATCGGCCGTCATCTCCAATTCCTGTACCTTCATAATAAAGGTAGCCAGCTTTTTTCAAACTTTCTTTTAAGGATTGATAGCGTTTTTTATTTTCATTATCAGAAAGCAAGTTGGATTGCGGATTAGATGCGGTGACGAAGCACCAGCTCCGTCTTTCTAATTTTTGAAGCAGTTGATCTAATAATGGACACTTTTCACCGATTCGGATGTTAATTTTTAAACAAGGAACAGTATAAGTCGTCTGCTTGTAGGCATTTATTAAGGACTCGTCCAAGGAAGCGGAATAATTATCCATTGCTTTTCTTTTTCGTTTGAACAAATTGTACCTTTGGCCTGCTTTTTAGAAAGTAGTTAAAAGTGCATACACTTTATCGTTTTTTTGAATAAACTAATTTATTGATGGATAGGAATACCGTCACGGGCTTATTGTTGATTTTTGGTCTTTTTATGTTGTTGCAATATATGAATAGCCCATCGCAAGAGCAAATTGAAGAGCAGCGTAGAATTCAAGACTCCATAGCTAGAGCAGATTTTATGCAGGATAGCCTTGCCAAAATACAGGCACAAAACCTAGCAGCGGAGGCTAATGATGTGCAAGAAAGTTTGGATATTGCCTCTGACTCTCTTAAACAGAGTCGCCTAACTAGCGAATTTGGACCTTTTGCATTAGCTGCAACTGGAAAAGAAAAAGATATTTTACTGGAAAACGACGTTTTCAGAATTATATTTTCGAATAAAGGTGGCAGAATAAAAGAGGTGGAACTCAAAGAGTATTACAAAATTTATGAGGATGAAGAGAAGAATGAAGTCAAAACCTCCCTCAAACTTTTGGAAGACTCAAAAAATGAGTTTGGTTATTTCTTACCCATCGCTAATCTTCCAAGTGGTGGTATCAATACCGATGATCTTTACTTTGAAAGCTCCTCCTCCGGACAATCCATTAGCTTTAAGGCTTCCGCTGGAGAAGGTCGCTACTTCGAACAAATTTACACCCTTAAGGAAGGTAGTTATGTGATTGATTATAAAGTCAAGTTTAACGGCCTACAAAATGTTCTTTCAGGAAATGCAGATCACATCAACTTAAAATGGGTTAATTTCCTTGATAAATTAGAGAAAAACGACACTTACGAACGCAACTATTCAAGCATATACTATAAACCACTTGGAGATGAACCCGGTCATTGTTCATGTACCTCCAACGACACAGAGGATGCTGATAACCAACGCATTAATTGGGTTTCCCATTCTAACCAGTTCTTCAACTCTAGTCTAATTGCCAAAGAAGAGCCTTTCCAAAGTGCAAAGATGGAAACGCTTATGCTAGATGCTGAAGAAGAAAACTTAAAAGAGCTTAAGACCAACTTTTTGCTTCCTTACGGTAGAGCAAATGAAGAAAGCTTCTCCATGGATTTTTATATCGGTCCAAATGATTTTGAAGCACTGGCCAGTACAGCAGAAGATCTGGAATATATCATTCCGTTTGGCTGGAGTATTTTTGGTACGATCAACCGTTGGATTATTCGTCCTATTTTTAGCTTCCTATCTACTTACATTGGAAGTGCAGGGATTGTCATCCTAGTACTTACATTTATAGTAAAACTAGTACTTTATCCACTGACTTACAAAATGTTGCACTCTCAATCCAAAATGGGTGCTTTGAAACCACAGCTAGAAAATATGCGTGGTAAATTCAAGGATGATCAGCAAAAACAACAAATGGAAACCATGAAACTCTATCGAGAGTTTGGGGTAAACCCACTAGGAGGATGTATGCCAATGGTACTACAAATGCCAATATGGTTTGCATTGTATCGCTTCTTCCCTGCTTCCATTGAGTTTCGTCAAGCAAGCTTCTTATGGGCAACAGATTTATCATCTTACGATGTATTTTTCCGCTTACCATTTGAAATTCCATTTGGATTTGGTTCACACATCAGCTTATTTACTATCCTTTGGGCAACGACAACCTTGATCTATACTTTCTATAATACGAAACACATGGACTTCTCTGCTAATCCAGCGATGAAGTACATGCAGTATATCATGCCCATCTTCTTTGTTGGCTTCTTCAACAGCTTTGCATCTGGTTTGACTTGTTACCTGTTATTCTCTAACTTATTTAATATCACTCAAACGATCGTTACAAAGAACTACATTATTGATCAAGAGAAGATTAAACGAGAATTAGAGGAATATCGAAAGAAACCGAAAGAGGAAAAAACAAGTAAATTTCAACAAAGACTTCAACAAGCGATGGAAGAACAACAGAAGGTTCAGGCGCAACGTGAAGCACAAAAGAAAAAGAAAAAAAGAAAGTAATATTTCTATAAATAAAAAGCCCTTTGAACAGATTTCAAAGGGCTTTTTTATATTTTGGTATTTCAATATCTATGCTTATGTCTTCTAGAATTTTACCCATTTCTGTATTCAGCTTTCTTTTATTTACATTTTGCACACCTAAAAGCACAGAACAACTCCCAAAGCAAAAGACCTTAACGGAAAGCGAAGCACCACTTGAAATAGGGCTGATGGAAGAACAGGAAAGGGAAACAATTAGTATGTTGATTAGCTTTCGTAAATCTTCTTGCTACGGTAACTGCCCTGCCTACGAAGCTCGATTTTATTCAGATGGTACAGTTCTTTATCATGGAATAAGAAATGTAAAATACCAAGGCTATTTTAAATCTACAGGGCAGCAAACCATGATCCATAGTATTTTAAAAAATGCTGAAGCGATTCGTTTCTTTGACCTAGCCGATTTTTATCCAATAGATGCACCAGCCATACCAGACTTACCTTCTACATTTACTTACATCAACTACAAAGGCAAGGAGAAAAAGATTCAAAACAATTATGATGGACCAAATACTCTATTTGAGTTGCAAAAACAAATCGCAGATCAGCTGGCCACAATAAAGTGGCAAGCTGATTCGAAATGGGATGATTAAAGAAGATTAATATCACTAAATGAAGCAGGTATTTCTGCTATCAATACCCCATTTTTGTATTCAAAATTAAAGGAACTTCCATCAATCAACAGCTGCTTTGGTTGTTCATTTAAGCCAATCCATTCTAATTCAAAAGATTTCAAATCGCCGGAATAAAGGCCCTCTATCGTCTGGTGAATTTGGCCTGATTCTACTCGATATTTGCGTAAGCTAAATTGCCCTTTTTCATAAGCGTAGCCCTCTCCATTGTCTAAATACAATGTACTTTCTGCCTCACCAGCATAGACTTTCAAGGTCATTTTCTCTATTATCTTCTCCCCTACAAATTGCTGTACAGGGAATAACGGCAGTACCGCTCCTGCTCTTACATAAAATGGGATGTAACCCATTTCTAAAGATACAGCCCCCATTTTACCACCCCCTCTTTGCTCCTTAGTGTAGTAGTGATACCATTCGCCTTTCGGCAAATATAAAAGCTGTCCTTTCTGGCCTTCCTCCAAAACTGGACTTACTACAATATGATCACCAAACAAGAATTCATTTTCTCTTTCTAAGCAAATTTTATCAGATTGGTCCTCAAACGATAAACTTCTTAGTATGGGTAAACCTTGGCTTATATTCTGCCAAAATGCCGTATATAAATAGGGTAATAACTGATAACGCAGTTCAATTGCCTTACGAACTGAATCCGTGATTTCATCACCAAATGACCATGGCTCTTGATCCATTCGATTAAAAGCTTCTGCTAATTTAATCGCCTCTGCATCTACCAAAGAAGCGCCATCTGCATGATTCCCCATGGAATGAGTACGGAATAATGGGTGGAAAATACCCAATTGTACCCACCGAAGATATAACTCAGGTTCTGGCTCTCCCGCAAATCCACCAATGTCTGTTCCTACAAAAGAATAGCCCGAAATACTCAAACGCTGGCACTGAATATTTGCTAAACGCAGATGCTCCCAAGTTGCTAAATTATCACCAGTCCAAACAGCCGCATATTGCTGTCCACCACTAAACGAAGCTCTTGTTAAGACAAATGGTCTTTTTTCAGGACTTAGTTCCTTTAAGCCCTCATAAGTTGATCTTGACATTTGATGACCATAAATATTATGTGCTCTTGGATGGGTATTTGGTTCGCCATCCATATCATGCATAATTTCATCTGGGAAAGTATAGGAATTGACCTTAAAAACAGCTGGCTCGTTCATATCATTCCAAAAACCACTCACTCCTTGCTCTTGATACAACTCCTTATACAATCCTTTCCACCAATCTCTCACTTTTGGATGGGTATAATCTGGGAAGACACACTCTTCTGGCCAAACTGGCCCAATCATCAAATCTCCATTTGTTCTTTTACAAAACATATCTTTTTCAATCCCTTCATCATATATCGAATACCCCTCCTCTACCTTAATTCCTGGGTCGATCATTACAATGGTTTGAAGTCCCACATCCTTTAAACGATCAATCATCCATTTTAGACGAGGAAAATATTCCTTATTCCAAGTAAAGCATCGATAAGCATCCATATAATCAATATCTAAATAAATAGCATCACACGGAATCTGTTTTTCACGGAATTGCTCTGCAAGTTCCAACACTCTATTCTCAGGGAAATAACTCCAACGACATTGATGATAGCCTAGTGCCCACATAGGTGGTAATTCAGGAGTACCTGTGATCTGATGGTAAGATTGGCTTACAGCTATCAACTCTGGACCATACATAAAAAAGTAATCCATCTCTCCTCCTTCTGCCCAAAAGCTTGTATAGCCTTCCATATCACTATCAAAGTCAAAATGAGAGCGATAAGTATTGTGAAAGAAAATGCCATAAGCATGTCCTTCTTTTACCCCATAATAGAAAGGCACTGTACGATATAATGGATCTGATTCTTTAGAAAAGCCAAAGGCATCTGTATTCCAATTTTGTAACTGCTGACCTCTTAAATTCAAGTTACCTGACTTATCTCCTAATCCAAAGTAATATTCATCTTTAGCTGCTTTCTTGCTAATGTTAACTTCGATTAGTCCTTTGTGTATTGTTGTCCTTGCCCGATAAGGTTTTGCATCTTCAAGGATTAGATGATTATCCTTATCAAGGATTTTCACCCTCAAATCCGACTTACTTACGAATATTTGAATAGCCTTGGTTATGATTGCATATTCTGAGCTTGTTTCCCGAATATCAATCTTTGTAGACTCTATTTGAAAATCTTCCGCTAATACATAGGAGAAATCTCTTTCAAATTGTCCATTATAGGTATATCTAAATCGTACAATCTTCTCGTTATAAACCACCACTTTTAATGCGGCTTTATTTTCGCAAGAAAACAAAAAGTTTTGCTGATCAACTTCGATAGTTACCACTTTCTCTGGCAAACGATCTTTAAATACATCATCAAATCGGTCAAAACCTTTTGTTTTTTCGTATCTAATCATTTTCTAAAACGTTTTGGTATTCGTATTCAAATCGGGCATGACGATTACATTCTTGTTTAACTTTTTCTTTCTCTTCTAATACCTTTGCATCATCCCATAGGAAGTAGTTTTGAAATTCCTTCAAAATCGGTAATAATACTTTTTCTATACTTGGTAGATCAAAATACAAACGCCCTGTGCGGCGATTGAAATAGTCCATTGGTTTGATAACCAACTCATTTTCAACAGTAAACCACAATTCTGCTTTGGCTAAAGCCAAATGAATGGGATCACTGCTGTATTCATTCATCTTTTCAATAATGGCATCACTTTGCTTACCATAATTGGCTACAAGATATGATGCATGATAGTCTTCTAAACCTTTAGCGATCAACTCTTGATGGATAGACTCCGTATATTGAGCTACCTCTTTTGCGTTTGCAAATGGGCCTCCAATAAGTGGAATGTTATGGGTTTGATTCCTTTTTAAATTTTGGCCACTTGCTACTTGGTATTTTTTGGCTACCATATCAACGATACGTTCTGCCATTTTACGATAGCCAGTTAACTTTCCTCCTGCAATGGATAGCAAACCAGTCGATGATTCAAAGATTTCATCCTTGCGTGACATTTCAGAAGCAGATTTCCCTTCTTCGTGTATCAATGGACGCAAACCAGCCCAACTAGATTCCACATCTTCTTTCATCAAATTGATATCAGGAAACATCTGATTAACTGCTTTCAACAAATAATCTGCATCTTCTTGATAAACAGGTATATTGTTGATATCTCCATCATAAGGCGTATCTGTTGTACCGATATACGTCACCCTATTTCTAGGAATAGCAAAAATCATGCGTCCATCAGGTACATCAAAATAAACGGAATGTTGAATAGGGAAACGCTCATGAGGAACGACGATATGAACGCCCTTTGAAAGGAAAAGGTGTTTCCCTTTTAAAGAGTCATCTTTTTTACGCAATTTATCAACCCAAGGACCAGCAGCACTAATAATATAATTAGCCTTTATTTCAAATTGCTCCTCAGACAATTGATCTTTGCAGATGGCACCGTTTACTTTGCCCTTTTTATCATACAAAAATTCTTCAGCCTTAATATAGTTGAGGCAAATTGCTCCTTGCTGAACAGCTGTTTTGATATTTTCAATAGTCAAACGTGCATCATCTGTTCGATACTCTGCGTAGAAACCACCACCTTGTAAAATATCCTTTCTAATGAGTGGTTCCTTTTTTGCAGTAGCTTTCATGCTTAGCATTCTTCTTCTATCCTCTCCTTTTACGCCAGCTAAAATATCGTACACCCACAAGCCGATGGAAGTCGCAAAACTTCCATAAGTTCCACCTTTCACTAATGGTAAAAGCATCTTTTCTGCAACCACCAAATGAGGAGCCAGTTTATGAACAATGGCTCGCTCCTGCCCTACTTCTCGTACCAGCTGTATCTCGAATTGCTTCAAATATCTCAGTCCACCATGAATCAATTTTGTAGATTTACTACTTGTGCCTGATGCGAAATCATCCTTCTCTATTAATGCTACCTTCAACCCTCTGGAAGCTGCATCCAAAGCAATACCTGCACCAGTAATTCCACCACCTATAACCAATAAGTCATAAGTGACATCCTGAAGAGAATAGATAATTTGTGGTCTTTGAATAGAAGAAAGTGTATTCATTATGTTGGATTATATGGTAGTTTACTAATTCAATAAAACAGTACTAAATTCAGTTTTTTAGAAAATTTTGACTTATTATTTCTTTCTTTCCACCAATAACTTGCTTTTATTTTAAAATTCTTTCTAGAAAGAAGAAAAATACTGTGTGAAAAGTTGGTAACTTTATCACTTAGCACTTTGTGTCAAAATTACAATAAGTTTTAGTTGCTATCAAGCTTATATCTAATTAATTACACATGCAAAGCCGAAGAAATAAAGAAATAGATATCCTTTGTGCAGGCGAACTATTAGTGGACCTAATGACCACTGATTACGCTGATAAAATTGATGGTAATCGTTTATTCAAACCAGTCCAAGGTGGAAGCCCAGCAAATTTATGCCTCAACATGGCTCGATTGAATAACCAAGCCAAACTAGTCTGCACAGTTGGATCTGATGGTCTAGGCGACTTTTTACTAGATAATGTACGTATGGGAGGCGTAGATTGTTCATTGGTTCATCGATCTCAGGAACCCACTACTATCATCTTAGTATCTCATTCACTTAACTTGCCTAGTTTTGAAGCATATAGAACGGCTGATAAGCATATTACAATGGATCAATTACCAAGTGATATTCTTGATAACACCAATATATTTCATACGACTTGTTTTGGTATGAGTTTGGCCCCAGCCCAAGATTCTATTATGGCAGTAGCTAGAAAATCAAACGACTATCAATTACAACTCAGTATTGATGCCAACTATGCACAAAAAGTATGGCCAAATCAGCAACAAGCACAAGAGTTAGTGGCAGAGTACGTAAGTTATGGGGCACTGGTAAAGCTAAGTGAGGTAGATTGGCAAAGACTTTATAATCAACCGCTTAGACAGGCGGAAATAGCTGCAGAACATTTTCTCAAACTAGGAGCCAAGCAAGTATGTGTTACCTTGGGTGCAGATGGAGCATACCTAGCAACAGCGGCAGAATCTCACTTCCTTGCAGCTCGCCCTGTTACCGTTCGAGATACCACAGGTGCTGGCGATGCTTTTTGGTCAGGTTTTCTAACTGCTTACCTTGACGGAAAAAACCCACTCAACTGCCTCAAAGCAGGCCGAAAAATGGCAGAGATAAAACTAGAACATATAGGTCCACTACAGCGGAAAATGGATAAGCAAGAAATTTATGTGGATCTATAGGACTCATCAGGAGTTTTCGTCTTCTGTTTCTGCCTCTCCGATGATTTGAATTAAGCCAAGATCTTTGGCTCTTTGTTCCCATTTTCGACGCGCCAAATCTTGCATGTCTTCACTATTATCCATTTCATCTACAATTTCTAAGCCTAAAAGGGTTTCAATGACATCCTCCATGGAAGCAATACCTGCCATACCTCCAAACTCATCCACTACAAGTGCAATATGCTCTCTGGTTTCGATAAACTTTGTGAAGAGATCAGGAATTGGAAACTGTTCATTCACGATTAAGATATCTCTTTTGATACTTTTAAGTGCTTGATCCCCTTTTTTATCAATAATATGCTGAAGCAACTCATCTTTTAAGAAAAATCCAGTAATCTGATCTTTAGCCTCTTTAAAAATAGGCACTCTTGAGAAACGTAATGCATCCCTGTATTTTTCATAAAACTCATTAATAGTCATTTCTTCATTAGAAGCCACTACAACCGTTCTAGGGGTCATTACATCCTTCGTACGAATGGTATTAAAACGAAGTAAGTTTTTGATAATTTTAGATTCCCCTTCTTTAAAAACACCTGTTTTTTCACCTATATCTGTCATGGCAGAAAAGTCTGCACGGCTCAATATACTTTTTGACTTATCTTTCTTTAGACTCTTAGTGATTTTCTGACTCAACCACACAAAAGGAAATAAAATCTTAATCACAAAATCTAGGGATAAAACCGTAAAATTAGTTAATCGCTTCCAATAATTTGCTCCTAATGTTTTAGGGATAATCTCTGAAAGAATAAGAATAGCTAAAGTCATTACTGTAGCTATAATAGCATTGACTCCGATGTGAAACCCAAATAAATCAAAACCACCACTTGATTCAAAAACCTTTTCTGCCTGAGCACCTACGCCAATTGCACCTACCGTATGGGCAATAGTATTCAATGTTAAAATAGCAGAAAGAGGACGATCAATATTGTCCTTAAATTCATCTAATAATTGACCAACCTTCCCTCCTTCTTTTAATTTGATTTGGGCATAAGAAGGTGTAATACTCAATAAAACGGCCTCCCAAATGGAGCATAGAAATGAAAAAATGATTGAAACTAAAAAAAATACTACTAAAGAAAAATAAACCATGGTGTTTACTTAAAGCGAAGTTTTGGTTTGAATCGCTAATTTTCAACAAAGATATACAAATGTTATTGAGTTGCGCAGGCTATTTGTATAAAGCCTATTAATATTCCTTTTATTTCCTAGCATTCGACGACGAACTTAAGTATCCCAACGATCAATAAAAACTATCACAATCAACAAAAAACACAATAAAACAATAATAAACAACAATAAAAATATAAAAACAGCATTAAATTAGTAAACAATAATTAATCTCACTCTTTCAAAATTGTCGAATCAAAACGAGAAACCATGAAGAATTCTATTTTAGCGCAAGCCTTTGAGGTATTAACAGAAAGGGATGTACATTTTGAAAAAATCGGAAGGGATGAATACCAAAATCGTGTCATTTGGGGGCAAATTCTACTCATCTTTCTTTTCACCTTTTTTTATGGACTCATTATGGGCTCATACAATAGTGTAGCTCAGGCATTAATCACAGGGCTCAAACTGTGGATGTTACTATTCTTAACACTAATTATATGTTTCCCTTCTTTTTATATTGTGCAACTCATCTTAGGTTCGAAAATCAAGATCAGACAATTGCTGATTCTCATTTTAAGTGGATTTGTGATGACAACCACTATCATGGTAGCTTTTGCTCCTATCACCTTGTTTTTCCAACTTTCAGGTGGCAATTATTCCTTTTTGCAATTACTGCATGTCTTTGTTTTTTTCTTTTCTGGATTTTTTGGAATGCGTGTAGTACTAGATGCTTTAAAAAGCACCTTTGAGGCATCTAATGTTTATCCAAAAGTTGGGATTTCAGTCTTTAGAATATGGATTGTCATTTTCGCTTTTGTAGGGATTCAGTTATCTTGGAATTTGAGGCCTTTCATAGGCAACAGAGATATGCCCTTTGAAATATTACGGACAGATACTAGAGGAAATTTTTACTCCACGGTATTTGGTGCGCTAGGCAATTTATTTGATGGTCCTAATAGACAAATAAAGAGTGCATCAAAGGTAGAAGAGATACCATCGCCCGATAGTATACCTTCAAAGGATAGCATCACTATAGACTCTATTCCACAAACAGATACTCAATAATTGGTATGGATGACATTATGACCATAGAAGAGGTGGCTAAATACTTAAAAATGAAGCCACAAACTATTTATACCTGGGCACAAAATGGTAAAATCCCAGCTGCCAAGCTTGGAAAAGAGTGGCGGTTTAAGAAGTCCCTCATTGATGAGTGGTTTAACCAACACATTGATGAGAGATTTCATCCAATTATAAAAAAATTGAAGGATCAAAAAGATAAATCATGAGAAAGCTAATTATAATTACAGTAATTCTATTTTGCCTTTTCCGAGCATATACTGCTGTATTCTGGCCTAAGCATATTTTTAGTCCAGCGCCAGCATGTACTAGTCATCCTTTCCTGAGCGAAAATTGGGAAGATGATGTATTGGATCCCTCCTATCAAAAGAAAATTAGTTCGTTTCTACAAAATTATCAGCCGAATGATTTTCGGTATTTTCGTGAAACATTCATCAAAGAAAAAGGAGACACTAACATCATCTTAAATCTAAGAAATGAACAACATTGTTTTCATGCTTTATTTCATATTGACCATTTCAAACAATTAGACAAAATGGTCAGTGCAAATGGTCAATCTTGGCCAAAAGAATTATACGATGTAGAATGGAGAATAGAAAACAGACAAGGGCAGCCTATTTTACTTTTTACAAAAATGGCAGAAGTCATCGATTAAAGAGGTTAAAAATAGGTTAAGGCAACTTAACTTCTTATTCTTCTACCTTATGATTTTAGTAAATTAGGAATTAAGAAGAACTAGGATCGTGTTTGGAATTTATTAATCGGCCTTATCAGGCTACTAATTAGTTGATATTTCGTTCAAAGAACACTCATTTAGCTATGGCTAAAGTCGTAAGCTTTGGTCTCATCTAAACTAATCATTGACAAAATCGGCTGAAAGAATAAATTTCTAATCCCGCTCTAAAAACGTTCCTCTTTGCCCTAAATATTAATCTTTTAATCACCTTAATTATTAACACCATGCGAATGCTAAAACTATGCGGCTTATCCCTAATGTTGATAGCCCTATCTTTCACATTTGTCCAAGCTCAAAATTTAAAAGGTCAGGCCATACCAACTGACCCAAGCGTTAGAATGGGTACTCTCCCCAATGGCATGAAATATTATCTGAAAAAGAATCAAAAACCTGAAAATCGAGTAGAATTCCGATTAGCCGTCAATGCTGGTTCTATGCAAGAGGATGAAGACCAATTAGGTCTAGCCCACTTCGTAGAACATATGGCTTTTAATGGAACCAAGAATTTCAAAAAGAATGAATTGGTCGATTATTTAGAGTCGGTCGGTACACGTTTTGGGCCAGATTTAAACGCCTATACTAGTTTTGACGAAACTGTTTATATGCTACAAGCACGTACTGATGATGATGAACTCTTAAATAAAGGACTACTTATCATGCAAGACTGGGCCGGCGGCCTGTTGTTTGATGGAGAAGAAATAGACAAAGAAAGAGGTGTGGTAGTTTCAGAATGGCGTACACGGCTAAGTCCTGATCAGCGAATGCAGCAAAAGTATTTCCCGATCATGTATCAGGGTGCACGTTATGCAGAACGCCTGCCTATAGGCAAACCAGAAATTATTCAGGGTGCCGATTATGAAACAGTAAAACGATTTTACAAAGATTGGTATCGTCCAAACCTCATGGCATTTATTGCGGTTGGAGATTTTGATCTAGACTGGATGGAAAATGAAATTAAAAGTCGATTTAGTAGCTTACAGAACCCAACTAATGAGCGTAAAAGAGAAGAGTATAAGGTTCCGGGGCATAAAGAGACTCTTTTTGCCATTACTTCAGATAAGGAGGCGCCATTTACGACCGTGCGTTTGATGTACAAACATAATTACGAGCCAAGTTATGACCTTGAAGGTTTTAGAAAGGGATTGATGACCTCTTTATACAACAGAATGGTCAATGCCCGTTTGTATGAATTGCAGCAATCATCTGATCCACCTTTCACTTTTGCTTATGTAGGCTATGGACAGGATGTAGGAGACTTGGCGACCTACACCACTTATGCTTTTGTTCCAGAAGGAGGTGCCTTGGCAGGGCTAGAAGCTGTGATGAAAGAAACCAGAAGGGCGCAACTTCATGGATTTAACGAAAGTGAATTGGAACGCCAAAAAGTTGAAATGCTTAAAGCTGCAGAGAAAACGCTTAAGGAGCAAGATAAAACAGAATCAGGCAGAATGGCAATGGCCTATGTGTATAATTTTTTGGATAATAATCCAATCCCTAGCCCACAACAGCGCTACGAATTGATGCAACAATTGCTTCCAACGATAAGCGTAAATGATATTAATCCATTGCCAAAGAAGTGGATTACGGATGAAAACAAAGTAGTTGTCGTAACTGGGCCAGACAAAGAAGAAACGCCGCTCCCAACAGAAGCTGACTTAGCAGAAGTAGTAAGTAGAGTGGAAAAAATGGAGGTTGAAGCCTATATCGATCAGGTATCAGATGAACCTTTATTAGCAACCGATCTAAAAGCTACAACCATAACCGAGGAAGTTAGCTATGATGAACTAGGTATCAATTATCTTAAATTAGAAAACGGTGTTCAGGTTTATTTGAAGCAAACAGATTTCAAAAATGATGAAATACTAATGAATGCCTTTAGTCCAGGTGGACATTCACTATATGATGATAGTGAATATAGAGATGCTTCAAGCGCAGCAGGCATTGTAAATGCTAGTGGTATTGGAAATTTCTCTGTAACAGAATTGGAGAAAAAATTAGCTGGCAAGACCGTTAATGTAAGCCCATATATCAGCGAACGTTATGAAGGATTAAGAGGGAATTGCTCACCTGATGATGTTGAGACGATGTTTCAATTGGCTTATTTATATTTCAATAACATCCGCAAGGATGAAACAGTTCTTCTCTCCTATCAAAAACGACAAAAGTCAATCATGAAAAACATTTTGACTAATCCATACTATTACTTTGGAGAAGAGAAAAATAAGCTAAAATATGGCGACCATCCAAGGAGAAGAATGCAAACAGTAGAAGAATTAGACAATCTAAATTTGGATAAAATTTATCAAGTGTATGAAGATCGATTTGCAGACGCTAGTGATTTCACCTTTGTATTTGTAGGAAATTTTGAAATAGAAAGCTTTAAGAAGTATATCGCTACTTTCTTAGGTAATCTGCCAAATAAAAATAGAGAAGAGAGCTGGAAAAATACGAATGTGCGTCTTCAAGATGGTCAAATTAACAAAACAATTACAAAAGGTAAAGCACCTAAGGCATTAGTAGAAATGTTTTTCCATGGAGACTTTGATTTTAAAAACACGCAAAAACGCTATAACTTTTATTCCATGATTGATCTTTTACGTATAAAGATGAGAGAATCTATGCGAGAAGATAAGGGTGGCGTTTATGGCGTAAGAGTCAGTGGCTTTGTAGGACCATACCCTGAGGGTAACTACCGAATTACTATTTCATTCAATTGTGAGCCAGAAAAAGCAGATGAATTAATTGAAACAGCTTGGAATGACATCAAAAATGCCCAAGCCAATGGAGCAGAAGAGAAAGATTTGACGAAAGTCAAAGAAACGCAGGAGCAAGGGAGAATAAAGAATTTGAAAGAAAATCGTTATTGGAGCGGTCAAATCAATGCTAGGGTTCAAAATGGACTTCCATTGGAAGGCATTAGATTGAAAGCCTATCAAAAGTTAATAGAAGGATTAAACTCAGATGCCATTAAAACGGCTGCTGGAAAATATTTCGACAAAAAGAACTATAAGCAATTTGTTCTTCAACCAGAAGAACAACCCGAAAATTAAAATATTTATTGAAGGCCCTATCAATTAAAAAGCTAGGGCCTTTTAATTGATCATAAATAGCTTTGATGCGCCTATACCAATTAACCTGCTGCTGCAAAGCAGATGCATGAATTATTAGGTTGCATAGATTGATAAGTAGTTTGCCTGAAACTGTGCCTGCCGGCAGGCTGGAATTGGTCCAATGAAATTCATCCATAGGCAAACAGCTTTTTAAGTTCGCTCAAAAATCATGCGTAACTTTCCTGTAGTCAGTTACCGATAATTTTCAAGTAACAATTTTATTGTACATGTAATTTTATCTAGGACATTATAAAAACTCAGTAATTTAAAACCAAATTTTTTAAAAAAATCAATTAACCAAATTATTATTAATAAAAAACATTAAAAACAATATTTATATTGGATATAGGTATTTAAAAAAAATAAAACTTGACAAACACTTGCTTAATTGGCATGAATTCCANTATATTTGTGTNATTATCATTAATCCTTTCATAAAGAAATCACCGTTTCTTTAATTTATAATTCAATCCATTCAATCCTCCTACAATTCTCAGCCTACCATAGGGTAGGTATGTAAGCAATATATTCATATTCATAAAACCATAATCTTTTTACAATGAATTTTAAGAATATCTTAATTCACATGCGCGTGCTATGCTACATGCTTATATTCAGCGATGCATTAACCGCTCAGCAATTAGTTGAAAAATTAAATATTTCTGAAAAAGAAGCTACATTAAGTGTTAGTTTAATCACCCCTGATGCTTATGCTTTTCAAATTGCAGGCCCTAAGGGTTACTTTTACGAGAAAGAGGTACCATTTACAAAAGAATTAAGCTTTAGCAACTTAGACGAAAAAGGTCAGGTATATGAAGATGGATTATATAAACTACAGATCTCCCCGATCTTCAAAATGACAGAAGCGAATCAGGCAAAATTTAGAGCAAAATTAGCAGAAGGCGATGAAAATGCTATTGCGAATTTCCGTGAAGCCAATAATATCCCATCTCAAGTAGAAGTTTACAATGTTGCTTTTAGCATCAAAGATGGTAAATTTATCACTCCTGACACTGAAAAGACTTCTTTTTTACAAGCTAACTCCTACCAATGGACATACGAATCGAAGTCTTATCAAGCCATGTTTGCTTCTATTAAGGAAAATAATGTAAACCTTAGCCCCTCTGCCAATGCGCTTGTCAAAGATAACACCTCATTAGCAGACGATGATCAAGTATTCCTCGATGACGTGATTATACAGGGTAGCATTTGTGTTGGTCTTGACTGTTCATCTACTGGGGAATCTTTCGGATTTGACACACAAAGATTCAAAGAAAACAATCTACGTATCCACTTTGATGACACCTCTAATTCTGCTAGTTTTCCCCAGAGGGATTGGCGTATATCTATCAACGACTCTGGAAATGGTGGTTCGGAATATTTCGGCATCGAAGATGCTACAGCTGGTCGAATACCTTTCCGTATTGAAGGGAATGCTCCTGCAAATTCTTTATACGTTGATAATTCTGGCAGATTAGGTATAGGTACAGCTACTCCTACACTTGAAATACATGTTGCAGATGGCGATTCCCCAAGCCTTCGTTTAGAACAAAATGGATCCTCTGGTTTTGGTGTTCAAACTTGGGACATTGCTGGGAACGAATCAAACTTCTTCATTCGTGACTTAACTAATGGTTCTTTATTGCCATTGAGAATTAGACCAAGTGCACCTAGCAATAGTCTTTATATCGATGCTGATGGAGATATTGGATTAGGTACTGCAAACCCCGGTAACAATGCACTTCAGATAGAATCTGGTGATGTATTGGTTAAGAACGGTGCACTCACTGTAAATGGCAATTCTACCCTTACGGGAAATATGGATGTTACGGGAAATATGGATGTTACGGGAAATATGGATCTTATGGGAAATATGACTCATACAGGAGACATGACCTTTACAGGTACCATATTTAATACAGGCGATCTTACCCACGCCATTCCTTCTGTGGCTAGTTTCTACAACAGTACTTATACAAAATCTATCCTTTGTATGGACGGAGCGACTGGTAATGTAGGAATGGGAATATTCACAACGCCCAGTTATCAGCTTGAAATATCAGGTGATGCAGCCAAACCAGGAGGAGGCGACTGGGCTACTGCTTCTGACCGCCGTTTAAAAAAAGATATCAAGCCTTTCGAAGATGGTTTAGGTGTGGTCATGGAGATGAAGCCAGTCACCTTTAAATTTAACGGTAAGTTAGGTTATAAGACAGAAAAAGAATTTGTTGGTGTTATTGCACAAGATATGGTGGATATTGCTCCTTACACGATCGAGCCTTTAAAAAGAGATGGCACCGATACGGACTATTTAAGCTATGATGGTTCAGCGGTTACTTACCTTTTAGTGAATGCGGTTCAAGAGCAACAAACAATTATTGAGGCACAGCAAAAAGAAATCGATAATTTACAAAAGCAGATCGCTCAGATAGATGAAATGAAGGAGCAAATGGCTGCTTTAACAAAAATGCTTACTGCATTGAATGCTGAAAATGAAGTTAAAGAAGCGGGCGAAACTTCTGATGATGATGAATAGCCGTTTTATTCAACCATTATTTAAATGTTAAAAAAATACTAATGAAAGATATCAAATTATTTGCATTATTCATTTTAGCTTTTACACTTACCCAAACTTCATTCGCGCAAGAGAATAATGGCCGCCCTCCAGGTATGACGCCCAATCCTGCTAAGAAAGAAAGTGCCAGAAACACCACTAGCCAAAGAGAAATTTTGGTAAATAATCATGATTTTGACGTTACCCCTCCTATGCGTGAAAAGCAGCAAGATGTATTTTTTCCTACAGATTTTGAAAACATACAAGATGAGCTATTAAACTCTGCTGATAGAAGGGAATTAGTTGAAGCAATCAATGGTTTACGTGATCAAATGAATGGTTTGATGGCTGCATATGAGGATTTAAAGTTAGAAAATGGAATTATTCGTGAAAGCTTAAGTAACTGCTGCTCTGATAGTGCCTTAGGCCTTTCGGCAAAAGATGCTTACCTACTACAAAATGTACCCAATCCCTATCAAACGACAACAGAGATTAAATACTTCATACCCCGGGGATTAAACAATATACAAATTGAATTACGCGACATAACAGGCGTTTTATTGCAAACATTCCAAATTGAAGAAGCTGGTTATGGCCGCTTAATCTTTGATGGTTCACGCTTATCATCTGGTTCATACTTATACTTTTTATCAGTTGATGGCGAAGCAGTTGATTCTAAAGTAATGATTTTAAATAAATAAAAAGGCTACTATGGATAGATTATTAACTGCTTTTTTTCTGTTCTGCTCTTTTAATCTAGCTACTGCACAGATTTTTTCTGATCAGAGCGCTGCTATTGGTTTTGATCATGCTTTTGCTGCACGCGCTTTGATGGGTGGAGGGGCTGCTTTTTTCGATTATGACTTAGATGGGGATGAAGATATCTATGTTACCAGTGGATATAACCAAGATGAAATTTATAGCAATAATGGAAATGGAACCTTTACAAAAGTAAACGCAGATATAGGTTTAAGTATAACCTATCAATATAATACAATGGGTGTTGCTACTGGCGATATTGATAATGACGGCGATAGAGATATAGTAATTGCAACTTGGGAAAGATTCGCAGGTTCTGAGCAGCCTGATGCCAGAAGCTTAGTATTCCTTAATAATGGAGATGGTACTTTTACAGAAATTGGCGAACAAGCAGGTGTAACGGATCAAGCATTTGCCATGGGTATTGCTTTCTTGGATTACAATCAGGATGGTTATTTAGATTTTTATGCATTTAATCATATAAAAGAACAAATTTTCACTTACGATGATCAAGGTGCTATCAATGGCATGGCTCATGATTGTTATCCCAACTTTTTGTATCGAAACAATGGTGATTTGACCTTTACAGAGGTTTCAGAGGAATTAGGTGTAAATAATGGCGGATGCACCATCGCAGGTGCTCCTTCTGATTATGATATGGATGGAGATCTAGATTTATATCTAGCAAATGATTTTGGTATTTACTTGACACCAAATGCCTTATTAGAAAATAATTACCCAGAGAATACTTTCTCAGATGTTTCTGTTGAAACAGAATCAAATGTCCAGGCATTTGGTATGGGGATTGCTGCTGGTGACTTTGATCATGATCTTGATTTCGATTATTACACTACGAATATTGGTCGGAATATCCTTATTGAAAACATAGATGGTGACTTTATAGACATTACAACTGAGGCAGGCGTAGAAAATACAACCGTACCTTCTGATAATGATCTAAACACGACTGGATGGGGAACAGCATTCTTCGATATTGATAATGATACATGGGAAGATTTGTATGTTGCTAATGGTCGCATTCCTACGCTCACACAATTTGCTACCGCAACTTTCGATCCAGACAAACTATACCTCAATAATGGTGATAAAACATTTACAGATATTACTGATTTGGCGGGTGTAGGAGATGTCAGCTATGTACATGGTATGGCCTATAGTGATTTTGATGAGGATGGAGATTTGGATATCGTTACTGTAGCCCTAAATGAATTAGGGGGCCATTCTAAGTTTTATGTAAATGAAACTCAGAATAATAATAACTGGATTCAATTCAAGCTAACTGGTGTAGAATCAAATAGAGACGCTTATGGTTCTAAAATATGGTTATTTGCTGGTCAGCAAACTTTCGTTAAAGAATTGTATGGTGGTGGTGCCAGTCACGCTTCTCAACATAGCTCTGTATTCCATTTTGGTTTGGCAGATATCACTACGGTGGATAGCATTCGTATTGACTGGACCAATGGCCATATTGATCATTTAGGCCCATTTGAAGTAAATGAACGTTATGCTATTGAGGAAGGTGTTTTAACCGATATCGAAAAAGTAGAAAATCATGTACTAGACATTTCCGTCAATCCAAACCCATTCAACGATCACTTCGTCATTTATTCATCTACCTTTTCTAATGAAGATGTCGCCATTAAACTGCTTACTATTGATGGACGAGTTGTACTTGAGCAAAAGACGAGGTTTACCGAAAGTATGGAAGTTCAAATTGATAAGCAATTACCCTCAGGTTTTTACTTATTACAACTTCAAACGGCTAATGAAGGTGTGCTTACAAAATTAGTGAAATTGTAAGAATCCAAAACTAGACATGACCGCTACACGGTTATTAAAAAAGCTTAGTACACTTATTAGCAAAGATGCAAGCTGATAAATGATTTATTCATTAATTATTGTTTACCATTCATTTTGGAAACAATAACTAGAAATTATCCTAAGTATATGCTTACGGAGTTAGTTTCTACAATACAACAAAAAAGACCCATGAGGAAGTTTACTCACTTTTTCTTTATTGTAGGAATACTAAATTTTAGTTTCCTTACTACAGTAAATGCTCAGTGTGGAGCTGGTCAAACCTATAATAATTACTGCTATGGGCGAGGAGAAACAAATCATGTTGCATTTGAGTTCTGCCCTTCTGCTGGTATGATTGCACAGTCAAATATTATTCAAGGTAATTTTGTAATTCCTCCAAATACTCTGACCGTTTACCAAGGCACATCTGGTTCTGGTATAACTGGCACAGTAGTTTTTGGTCCAGCAACAGCTGATGTTTCAGGAAATACTATTACGGCTACTGTGGCAGATGCATGTTTAATTTTCGTAACTAATACCCTATTACGACAAACCTTGACCTGTAATGATGGATTTGTGGGTGCTTCTGAACTTCGAGTTTGTAGTCAAAGTAATAGTGATCCTTCGACAGCCACCCTTATTTTATCAGCTGATGAATTCTGTGAAACAGACGGTCCTCAAACGATCGGTGGCGGTTTACCAATAGGAGGTGTTTATTCGGGCACTGGTGTAACGGATAATGGCAATGGAACAACATTTACATTTGAGCCAAGTATAGCAGGTGCTGGAACAACAAGCATTACTTATACTCAAGCTGGCAATGTAGCTACTGATGTTATTACAGTTGTTGGGTCAAATGTAGCGAGTTTTACGGCATTAGCTGATCTTTGTATGGATGCTGGAATACAGTCTGGATTGGGGGGTGGCACACCAACAGGAGGTGTTTATTCTGGCTTAGGGGTGACGGATGATGGTAATGGAATGACCTATTCTTTTAATCCTGCTATCGCAGGTTTAGGTATTACAGATATTACATATACATTAAACACAGATTGTACCCCAGCGACAACGGATCAAGTAGAAATACTACCAGCTTGTGGGTGTCCAGCTATGCAGTCTAATTTTTTCTATTGTTTTGGCAATAATGAAACAGATATAGTAACATTTGAGGTATGTCCTTCAGCTGGTATGGCTGCACAAGCTACCATAACAGGAGGTACATTAGGAACATTTGTGTCAGATGGTGATGTCTTGAATGTTTATTCAGGTGCATCAGGCTCTGGCAGCTCAGGCACCCTAATCGGCAATGCCTTGAATGGGGATTTATCTGGTAACATACTCTCAAGTGGTATAGCTGATGATTGCTTAATTTTTATCGTTTCAACAGGTCCTGTTGGCAGTTGTCAGGATGGTCATGAGAACCCTCTCTCTGTTTGTGGCCAAAGCGTCACTCCTAATATTACCTTCCTTAATCCAGGAGATTTTTGTGAAACAGATGGCATTCAGTCAAATTTAGGGGGTGGTTTACCAATGGGAGGTGTCTATTCTGGCCCAGGGGTAACAGATGATGGAAATGGAATGACGTTTTCCTTTGATCCTGCAGCTGCAGGCACAGGTACTCATATCCTAACTTATACAAAAGATAACGATTCAGATAATGTAACAATAGAAGTTTTTGAAGCAAACTTCCCAAGTTTTACAGCCCTTCCTGATTTATGTATTGATGCTGGAATACAATCTGGATTGGGTGGTGGTAGCCCAGCTAATGGAACTTACGCTGGCCCTGGAGTGACAGATAATGGGGATGGCACCTATGATTTTAACCCAGCTATTGCTGGTCTTGGCATACATACCATTACCTATACAACCAAAACAGGGTGTATGGATAGCGCTTTTGATACGGTAGAAGTACTGGCAGCTTGTGGATGTCCAAGTGGACAACAAGTCTTCTTCCACTGCCAAGATAATCTTGAAAGTAACTTAGTTCTTTTTGAAATTTGTCCAGTTAATTCTAGTATGGCAGTACAAGCAACCATTACACAAGGTACTTATGGTACCTATGTATCAGATAATGATGCTATTACTGTTTATTCAGGTGTAACGGGTACTGGAGTAAATGGAAATCAAGTCTATAATGGTTCCAATACCAACTTTGCAGGAACTGTAATTACTAGTCTCAATGCTGATGGTTGTTTAACATTTGTCAGCAATACTGGACCAGTTGGCAGTTGTGTAACTGGAGAAGAAGTACCACTAACAATTTGTGCAACAGATGTTCCCCCACCAACAAACTTCACAGCTCCTGCAGATCTTTGTTTAAATGAAGGTGTACAATCTGGTTTAAATGGTGGCACTCCAACAGGAGGTGTTTATTCTGGCTCAGGGGTAACAGATGACGGCAACGGCTTGACCTATAGCTTCGATCCTACCGCTGCGGGAGTAGGTATCCATCCTATAATTTATTCAGTAAATGGTGATCCTGCTACTGATGATATAGAAGTTTTTGCTTTACCCGCTGTTACTTTAGCTCTTAGCGAAGCTTTCTGCGAAAATGATGGTATACAAACTGGTTTAGGAGGAGGTATGCCAACTGGGGGTATTTATTCTGGGACAAGCGTAACAGATGATGGAAATGGAATGACATTTAGTTTTGATCCTTCTACTGGACCTGATGGTTATCAAATTACTTATACATTTACGGATGCTAATGGTTGCACGAATTCAAGTTCTACCTTAGGTGTTATCGTAAATGAAGTTCCATCTGTAACATTTACTGCTCCAGCTGATATTTGTGAAAATGATGGTGTGCAAAATGGTTTAGGTGGTGGTATACCAACTGGGGGTACATATGCTGGGCCTGGAGTAACAGATGACGGCAACGGTTCGACCTATAGCTTCGACCCTGCTGCTGCAGGGGCTGGAATACAAAATATTTCTTACTCCTTTACCAATGGAAGCGGATGTTCAGATACTGCTTCTGATGATTTGGTAGTTCTAGGAGCACCAGCAGTTAGTATCCAACCATACAATGGTCTTCCATTTGATGAAGTGTGCCTGAATAGTAGTTCTACTTATCGTTCATCTGCTAGTACTTTTGGTCCACCAACAGTGACAACATATACTTGGGCGGCCAGTAACACGACTTTCACTCCTAATATTGGTTCTCCTACTGCTCAAGACGGAACCTATGAAAGAGTAGATGCTTCTTGGACTACTCCAGGCTCTCAAACTGTAGATTTAACAGTAACGTATGCTAATGGTTGTGTTCAGGTTGCTCCTCAACTAGCCGTAGACGTCCAACCAGCACCTGCTATTATTTGCCCTACTAGTCAAACGGTACAAACAAGTAATAATGGTAATGGAGATTGCACAGCGGATGCAACATTTACAAATCCTATAGATCTAAATGGTGCTTGCGATCCACAAACACTTACTCTAAGTGTCAATGGAGGAATAGCTTCTACTGTTATACCAGGTGCCTCAAATACACAAAGCCTAGATTTAGGTGTAAATACACTTTCATATGTCATAACTGATGGTGGAGGAAATATGGGTAACTGTTCTTTCAACATAACAGTAGAGGATGATGAAGCACCTGTAATAGATTGTACAAGTGCATCAATAGAATTTGATGGCGAAGATACGTTAACCTTTTCTATCGCTGACGTTTATAATGATGCTTCATCTACTGATAATTGCGGTGTAGTGAACTTAATTTCACCAATAATTGATCAAACTGTAAGTTGTGATCAACTTGGTGATGTCATTCCTGTAACGGTCGAGGTCAATGATGGGAATGGAAATTCAACTACTTGTACTACAAATATAACTATAGGAGGTCTGCCATGTGGTTTCTCTAATAGCTATGGTCTGGGTGATTGTTTTGACCCAAATGGGAATGAAGCAAATTATGATGTTCCAACAGGTACATTCTCTTTGATTAGCGACGGCTGTAGTCCAGAATTCCCCTACACTTCAGATGATCAAAGTTTCATTAAATATGAATTGTGTGGAAATGGTGTTATCGAAGCTTATGTAAGAAAAATAGATGGTGATGGTTATGCTGGAATAGCTATGCGAGAATCTATAGATCCAGGCGCTCGTAAGGTTGGCATTGCAACCAACAGAATAAATCGTATTCTGAAAGAAATCCGAGTATTCCCAAATTATCCTGCATTCCCACAACAATTATTTTCGTATGACAAATTTTGGTTAAAATTAGAAAGGTTAAATAATACCTTTTTTAGAGCTTATGCTTCTACAAATGGTATAAATTATACACCTTTTATATCCCAAGGAATTCAAATGACTGGATGTCTTGAAATTGGTCTATATGTCTATTCCAATAATGATGGACAGACAGTCAAGGCAGAATTCACCAACGTCAGTATAATACCAAGTACTGGAAATCTGAATGAGGGTGATTTTCCTTATGAAACAGGAGTAAAACCGATTTCAGGCTTAGATATTGGGCTTTCGCCAAATCCTGCAAAGGATAGAATAAACCTTGATTTAAGCAAATTAATAGGGCAGGAAGCAAGAATTCAAATATACAATATTCACGGCCAATTAATAGAAGAACGTCAGATTGATGCCATTGAAGAAGCTAACGAAAATTTTGACATTGAAAGTTATCCATCGGGAACTTATTTAATCAATATTCAACTAGCAATGCAGCAGCAAACCCTTAAATTAATAAAACAATAAAGGCAAACTCTTTTCAGCAATTTTCTTTTACAAAAACTGTTGAAAGATTTAAACTCTGATACTATTAAATTCATTGAAATTTTAAACCAGCTGATTTTTGCTCAGCTTAAGGCGCAGCGGAGCCAAGTAGCCACAGCTATTAAGCCGAGTACGCAACGAAGAGCTGAGTAAAAGGACGCCTTCAAAATGCCAAGTAATTTAGATTCCAGTGTAGTAAAACTGCTGCTGAAAAATACTTCGACAGGAAGAACTTCAAGCAATTTGTTCTTCAACCAAAAGAACAACCCAAAAATTAAAATATTTATTGAAGGCCCTATCTATTTAAAAGCTAGGGCCTTTTAATTGATTATAGATGACTGCCTATAAAGTTTTACCAAGCAAAAATAAAAATAGTAATACTTTAAAACATAATATAAATACCCAGTAATTATTCACTTTTTATAAAAGAGAGAGTGAAGTAAAATAGAAAAGAACAATTATTTTTCATTAACCTAATTACGCCTTCTTCTTAAAATTACTGCACCAATCTATTTGATCTTCACAGAATCACTCCTTACTAATCTCACAAATGATAAGGTGGTATCCTCATAGATCTTAAATAATAGGGCTAAAAGGTTGGCACAATAAAATGCCTGCCAAAAACTGAAAAAATATACTACTCCCCCAAATCATGCATCACTTTCCTATCATTTGGAACTTACTCTTTTTATCCTGAAACCTGTCTGCCTAACTACTTATTAAGTTGTGCCCTTGCATAGCAGTTTTGAGATATCGTTCTAATGTATTGACTAGCAAGTTTTTCCGAGATTAAGACTTTTTCTAAAATACTTTACTTTATCCACAAACAAAGTAAAAATACCGTTGTTAAAAGTAAAACTATCATAAACAATTACAACACTTTAACCTAGGCTTATGAAAAAATCAACTTATTTAGGCATCGTCATCCTTTTTCTATCAATAACGGTTCAAGCCCAGAAGCTTAGTAGTAAATGGGAATATATGCTCTACACTTCTGCACAATTTCAACAGTTAGATTTTACAGATTTTAATCAACAATTAGAAGAATTAAACTTATTCGCTTTACCCAATAATGCTCTTGAAATAAATGTTGGTGTTACTACATTTTTTCGACGATATATGAGTAACATGTCACTTGCCTTTGGTAGTGCTACAAATGAATCAGAAGATATTTCTAGTCAAAGTAGCCGATTTCGATATATTGGAATTCATGTTAACGAGGCTTTCAACTTTTTAAATCCTGAAAGTAGTTGGTTCTTTGGCCCAGATATAGGAATTAACATAAGCTATCAGCAAATATTCATAACAGGTAGAAACAATAGCAAAAATTTTGTGAAAGCGGCAAACAATGCTGTTTACAGTTTTGAGCGATTTTCTGAGACAAGCGAAGTCGGTTTAAGAACACACAAAATATTTAAATACAAGGACGTCTTTAAACAAGATCGTACTATCTTTGTTGGGATACATGCCGGTTATCGCTTTGATTTGAAAGATGATAGCTTTCCATGGCGTTTAAATAGTGCTATCAGACAAAATGATCTCGGTATTAATACAGGTGGCTGGTTTGGTACTATTATACTTGGATATAAATTGCCATAAATCCAAATTCTATAAGTAAAAATGAAAGGCCACCTCTGAAAATACCTCAAAGGTGGCCTTAATTTTTATCTAACAAACTTAAATCTTACTTCACATACATTGTCTCTTTCACTGCCTTAATGATCTTAGTTGGGTTTGGCAAGTAAGCATCTACTAAAGTTGGTGCATAGGGTAATGAGGTATCTGCGGCGTTCACACGCACGACAGGAGCATCTAAATAATCAAACGCATACTTTTGTACTTCATAAGTAACCTCTGCTGATACACCTGCAAATGGCCATGATTCATCTACGACAACAATTCTGTTCGTTTTCTTTACAGAATTTACGATGGTCTCATGATCCATTGGGCGAATGGTTCTTAAGTCAATAACTTCTGCAGAAATCCCTTCTTTCTCTAGTTCTTCGGCTGCTTTTAGTGCTTCCAAAACCATTTTGTTAAAGGAAACTAAAGTTACATCTGTTCCTTCTTTACGTACGGCAGCTTTACCGATTGGCGTGAGGTATTCTTCCTCTGGAACAAGACCTTTATAGCCATACATGATTTCTGATTCCATTATACAAATAGGGTCTTCATCACGAATAGCTGATTTTAATAGCCCTTTCGAATCTGCAGGATCGATACAAGATATGACTTTAAGGCCAGGACAATTAGCCAACCATGCCTCAAAGGTTTGAGAGTGTTGCTGTGCCAATTGACCAGCAGAGCCCGAAGGGCCTCTAAAAACGATAGGGCATCTAAATTCACCAGCTGATTGAGATAGTGTTTTTGCTGCATTGTTTACTATTTGGTCAAATGCTAAAACAGCAAAGTTCCAAGTCATAAACTCGACAATTGGACGAAGGCCATTCATAGCAGCCCCCACCCCAATACCAGCAAAGCCTAACTCAGCGATTGGTGTATCAATGACACGTTTTGGACCAAACTCATCCAACATGCCTTTACTTACTTTATATGCTCCGTTATATTCTGCAACCTCTTCACCCATTAAGAAGACATTTTCATCTCTTCTCATCTCCTCGGACATTGCTTCTCGCAATGCATCTCTAAGCGTTAATTCTCTTGCCATACAATCGCGTTCTGTTTTTTTTCAAAAAAATGCTTGTAAAAGGTAACAAATGACCCTTTAAAGGCATCTTATTAATAGATGCACAAAAATAGTAAAAGTACTATTATATTCAAGTGGTAAAGAATAGTGTTTACAATATAAATTGTATATAATACTAGCCTTTTTCTCAAAAAGCATCTATTTTTACATTTCTTGAGTGTAACTTTTTTATTAGCGGTCGTTATAACAATAAATTATTTCAAACGGCCGTTCAAGACTAGAATAATTTATCGACCCAAATACCAAGAATTGTTAACAAATAAAATGATACCGATGAAAATCAAAAATTTGAAGCAAATCGCAGTTGTAGCAGCCTTTTTATTAACGGCAGCTTCTTTCACTTCCTGTAATCGTGGCTATGGTTGTCCGAGCAACTTTTCTGTTGAGCAATCTGGCGTACAGCTTGTAAAAACAGCGGTAAAAGCAGTTTTGAAATAAGACATATAGCACTCCATATCGGAGATGTTCATAAAATAAAGTGCTAACCTTAGGTTAGCATTTTTTTTTATGCTTATTTTGCTTTTCATTTGAGCGGCTAGTCAAAATTACTTATTTAATAAAATGGTCAGCTCGAAAATCATAAGAAACTGACAATAGAAAAGTTACGCATGATTTTTGAACAGACGCTAAACCTGTCAATTTTATTTCACCAATTTTCTAGCCTAACTACTTAGAGCATGTTTAAACTTTCTACTGCCTGAAAACCAAAGCTTTGAGAACTATGGCGTCTGATTGGATCAGTTATTTAGCTCGTTAAACGCCTTCTCAAAGCCTTAGCCAAAACCCTACCTTTACCGGTAGGCAGGCTCAAATAGTTTATTATCAGTTTGAATAAAATTTAAACACACTCTTAGAATCAAATTAGTCATGGAACCTACTAGAATTTTTGAAACACAAGACGGCTCTCACAGTATATTTTCAGAAAAATACGGTGTAAGTTATCATTCCAAATATGGTGCTATCCAAGAGAGTCAGCATGTATTCATAGAGGCAGGTCTTTATGAAGTGGCCTTAAGTAAAAAACATATCCGAGTTCTTGAAATTGGAATGGGTACTGGATTGAACACCTTTATGACTTACCTAGAAAGCAATCAAAGGAACTTTAGTATTTATTACGAAACCGTTGAAGCTTTTCCTATAACAGCAGAGGAAGCAAAGCAACTGAACTACGCACAACTTCTTAATGCAAAAGAGGAAGAAACCGTTTTCCAAAGAATCCATCAAGAAGATTGGGGTAAAACCATTCAACTGAGCCCTAAATTTACCTTAAAAAAGGTTTTAGATCATTTTGAACATTTAAATTATCAGAAGCAGTTTGACCTCATTTATTTTGATGCTTTCGCACCCACAGCTCAGCCTGAACTTTGGGATAAAAAGATACTAAATATCATGTTTGAAGCCCTAGTTTCAGGTGGTGTTTGGGTATCTTATTGTGCCAAAGGCAGTGTAAAAAGACAACTAAAGGCTTTGGGTTTTCGTATCGAAGCTATTGCTGGACCTCCTGGTAAAAGGGAAATGACTCGAGCGATCAAATAACTGCCATTAATCTTCATATTCTTCATCAGGTCGCATAGGCTTGATGATGTTTATTTTGCCATCTTCCCCATACAGTTCTCTTGACTTTTTGTTATAGGCTAGTGCAGCCTCTTCGGCAGTGGCAAACATGCCAATATGAACCGATTTTCGGTTGACAGAAATTACCGCTCTATAGCGATTATTTTCTTTATATACCCCTGTATACCCTACTTTGCTGCTTGTTTTGCGCTTTCTACTTGCAACAGAACGAGAACGATAAACAATGTTGTCTAAGCGGCAATCTAATTTATTACCATTTTTTGCCCCTACAAGGTTTCTTTTCCCTCCTTTTGTTTCACCCAAAAACTTTTCAGCAATGAGCTTGTGCAGGTAAATGGTTTCGGTTTTATAACCACCATCCGCTTTTTTCCAAGTCTTTTGAAAAACAGCGCAACCACTTGAATGTTTCCTTAGATTATTGATAAAATCTACTTTGACTAAATAGGCATCTGTGGTAAGGTACTCATAGACCTTATCATCCAATAACACATCGTCATCGGCATTTTTTAGCTTTACTTTGTATAACACGTTGAATCAGTTTGTTAGCAATTGAACAATTAGACAGTAAAAATGAAATATTATTGTTAGTTCTCTTCTTAATTGCAATATAACAATAAAATGGGAAACTTACTTGAATAAAAGTGCTACAACGGCAATAATTCTATCTTTATAATACAATGCCTAAAACTATATCTACTCAAAATTCCTTATTATTGATGCGTGGCATTATTAACTGAAGGAGGTTTAGACCTCTAGGCATTTAAATTATAACCTTTGAGTTTTTCTGATCATTATCTCTTTATTAAACGTTGTTTCGATTTGGCCAAATTAGGTATCGGAAAAGTGAGTCCTAATTCAATGGTAGGAGCAGTCATCGTCCATCAAAATAAGATCATTGGCGAAGGTTATCATTTTACTGATAATAGTCCACAAGCAGAGGTATTAGCTATAGAAGACGTACCCGAACATAAACACATATTACTCAAAGAATCAACCATTTACATCGCTTCAGAGCCTTATTATATTTATGAAAAAACACTTAGCCGCATCGATCTAATTCTTAAACATAAGATACCCAAAGTTGTAATCTCATGGCTCGACCATAAGCCTGAGATAAGTGAACCAATCGTAAAAATTCTCCGCGAAGCAGGTCTTGAGGTTATAACAAATATCCTTCCGAGAGAAGGTAGATTTGTCCGTGTACTTGGCAATACATTTATCCAAAAAAAACGGCCTTACATCATTCTGAAATATGCCCAGACCTTAGACGGTTTCTTAGCACCGAAAAATACGAAACAATTTTGGATTAGCAACTCATTTTCCAAACGACTTGTTCATAAATGGCGAAGTGAAATTGATGCTATTCTGGTTGGAACAAACACAGCACTCAACGACAACCCTCAATTAGATAATCGGCTATATTTTGGAAAATCCCCACTTAGAATTATTTTTGATCAACATAATCGCCTTCCCATACAATTAAATATCTTCGACGGTAAGCACAATACTTTAATCATCAATAAAAATAGCGATCCTAGAAAATATGTTAGTCAATTACAATTAACTTTTGATATGCAAATGCTACCAAAGTTGTTAACCTATCTACATAGTCAAAACATCAGCAGTTTGTTGGTTGAAGGAGGAGCAAAAGTATTACAAGCATTCGTCCAACATGATTTATGGGACGAAGCTAGGATCTTAGTTGGAAATAAATTGCTAAAAGATGGTTTAAAAGCACCTCTACTACCCAATGCTCCCGACGAAAAGTATAAAATCTTCGACGATCAACTATTTATTCACTACAATCCTACCAAAAATTTTAATAATAGTTAAACTTCCATTAAAAAGTAATAATCACATCATAAGGATGATAATTATTTTGTTCCTTAGTAGAAACATATCACCCCAATTTATTCTAGACTTTACTTGAGAAAAAATTACTTAGTTTAAACTGAAAAGAAGGGATGAAATTTTTAAGTGTTCTTTTTACAGGATTTTTGATATGTTCTTCGGGCATTATCATTGCTCAAACGCCGCAAAAGGTGGTGCTTGAACATAAAGAGGTACGAATAAGATGGATACCTCTTGAAAAGGCTCTTGAATTAGCCGATCAAGAAGGTAATCAAAAGAAAATTCTAGTTGATATATATACAAAATGGTGTAAGTGGTGTAAAAGAATGGATAGAATTACTTTCCAACATCCACAAATCGCCGAGTATATTAATGAACATTTTTATGCAGTAAAGTTCGATGCACAATATGCTGAAGAGATCGTTTATCAAGATAAAACGTATGGCAATATAAAAACAGGTAAGAAACGTTATCACGAGTTGGCAATAGAATTTTTGAGGGGTAAAATGAGCTATCCCACTGTTGTTTTCTTAGATGAAAATATGAATTTGATACAATCTATAGTTGGTTATAAGCCTCCTAGACAGTTTGAGAAAATCGCCACCTATTTTGGACACGATTATTACCGGAAAACACCCTGGTCCAAATATCAAAAAGTATTTAGACCAATTCTGACAAAAAAAGAATAACAATGCAGCTGAGATGAAGAAGTAAAATTACGAACTTTTTCATCTCAGCTACACTACCTTTTATGGAATAATTCTCTATTCTCAACTTCAAAAGTAACCCACTTACCTTTTTCGTCTTCTTTTCTTCGTTCCCCCAACCCCCAGCACGCCAAGAAGTCCCCTTGTAAGCTCTCTAGCAATCGTTCTCCCGATTTGGCGAGTTGTTGGATTACTCATGATCTTTTCCAAAGTACTCTTTTCAGCTCTTCTTCTAGAAGTTGAGCGACTCGCCTTTTCTCTTTGCTTACGCAATTCTTCTTGCTGTTCAGCTTCTCTAGCTTTATCAATCTTTTCAGATAAAATTTCGTGCGCACTTTCCCTATCTACTGGCGCTTCATATTTTTCAATCAATTCAGACTGATTTAGGATGGTCCTGATTTCTCTAGGCATCAAGACGTCCATCCGAGACTGAGGTGCCCGAAGCATAGTGTGAGAAAGCGGTGTGGGAATACCTTTTTCATTTAAAACTGTAACTAATGCCTCCCCGATACCTAACTCCGTCAAAAGCTGATCCACTTCGTAATAATCGCTTACTGGATAATTTTGTGCTGCCAATCTAATCGCTTTTCTGTCTTTTGCCGTAAAAGCACGTAAAGCATGTTGAATTTTCAAACCCAATTGCCCCAAAACGTCATCTGGAATATCAGCTGGGTTTTGGGTAACAAAATATAGACCGACTCCCTTCGAACGAATGAGCTTAACGATGGCTTCAATTTGATCCAATAGGGCATCAGATGCCTCTTCAAATACCAAATGTGCTTCATCAATGAAAATGACCAGTTTTGGACGGTCTGCATCCCCTTGTTCTGGAAAGGTAGCATAAATTTCAGCCAATACTTGTAACATAAAAGTAGAAAACAACTTTGGCTTATTCTGTATATCTGTCAAACGCAAAATAGAAACCATACCTCTACCCTCTTCGTCTGTTCGGCATAAATCATCTACTTCAAAAGATCGTTCTCCAAAAAAAACATCTGCCCCTTGTTGTTCCAACTCTACTATTCGACGCATGATCGCTCCTGTAGACGCCGTTGAGATCCGACCATAAACAGACTCGATTTCGTCCTTCCCAACACCTGTGATGTACTGGATCGTTTTTCTAAAATCATTCAAGTCCACCAAAGGCAAATCATGATCATCACAATATTTAAAGACTACTGCAACAATACCTGCTTGTGTATCATTCAAAGCAAGCATTTTAGAAAAAAGCACTGGCCCAAATTCCGTTACCGTTGCGCGTAAGCGTACACCTGGTTCATCTGATAGAGTCAAAAACTCTACAGGACTATCACCAGCTTTAAAAGGAAAACCGATCTTCTCATGTCGCTCATCAATTTTTGGATGACCATCACTAGGTACTGCAATACCGCTCAAATCGCCCTTAATATCCATTAACAGAGAAGGAACTCCTTCTAATGATAATTGCTCTGCCAAGATCTGCAGTGTCTTAGTCTTACCCGATCCCGTAGCACCTGCTATCAAGCCGTGGCGATTCATCGTACCTAAAGGAATCTTTACCAAAGTATTGGTCAAACATTCTTTATCCAACATCGCTCCACCTAAAGTAATAAAAGGCCCTTTGAAGGTATAGCCTCTATCTAATTCATCAATAAATTGTTGCTTCATCCTAATACGCTTTGACTTGATTTTATATTTTATGCGCTTTCACTATTAATCATTACTACTTATTCCATTTATTCACCCTGAGTTCATACTTTTTTTTACTAAAGTCCCAGAGATCAATATTAAAACTAGACTCCAGCTCCTTTTCTAATGCTTCATCCAGTAGTTCTGCAAAAAAGTCGATGCCTGTAAGCGTTTCAACCTCATCTATGCTTACCGCAAATTCAAATAAGGGATCATAGCTTACCTGATTTGGAATCACAAAAGCAATAGATTTCACCTCAGGTTCTGATATATCTAATAATACCTTAAAATACGCTTGTGGAACGGATACCTCGTTATCACCAATCGTCCCCTTTGGCGGAACACTCAAGACAGGCCCAGTAATAATATACAATTCTTTAAATCTCTTGGCCCAATTGCGCGTCAACTCTTCCAATTCTCTCCATATCCCTTTATTGAAATTTCTGGATTGCGGGCTAATGTTACTTAAATAAAATGTCTCTAGCATCGCTTCATCCGAAAACATTCGATCTGCTGCGGGTACTAAATGACCTCTATCATAGCCAGAGCGATAATAGTCCTCCAATACTGCTGAACCTGTTCTTACTTTTGGGTCTGCTTTGAATTCATCTCTCCTATCTACCCACTCCATATTCAATTCATCTCTCGTCAATTTATAAGCTACCCATTCTGCTTGCTCATGCTCTTCGCTGTAGGATAAGGTATAATACTTTTGATGGATAACCTGACCATTAGAAGTCGGTAAGTAAAATGCTTTCCTTGGCTGATAAAGCTCTTCGTCTTCTGCATCTCTCATAAGGCTTGTAGTATCACCAGAAAACAGATTGAAAACAAAATAAAGTGCAGCCAAAAGTCCACTAAATATGCCGACTTTGGTGATCATACCTCCTGAATTACTTCCTTTTCCACTAGAATGGTTACTTCTTAATTTTGCCATAAATTGATTTTGTCAGCAGATGTTTTACGCTTTCGCTAAAATACTAAGTGAAGCGGTATTTTTTGTTTATTTTTATAAAAACTTACATTTTTTTGTTTAACCAATCATCTCTTTTGTTTGAATATGATTCCTTTTGTACGTACAGGCTATGAAGATTTTTTACCCGATTTACAAAAAAAATGGAATCAAGCCTATCCTTATGATACTACTGATATCTTCAAGAAAATTGTAAACAAGCATACACAAAAAGGAAGATATTATCATAACCTTTCCCACCTTCATTCTATGTTGTTGCTATTGGACGAATACCCCGAAGCTATAGAACATAAAAAAGATGTTCAACTCAGCATCTTCTTCCACGATATTATATATGATGCAACAAAAAAAGGAAATGAGGAAAAGAGTGCAAGAATGGCTCAAAAGCTATTAGGCGAACAATACACACAACTGATTCAACAATTAATACTAAGCACTAAAAAACATCAACCTTTAAATGATTTGCATGAAAATGCCATCTTACTAGACCTAGACTTAGCTATTCTTGGGGGTTCGCTAGAATTGTATGATGCATACAGAACCGCCATTCGACTAGAATATCAAATATATCCTAATCTCATCTATCATCCTGGAAGAAAGAAGGTACTACAAAAATTTCTCGAAAGAGAAAGGCTGTACTTCACTGATTATTTCTACAAAAAATACGAACAACAAGCTCGATCAAATCTAAATTGGGAATTAGCGTATCTAGATTGCTAACATAATTCAGTCTTTTTTATTCACTGTCACCTAGTAAATAAGCTATTCTCCTCGTTTAATCTCTACAATTTCCACTCTTCTTTCTCTTGCTGCACTCACACTATAAATGGAGTTGCGCTGATCTTCTAATTCGTCACTCACATCTGCTGATGCAGTGGCTTCCCCAAATGATCTTTCTGTGATCACTAATTTTCCTGATTGAATATATGATTGAAAAATACCATCTTCATATTCATCAAAGTGATTGCGCAAAGAGCTTACTCTACGTTTGCCTAAAGCTAAGTTATAATCACTTTTTGCTCTAGGACTCGTAAATCCCTTTATAAAGATTTCAACCTTTTCTCCTGCTTGTAATCGTTTTAATAAAATCTCCGAGAATAAGTACAAATGACGATGTCCTTTCCTTACCTCATCTTCAAAAAAGGCATCCATAAATTCTTCTGAAGTAACTTTATCTTCTTCAGCAACAGCTTGTATATATTCTTCAATATAAGTGGCCTTTCGTTTGATGTATTTATCAAAGGTATCACCATAAGATTTTTTAGTTGAAGTTCTTCTAGTACGACGATCTGGTTCGTCATTATCGAAGTACAAGGCTAATGGTAAGAAATCTTCTAATGTTTCAGGCTCTTTTTCTACCTCAACGATGGGATCAGGTATCGTAATTTGTGGTTCTACCACTGTAGTTGTTGTATCCGTTTCTAGTGGTTCTGGTTCTATAAATGAAAATCGGTAGATATCATTACAGCAAGTTTTATTTTCTTTATCTAGGTAAAATGATCCTAATCGATTGGACGATAAATAACCTTGCTTTTCATCATCCATCATAAAGAAATACACATCATTGTAACTGGAATTTAAAGGTACTCCCAAATTTTGTACCTCTCCCCATTGGAAGCTCTTTACGGATTTAAATACATCATATCCTCCCAAACCAACATAACCGTCAGAGCTAAAGTACAAAGTTTGAGAGGCAGTATGGAAAAATGGCGTTAAATCATCACCCTTCGTATTAATATCTGCTAAATTGGTTGGTCTTGAAAAAGTCTTTCCATCCTTATTCAAGGTAGCAAACCAAATATCTAAGCCGCCTTCTCCCCCAGGTCGATCAGAAGTAAAATACAATACTTCCTTTTTCATCGTAGAGTCGTAACCAATCGTAGGATGCGTAGCGGTAAAACCTGCCAAGTTGATTTCTTTGGATAATTTTTTAGGCTTTTTATTCCAGCGTTTACGACGATCTTTATCCCGATAATATAATTCACAACGAATATCTACACCATTTACATAACGACACTTTGTAAAGTAGATTCTTTGTCCATCAAGGCTGAAAGTCGTATGTGCTGTATGCACACTATCCACATTAAAACTGCGCTTCATCGTCCGACCTTTACTACCTCTTTTAGAGTAAAGTACTTTCGTGAATTTTCTTTTGGGCTGTACTTTATCCTTTTTATTGGTAAACCGAAAAGAAGAATAATAAAGGGTATCCCCTCTTTGGATAGCACCAAATTCGGAATAAGGTGTGTTGATCCGTTTGTTAAGTTGTTCCACTTTATAGTTTTGTGGTTCATCAGCCATTTCCATTGCCCAATCACAGATGACTATTTCTTCTTTCGCTTCATGCCGATAGGCAGATAAATTCGTTAAATAAGTCGCGTCATTGGCCTTTTCGACGAAAGTCGCAAAAGCTTCCTTCGCTTTTTCATACTCGCCCATTTGCTTCAAAACTGCACCTAGATGAAAATTGGCTAAAGGGAACTGTTGCCCCTCCTTTTTCTTACTCACTTTTTTATAATACTTAATCGCTTCCTCAAAAGAGTTGAAATTTCGTGCAGCTTCTGCATATTGATATTGTGCCTCTATACTCTTTGGCTTCTTATCCAATGCTTCCTGATAATACTGCATTGCCGCATAATAATCATTCAATCGCATAGCCTTTTCTCCTGCTTTCATATAAGCCTTAAAACTCTGCCCATCAAGCGAGTAGCTTCCGCAAAACACGAGAAGGAAAAGCAGACAAAAAAATCGAAATATCTTCATAGTTGGTTGTAATTCAAATCAGAAAATAGGACATGCCTTAAACTCCTCTGGTGGTTTCACCCTTGCGATAATGTAGCGAATAGAAATTTCAGGGCCGCCATTTCCATTGGTTGCTGCTGCAAAATCAGAGGTATTGATATCATAACTGACCCCTACATGCCAATTTAAGTAAGAGGCTTCCAATATAGCAATCAAAGCATCATCTAGGCGATAAGCCAATCCAGCCGTTAATGCAATTTCATTTTGATTTTTAGGCATATGATGATAAGTTGTAGAGGCTCCAATCACTGCTTCATTATAAGCAGATTGATTTTGCCAAATCGCAAAGCCATTGATATCGAACTCATCATTTAATTCCAAAATCCCGAGTGCATGCACATGCAGTAGCATTGGTAGCTGCATGGAGGCATCATCTAGAAAAGTAATGTTAGGTTGAGTTAAATTTGAAAATCCAAAGCCAATTTTCAGATGATTACGACTGCGTTCACTTTGATACGTCCAATTGGCGCCGACGGAAAGATCAAAGTATCCGCTTGATGTTTGGCGAAAGCTTTGTTGTGTCATCACATTTGGATCAAATACATCGCCGTTAAACTGATCGTCGAAAGTCAACAAGTCTGGATCAAAAGCACGTTGACCAAAACCTAAAGAAAATCCACCACTCAAAAACTGTTCATCCGATAACGGCTGATGATAAGAAGCCGATAAGGCCACTTGGCTCCAACTCAAATTAGCATCCCCTGCTCTATCATAATTAAAAACTAATCCACCACCAATATAAGCATCTCCTAAAAATGGCAAATAAAACTTCTGATCATAACTACCTGCAAAAGTAGTATACGGCACAGGTACCGAGAACCACTGATTACGATAGTTACCTACAAAGCGCATATCTCCATCAAATGCTCCAGTCAAAGCTGGATTCATACTCAAAGGTGCGTTATAAAACTGGCTGAAATGCCCATCCTGGGCATGTAATTGACATGCAATGAGAAGCCCCCAAAAGATGGATGTTAATGGTAGTGCTGTTTTCAATAGCCGAGGATTTTACTGAGGAAATGAGTATTGACTTCTCCAAATTATAAAATATTGTCTGGATAAGAAAAGACTTCACTCATTTTTGCAACTAGGCTTACAGTTGGACAATACAAAACCTAGAAAAATAGGCTTCTATTCTTATAGCAGTTGAAGATCAAATACCTATAGTTGGAAAATGGAATACCCTCATTTTAGGATTCCTGCAAGTTCCATTGATTTTTGCCAAAATTGTGTACTTTGCAGTTCTATTGAAATTAATCATTTGTTATGCATAAGATCGGAATTACAGGTGGCATTGGAAGTGGAAAAACAAGTGTTTGCAAAATATTCGAAACACTGGGTATTCCCGTCTATTATGCAGATGATCGAGCAAAATGGCTAATGACCAATAATGAAGATTTAAAACAGGAAATCATTAAAATATTTGGCCAAGAGGCCTACCTAAATGATGGTCAACTCAATAGAGCGCACATCGGTAGTATTGCTTTCAAAAATGCGGATAAGCTAAAACAATTAAATGCTGCTGTTCATCCAGCTGTCGCTAAAGACGGAGCTGATTGGCATTATGCACAGCAAGAAGTGCCTTATACTTTAAAAGAGGCAGCCTTACTCTACGAAGCAGGTAGCTACCAACAGATGGATAAAATCATCGTGGTAACTGCACCAGAAGCTACTCGTATTGAAAGAGTAATTCAAAGAGATCAAACGACGACCGAAGCTGTCAAAGCTAGAATTGCCAAACAGATGCCTCAAGAGGAGAAGGTTCAACGTGCAGATTATGTAATCCATAACGACGGTGAGCAAAGTATTATTCATCAAGTTCTTTCCATTCATCAACGATTGCTAAAATTGTAGTTTTGCTGAAACTCAATACGCTCATATTAACCCAGTTTAAAAATTACGATTATCAAGTCGTTGAGTGCTCTGATAAACTTACTTGTTTTGTTGGGCTCAACGGCATGGGCAAAACCAATCTGCTGGATGCCATTTATTACCTATGCATGGGCAAAAGTTATTTTAATAGCAGCGATATTCATAATGTACAGAAGGATAAAGATTTTCTGAGATTAGAAGGAGCATTTCAAATTGGGTCAAAGAAGGAAAAAGTTGTGGTGAAAGTCATTCCGCGAAAGCGAAAAGAAGTAGAACGAAATGAGGTGCCTTACGGCAAACTATCAGAACATGTTGGCCTTATTCCAGTAGTCATTATTGCACCAGATGATACCAATATCGTGCATGAGGGTAGCGAAGCCCGAAGAAAATTCTTAGACAATACCATTGCTCAATTAGATCAGGCTTATCTAAAGGATCTTATCCAATACAATAAACTCATCAAACAAAGGAATGCATTGCTTAAGCAATTTGCGGAGCAAAGAAGATTTGATCAAGCCTTAATAAAAGTATATGATGAACAACTTTTGGTTCCAGCCAAAAGTATCTATGATAAGCGATTGAACTTCTGCCAAGCCTTTACACCTGTCTTAGAAAAGTATTACGGCATTATCTCTAATGAACAAGAAGAGGTAAGTTGCCATTATAAATCTAGTTTGACGGACAGTGATTTTTCTGATCTCCTTACACAAAACCAAGAAAAAGACAGAATACTTCAAAGAACCACTGCAGGCATTCATAAAGACGACTTAATTTTTAATATAAACAACTCACTACTAAAACGTTATGCATCCCAAGGCCAACTCAAATCTTTTGTATTAGCACTCAAACTTGCCCAGTACGAGATGTTAAAAGACAAAAAAAAGCAGTCTCCAATTCTTTTATTAGACGATATTTTTGATAAATTAGATGTACGTCGCGTGACCTATCTTCTTCAACTTCTCATTCAGGAGAAGTTTGGCCAGATTTTTATAACAGATACCCATGAGCATCGAGTAGAGCAAATTATCCAACAATTCGAGTCCACCTATTACAGATACTTAGTAGAAAATGGGAGCTTAAAAAAGCTCCACTAATTCGTGCATAAACTATAGCAATTATTAAACTACTATTATTCCAATGGCAAGTATTTTTGACTCTATCTTGCTTTGGAAAGTGTCTTTTTGACACTGCTCAGTTAACAAAATCAACTTAGCGCCATGAAAGAAACAAATCAAACTAGCTTGAAAGACGTTTTGAAGGACATGGTAGAAACCTATCGTTTGAAAAACCGTCTCAATCAAACCAAAATTCAACAATTATGGAATTCGGTTATGGGTAATTCCATAAGTAGACACACATCAGACCTTAAAGTAAGAAAGAACAAATTGTACATCACTATCGAATCTGCCCCTCTTCGGCAAGAGTTATCATTTGGACGAGATAAAATCAGACGAATGATGAATCAAGAACTTGGAGAGGAATATCTCGAAGAAGTGGTAATCAGATAAAAAAGAGCCTCAGGAATTTACTCCTGAGGCTTTTTTTTGACAAAACTCATGCTTTTCAATCCTTTTTTATCTTATTCTAGTTTGTATTTTTGCCTTATTACTCTATTGTAAAATCGCTCCATAATGTTTTATAAAAAGTTTTTTCTTTTTGCCATTCACTTTGTGCTATTATTTTCCCTTTCAGCACAAACGAGTCCTGAACTTCCAGAAGGATTCTTTGACGAAAGAGTTGGTGCTGATTGGGATAGACCGATTGGAATTACTTTTGACGAAAGTGGGCAGGCCTACATATGGGAAAAAAAAGGTAGAGTCATGATTATTGACAAAGATGGCCATAAACTTGATGAACCACTAGTTGATATAAGAGAAGAAGTACTCAATTGGAGTGATAATGGTTTGGTGGGCTTTGCGCTAGATCCATCTTTTCAATTCAATGGCTATTTTTACCTATACTATGCGGTTGATCGACATTACTTGGATTTTTATGGCACTCCAGAGTATGATCCCAACCTAGATATTGATCACCAAGCGACAATAGGTCGGATCACGCGATATACTGCTGATATCAATAATAATTTCCAAACCGTAGTCGATGGAAGTAGAAAGATAATTTTAGGTAAAGATCGATCAGATGGTTTGGCTATTTTATTAGGTTCTCATGCTGTAGGATCAATTGTTTTTGGAACAGATGGAAGTTTATTAGTATCTTTTGGAGATGGTGGAAGCTATGAATCTACCGATACAGGTAATACACCTAGCTCTGAAACCTCTTGGGAACAAGCCATTGAAGAAGGAATTCTCCGCCCTGAAGATAATGTAGGCGCCTTAAAAGCCTTACAAATCCAAAATGAAAATGGGAGTATCCTTAGAATTGATCCGGAAACAGGTCTAGGATTGCCTTCTAACCCTTTTTACGATCCCAGTGCCCCGAATAGTCCACAATCTAAGATTTGGTTATTTGGTCTTAGAAATCCTTATCGGTTTATTAAGCTTCCTGAAACAGGAAGCCATTTCCAGGAAGATGCTAATCCCGGCACTCTATTTATTGGTGATGTTGGGGGCAGTGGATGGGAAGAATTAAACGTAGCTATAGAAGGAGGTACATGTTTTGGCTGGCCAATGTTTGAAGGTATCCGACACCATTGGGGATTCTTAAGTAACCCAACAGCTAACCCTTATACTCCCAACCCATTGGATTGTGAGGATGGATTTTTCACCTTCCACGATATCGTTCGAGATCGAAATAATATTTTCCAACCTCCTTTTACGAATCCTTGTGACGAGAACCAAGCAATACCTTCAGACATTCCTACTTTCGTACATACACCACCAGCAATAACTTGGAGTGGCCTATTGTGGAATCCACCTCCAACAACTCAAGTGCCTAGTTATAATGAAAGCAGCGGATGGCTTGAGCCTTTGCAAATCCAAGATGATCCACAAGCAAGTTTTAAAGGGAATAACTTTGCAGGTTTTACCAGTATTCCTGGATTCATATACGATGGAAATGGGTTCCCAGAGGAATTTCACGGAAAATATTTCCATGCTGACCTCAGCGGCTGGATCAGAATTTTTCATTTTAATGAAAATTATGAATTCACAGAAGTGGATACCTTTGCACTTTGGCCAGATAAAGGTATTGTGCACATGACCTACAATGCCATGGAAGATGCCATTTATTGGTGTCATGTTTATGAAAATGAAATTCATAAAATCACCTTCGGAAAAGATCCTAGACCAGTAGCAGCATTTGAAGTAGATAAACAGTTTGGCCCTGGTCCATTAGAAGTTCAATTTGACGCAAGTTCCTCTTATGATCCTGATGGAGGTCCAATTACTTATCAATGGGATTTTGGTGACGGCACCACAGCGGAGGGGCTTTCGCCAAATCATGTTTTTCCTGCGGTAAGTGATAGCCCCTATTCTTACTCCGTACAACTCACGGTAACGGATACCAGTGAGCAAATTGACCAGATGGAGATGATTATCTCGGTCAATAACACTCCACCAAATGTCGAAATTACCACTTTCGAAGATGGTGAACAGTATCCGATTAGTTCTCAGACTTACCTACCACTAAGAGCTAATGTTATTGATGCAGAACACAAGCAGGAAGAACTCACTTACAAATGGGAGACCTTTTTACATCACAATAATCATTATCATCCAGAAGAGCCAGATCCTAATGAAGAAACATATGCCATCATTGATCCACTAGGTTGTAACCTGGAGACTTATTGGTATAGAGTTCGATTGACAGTTACCGATGCCAGTGGGTTATCTGCCTTTGATGAAAGAGAGCTATTTCCTTACTGCGGCGAAGATTTTTTTGAGATTATCCAATTAGAAGCAAAAATTATTGATCAAAAGGTCGTTTTGAATTGGATTACCTCTTTTGAAGAAGATATGGATAAATTTGAGATTCAAAGAACAGAAGATTTTAAATTTGAAGGGATAGATGCAGTGGATGCTATTGGCACAAGTATAATGAATAACTCATATGATTTTACCGATCAAGATCCATTAAAGGGAGATAACTACTATCGAATCAAAGGAATAAATAAAAATGGAGAATATCTTTATTCCAATATAGTATATGCTGATTTTAGAAACGTCAAAGAGGCTAGTGTTTATCCAAATCCAACTCGTGGCGAAGTAAATGTATTGCTCAATAACGCAGAAGAAGGCATAATTGATTTTGCATTATATCATTATTCTGGACAACTTATATTGACGAGGCAGTGGATCACCACAGGAGGAAGAGAAGAACTGCATTTTGACATGGATGAAAACTTACCTAATGGCCTTTATTTTTACACGATCAAAAATGGTGCAACAGAAAGATCTTCTTCTTTTGTCCTAAAACGATAAAATAAAGGCTCAGAAAATTAAAATTTTCTGAGCCTTTATCCTTGCTTTTTATCTCATTTTAATGGAACTTATAATGGCTTTCAATAGTTATATTATGTGAGCACCTAGTCTTCCCCCCGTTATTTTATAAAAGATGAAGTGATGCTGTTGTAGATCTTACTTCATCCCTAACACATCTGTCTTGAAATGTTAGTGCATTTCAGTACATACGTTCTCAAACACTCAAGAATTCCTTTCAAAATTACTTCTTTCGGGAAGTAACAATTTAATGGCAGAACATATCAATTAATAGCAAATTAATTGGAGTTTATAGTTTTGCTCAAATGATTCGACTATTGCGCTAATAGACTTAATTCCGTCTATTAAGGCATCGATAATATAGTCAACTATGGCTTAGATTGTCTTTGATATATAATCATAATCCATCCGCCTTTGATCACGATCAAAGTGTGGTTTAGCACCATAATCTTAATCCAATGAAAGTGAATCTAGTCCCAAGAACACTATTCCCAGAGCTATTGCTCCGCAAACTACGTAATCAATGGCGCAGCATTTATCCATATAGGCCAAAGGTCTATTATGCCTTTCAGATGGCTATTGTACTTTCAATTGCCCCTATTCTGATTATAGTTACTTTTTTTGTAAGTGTATCAAATGGCGTTTTTGGCAATATGCCAAACAATGAAAGCCTCATGGCCATTCAATACCCTGTAGCATCTGAAATTTATTCTGCTGATAGTGTGCTTCTCGGTCGGTTTTATATCGAACAAAGAAGTATGTCTGATTATAAAGAATTATCACCCAATCTAATTCATGCCTTAATTGCAACAGAAGACGCACGTTTTTATAAACACAATGGTGTCGACTTAAGAGCGTGGTTTAGAGTATTTTTCAAAAATATCATTTTGAAAGATCGTTCTGCAGGTGGTGGTAGTACGATTAGCCAGCAATTAGCAAAGAATTTGTATCCCAGAGAAGGTAGTGGCAACTATAGTTTGATGATCAACAAATTGAAGGAGGCGATTATAGCACAAAAATTAGAAAGCATTTATTCTAAAAAGCAAATTCTGGAGCTCTATCTGAATACAGTCGCTTTTAGTGAAAACATTTATGGTGTAAAAGTGGCCGCACAGCGCTTTTTTAATACGACTCCTGATCGATTAAAGCCGGAGCAAGCTGCCACTTTAGTGGCTATGCTTAAAGCAACTTCCACCTACAATCCAATGAGTCACCCAAAGATGTCAAAAGATCGTAGGAATCTAGTCTTGGAGCAAATGGCAAAGAATGACTATTTGGAAGAAGAAGAAATGGATTCTTTACAGCAATTACCACTTAATCTGCAATATTATCCCTTAAATAATAATGAGGGTTTGGCCACTTATTTCAGAGAACATTTACGCCAAGAATTAAAGCAAGAGCTCAGGTCAATTCGAAAAAAAGATAGTGGCTTGGCTTTCAATATTCATACAGATGGTTTAAAAATTTACACGACGATTCATTCAAAAGTCCAAGCTTATGCCGAATCTGCCTTACAAGAGCATATGAAAGATTTGCAAAAGCAATTTGATGCACATCTCGGAGAAAAAACCGCATGGGAAAATGATACCATTATTGAATTGGCCATGTTGCAATCTAACCGATTCAGAGCATTAAGAACCCAAGAGATGACTAAAATAAAGATAGACTCCATTTTTCAAACCCCAACAGAGATGAAAGTCTTTGACTGGAAAAAAGGAGAAAGAACCGTCACTTGGAGTCCCATGGATAGCATTAGGTACTATCATGGATTACTGAATGCTGGTTTTGTAGTCATCGAGCCAACAACAGGAAAAGTCCTTGCATGGGTAGGCGGTATCAATCACAAGTATTTTAAATATGATCACATTCTTTCTAAACGACAAGTAGGCTCAACCTTCAAGCCGATCGTTTACGCGAAAGCGATACAAAGAGGTTTTCATCCCTGTGCTTATACCTCAAATACCCTGCGGACTTATCCTCGTTATGAAAATTGGCAACCCAAAAATGCGGATGACAAATACGGCGGGTTGTATTCGATGGAAGGCGGATTGATTAACTCTGTGAATACTGTTGCGGTGCGTATGATGATTCGTTCTGGTTCTTATCATGTGGCGCGTTTAGCAGAGGATATGGGTATTGAAGCTCCTGTTCCAGCTGTGCCATCCATCGCATTAGGTACGCAAGATGCTTCCCTTTGGGAAATGGCTCAGGTGTACAGCACTTTTGCGAATAGAGGATTACGACCAGATCTGAATTATATCGCACAAGTAAAAACTGCAGATGGTGAAATTATTATTGATCAATCTGTGAAAGATACGAGTGAATGGAAAAGAGCCCTTTCTATAGACGAAGCAGATATGATTAACGAAATGCTGCAATCTACGGTTACTAAAGGTACAGCTAGGAGATTGTATTATCGCTACAACTTCCGTTATCCCTTTGCGGGAAAAACAGGGACGAGTCAAAACCACTCAGATGGCTGGTTTATGGGCTTTACACCTAAAATGGTAGTCGGGACTTGGGTCGGAGCAGAATCACCTTCTGTGCGTTTTCGTGATCTTCGGTTAGGTCAAGGAGCTAATACTGCTTTGCCTATTTTCGCTCGATTCGTACAAAAAATAGAAAGGGATGAAACACTTCAATATCTCATTAAAACAGACTTTCCGGAACCATCCCAATTGGTACAGGATTATCTCAACTGCCCTAATAAGAAGTGGCCCGAGAAAGCGAAGGAGCATGCTGTAGCTGTTGAGGGAAAGGGAGATATTATTATTCCCAATTTTAGAAATATTGATACTAAAAAATGATAGCTCAATAATTATAACTTCACTGTTTGGAGTGGCCCCTCGGGGCTACTCTTTTTTATTTTGGCAGTATGATAATCTATCAATAAGTCTTATCATTCGATATACTGACAGATGTGAGGCATTTATTGATCAACTGCTTACAACAAAGCAAATAAGATTTGAACAATAATAATTTTGCCAATCAGCGTGACCGGCAAAACCAAAGTATAACCTATCGAAGGCAATTTATTTTTGGTTTGATCAAACGCATAATCCAGTACTGCAGGTTGGCTAGCCACCATACCTAAAAGGAAAGAAAATGGAATTTTTAGTACTTTATAACCAATTATCAATGTACTAAAAGTAGTAGTCATGGCTAGCATCGTAGCTGCTGCAAAAATATAAGCACCTTCTACTTGAAAAATCGTTGCCGCAAAGGTATGCCCAGAATTAATACCAATACCTGCCAACATCAATATTAGTCCCACTTGTCGAAGCGTTAAATTGGCACTATAGGGTAAAGTCCAAACAATAGGTCCTGTTCTACGTAAGCCCCCAAGTGTGAGCGCAACTATCAAAGGTCCCCCTGCAAATCCTAATTTGAAAGAAACGTCACCTGGAAATTGAAAGGTAATCATCCCCAACCAAATCCCTAATGCCATTCCTAAACCGAATGAAAGCAAATTAATCTTACTCAAAGCATCGTAGGAGTCTCCAAAAAACTTAGCTATACTCGGTACATCCTTTCGCCTTGCAACAAATCGAACACGATCTCCTAATTCCAATACCGTATTGGAATTAGCTAACAAATCAATATCACCTCTTCTCACTCTAGTGATAATGGCTGAAAAACGTTCATTTAAGCTAAGGGTGGCCAATTTCTGACCTGCTACTTTTGGGTTAGATACAAAGATACGCCTAGTATCATATTCCGAACGATCAAAAGAAAGCTGATAGGGCATGATCTTTCCTAAAACAGCCCCTACCCTTTCAATTTCTTCCTTACTTCCTACAACAGCTACTTGATCACCAATACTAAACTTAGTATCCCAACCTGTTAATTCTGTTTCACCATTAGAAAATTGAACTCTTCCAAAGACAGCATCGATCTCAAACTCTTTTTTAAGATCACGAATCGTTTTATTGATCGCTCTTTCTTTTGTGATTTCAATCGTTTTACTATTGATCTTTCTTTTTACAGGATATTCCCTAGATAGTAATGCCTCCTCTTTTTGATAATCCACCCGAAATAGTGTCTGCACTACTTTAATAGCAATCATCACACCTAATACCCCCATTGGATAAGACAAGGAATAGCCAATTACACCTCTTTCACTCTCCGCTTGAATCCTTTCCTCAGACCAAGGAGCATTAGAGATGGCATCTAATAAACCAGCTAAAGAAGGCGTATTCGTAAAGCTTCCGGCAAACAAACCTGCCGTAATGCTTTTCTCAAACCCAAACAGATAATGAATCCCTACGGTAAGTATAGCGCTAAAGACCAACATAGAAGCCACAAAGGTTATATCACGCGTTCCTCTTTGCCGAAAGGTGGCAAAAAAAGCAGGACCACTGCTCAATCCAATCGTATAAACAAAAATAGTTAGGCCCAAAAAGATAATAATATCCGGAACATGCAGATCAGGGCTTAAAGCTCCAAAAGCTAAACCAACAAATAGCACAGCTGCTACGCCTAGATTCGTTCCCAGAATCTTTAAACTTCCTATACCATAGCCAATTCCAGCTACCACAAATAAGAGCAACAACGGACTTTCGATCAAAGCAGTGAGCATTCGTTTTTTTTTGCGAAGATAATAGATTCTATCTCATACATTCCAATTTAAAGTCTGACAATTCAACTTCCAATTTCTACAATCCAGCCAAAAGTAATAGCATAAGGGAGGTACTCTCTTCATATTGCAATCGAATTCAAGGTTTATGAAATCAATCTACTCATCGAAAAAAGCAATCATGAAGAAGCAATTCATTACTCTGACTGTTATGTGCCTGATTGCATTAGGCCTTTTTGCACAAACCCAAACGGTAAAAGGTACCATTATCGACAAACAATCTGAAGTTCCACTGATTGGAGCAGCAGTAGAAGTTGTAGATAATGCAAACAGCATTGGTACAACTACTGATTTTGATGGTTATTTCCGCCTAGAAAATGTTCCTATTGGAAGACAAACAATTAGAATTAGCTATTTGGGTTACCATACGATTACGATTCCAAATGTGGTCGTAACTACTGGAAAAGAAGTTGTACTAAATGTGGGATTGGAAGAAAGTATTGAGCAATTAGATGAAATTGTTGTTACTGCAGAAGTGGAAAAAGACAAAGCTCAAAATGAAATGGCTACGATTAGTGCACGTACATTTAGCGTAGAAGAAGTCAATCGCTTTTCGGGTGGCCGTAGTGATGTAGCTCGTTTGGCAGGTAATTTCGCTGGTGTTTCTACAGCAGATGATTCCAGAAATGATATTGTGATTCGGGGTAATTCACCAACAGGTGTGCTTTGGCGATTGGAGGGTATCCCAATTCCCAATCCTAATCACTTTTCTACTTTAGGAACCACAGGAGGGCCCGTAAGTGCATTAAATCCAAACTTACTTCGTAACTCAGATTTTATAACCAGTGCTTTCCCATCAGAATATGGTAATGCATTGGCAGGTGTTTTTGACCTAGGTTTTAGAAGTGGCAATAAGGATAAGCACGAATTCATGGTGCAAATGGGTGCGATTAGTGGTATTGAAGCGATGGCAGAAGGACCATTAAATAGCAAAAAAAATAGTTCTTATTTGGTGGCTGGCCGTTATTCTTTTGTAGGCTTGGCAAACGAGATTGGCTTACCAATTGGTACCAATGCTACACCAAATTACCAAGATATTGCTTTCAAGTTTGATTTTGCGAACGCTCCAATTGGTAAGTTCACCGTATTCGGTATTGGTGGTAGAAGTGATATTGATTTTCTGGCTAGCGAAGTAGACGAAGATGATTTATTTGCTGAAGATGATCAGGATGCTTTCGTGCTTTCCAACTTTGGGGTTTTTGGCGTAAAGCACAATTTGCTCTTAAATAAAAATAGTTATTGGAGAACGGTAGCTTCTGTTTCCACTTCTGCCAATGATTATAAACAAGATAATTACTTCAATCAAGGTACATCTGAAGCATTTAGACTTCGTTCGGTTGAAAACAGAAATATAGAAACGCGTTTATCCCTTTCATCATACATCAATACTAAGTTTAGTGCGCGTTTGACCACTCGTTTTGGCGTACTTCTTGAAAACTTCAATTACGACTTGGCGTTCAATGACAGAGATGGCCGTCCAGATGTTGATGACGATGGTATTCCGGATTGGGTAAGGGTTTATGAATTTAATGAAGGGACAAACATTTTACAAGCCTTTGGACAAGCACAATACAAAATTACATCTAAGCTTACGCTAAATGCAGGTTTACACAGTCAATATTTAAGTCTTAATGAAACTTTTGCTCTGGAACCAAGAGCTGCATTAAACTGGTCATTCTTACCGAATCAGATGTTGAGTTTAGGTTATGGTTTACACCATCAGACACAACCATTGCCAATTATGCTTTTGAGAGAACAGACTGCTCCAGGCGTATTTGAAGAAACAAATAGAGATTTAGATTTCACTCGTTCTAAGCACTATGTATTAGGGTATGATATCCGATTGGGTAGCAATTGGAGAGCAAAAGCAGAAGTATACTACCAAGATATCAGCGATGTACCGGTTGAACCAAATCCTTCTAGTTTTTCTATCCTAAATGTAGGTGCGGACTTCGTTTTCCCAGATGATGCATTTGGATTACAAAATACGGGTACTGGTTATAATACAGGAATTGAGTTGACTGTAGAGAAATTCTTCAGTAAAGGTTACTACGGGTTGCTAACAGCCTCTGTATTTGATTCGAAGTATACAGCTAGTGATGGTATTGAAAGAAACGCTGCCTTCAATAATAGTTATGTGCTGAATATCCTTGCAGGTAAAGAGTTTAAATTTGGTAAAGATAAGCGCAATGCATTTACCATTGATACTAAAATTACAACAGCAGGTGGCCGTTATTATACACCAGTGGATTTAGAAGCATCTCGCTTGGCAGGAACAGAAGTGTTGAAAGAAGATGAAGCATTCAGTTTACAACAAGATCCATACTTCCGTTGGGATTTGAAGTTTGGCTTCCAGTTTAATAGTGCAAAGCGGAAGCTATCGCACCAGTTCTACTTTGATATTCAAAATATTACGAATAACGAGAACATCTTCGCGCTACGTTACAACGAAAATACAAACGAAATCAATCAGGTAAATCAAATTGGATTCTTCCCGGACTTCATGTATAGAATACAATTTTAAGGGGTTAATCGTGTAATAGGTAACGGTTAAAAGGTATCTATTACACTGTTTGCGAAAAACGAACGCGGCACCCATCGTTTAAAAATAGATATCCAAACGAACATCAGAAGTAAAAGTAAATTTATTCAACTTATTTGGGTATCCTGTTTTTTCAATCGGGTGTCGCTTTTTAAACTTTAAAGGATAATCTTTGAGACCTTACAATCAATATATTGGATTTAATGATTTATGGCTAAGGGTATTTGGAATCCCGGTATTAGGTTTTTGCATTCCATTGATGTTCTTTGGCTTGGAATATAATAGCTTTAAAGACTATTACCCCAAATGGGTAGAAGCCGGTATTTTTGCGTTGGTATATTGGGAAGGTTCGCGTTTAATCGTTATTAGGTTAAGAAAAAAACACCTATCATTTAGTGCAACTAGGAAAAGAATTATACAACAAGCAATCTACTCGCTAGCCTATATGTTTATTATAGGAATCCCTTTAGGGCAGGGCTTAGATCAATTAGGAATTTGCCCTGAGCATCAGCCGACTGCCTTTCAAATAATGGGTGTGAATATCACCACTTCCCTTCTATTTCTATCGATTTATGAAAGTATTTATTTCTACGACCAATTGAAACTATCCATCATGGAGCAGGAGCGATTAAAGCAAGAATCCATTCGTTCACAGTTGGAAGGATTAAGAAATCAAGTCAATCCTCATTTTTTATTCAATAGCTTAAATACCTTAATGAGCATTGTAGAAGAAGATCAAAAGTTAGCGATTTCATTTCTGAAAAGACTCTCCAAAGTTTATAGATACATTTTAGATATTCGAGAAAAAAAACTAGTTTCTTTGTCTGAGGAGCTAAAGTTTATTCATTCTTATACATTTTTGCAGAGTGAAAGATTTGGCGAAAGCCTAGACGTGCAATTTGATATCCCTGCCACTTTGGGACCTTATAAAATGGTGCCATTAGCACTACAAATTTTATTTGAAAATGCGATTAAACATAATATTATTTCTAAATCTAAGCCACTGCGAATTCAAGTTAGCACCAAAGGTGATCAATACTTGGTCGTAAAAAATAATATCCAAAAAAAGAATCAAATCATGCCTTCCACGAAAGTGGGACTAGAAAATATACGCAACCGTTATCGCTTTTTTACGAATCAGCAAGTAGTCATAGAGGAGAAAGATGAACAATTTATCGTTGCGATCCCTCTAATAAAAATATAAGTCAATGAAGGTACTAATCATAGAGGATGAACATCGTGCAGCCAAGCGAATGGAACAACTATTGCTTGACGCAAAACCTAATGCACAAATCATTAGGGTGATTGACAGTGTAGAAGATGCCGTTCATTTTTTTGAGCAAAACGAAGCACCCGACCTCGTTTTTATGGATATCCAACTAGCAGATGGACTAAGCTTTGATATTTTCACGAAAGTGCAGATTGAATCACCTATCATCTTTACTACCGCTTATGATGAATATGCCATTCAAGCATTTAAAGTCAATAGTGTAGATTATTTATTGAAGCCTATCGATGAAGAGGAACTAGCAGCTGCTTTGCAAAAGTTTGAGCAGTTGCATTATAAAAAGCCTGTCTATAACAAGTCGTTCTTTACAGATTTACTCAAAAGCATCAGTCAAGAGAACTATACGCAACGCTTCTTAATAAAAACAGGCCAATCCTTTAATTATGTTGGAGTTGAAGAAATTGCTTATTTCTTTTCTGATCAAAGTTTAAGCTTTATACAAACCAAATCAAATAAAAAATATGCGCTTGATTATACCATGGATCAGCTAGAAGATTTAATTAATCCCGAGCAGTTTTTTAGAATTAACAGGAAGTTGATTGTGCATATTGAGTCTATTGAAAAAATATCCGGCTACTTTAATAATCGTCTGATTATCAATTTAAGACCAAAAACAGATTTAGAAGCAATCGTCACCAGAGAAAGAGTGAAGAAATTTAAGAAATGGCTTGGATCATAAACCACTGAATATCAATATAATAAATGGTAAAAGGAAAGCCAAATTGAATGATAAGCTGAATAATTTAGGCGAGTTCACTACTCTATTTGATATCTATTGATCTGCTTTCTATCCTATACAAAAAAAGTTTTACATACTTTTTATAATTTAGTACTTTGTAACTTGAGTAACAAAGTATTTAGTATACCGTAAACTAGGTTGTTGCACATTTTGGTGGAAGTTGTATTACTCCAATTAATCCGTTAGTTTAAAGAGTAACAAGACCTCTACAAAATGCATAGTAATTTAGCTTACTCTCTATTCCATCGTATGGAGCAAGCTATACATGGCTCATTTCCTTTAAGCTAAAAGACTTGTGCATGCAAATTGATAAACTATTTCAGATTCTTTTCAGCGAACAATTCAAACACCGGTTTGAAACAATAATCATTTACTTAAGTGTTGGTGGTTTTTTACTTCACCTTGCCCTCATTGGGCTGCACCATCTAGATATTTTTACAATTAGGTCAGGTTCTGATGAATTATTTGAAAATCCTTTAGCAGCCATTTATACACCTTTTTCCTTTATCTTGATATTTGAAGTCTATCTATTAATTTATTTTTTGCCTAAATCTTTTACAGTCTCTATTGGTAAGCAATTTGAAATTATATCCTTAGTAATTATTCGTAGGATATTTAAAGATATCTCAAAGATTGAATTTAATGGAGAATGGTTTGCGAGTAGCTACAATATGCAGTTAACGGTGGATATGTTAGGTTTTCTTACCCTATTCTTTCTCATTTTTTGGTTTAACCGATTCAGTAGTAAGACCATTTATGTAGAAGAAAATCAAGACATCCGTAAGTTCATCCATATGAAAAAAACGATTGCTGTTTTACTCATTCCAGTACTTTTAGTTGTAACCTCATTAAGCTTTGGTGGATGGATTTTTGAAGTACAACAACTCAATGCAAATATTATCCAAGAGGCACGAGATATCAACAGTATATTTTACCATGAGTTTTTTAGCATTCTGACTATGGTAGAAGTTTTTATTCTGCTCATTTCACTTAAATATACGCATGACTATAGTCAATTAATCAGAAATTCTGGATTTGTTGTTTCTACGGTGCTACTGCGGATTTCTTTTTCAGCAGATGGAATATTAAATGTGGCACTAATTATTTCTTCAGCTGCTTTCTCTGTAGCTGTGCTTTATTTGTATAACAAAATCGTTTTAGTCAAACGAAAAAGTGAAGTAGGTGAAGAAATGTAGCGCTACAAGCGATCTGCATTTTCTTTATATACTTGAGCTTGCGCTAAAATTTTTGCTTTTTCTTCGCCATCCATTTTAGCCCAAGTACGATACATCATGCCTATACGTGGATTTTTAGATAATTTCTCGGTATGGCGATCATAAAAATCCCAATACAGGCTATTAAAAGGACAAGCCTTATCTCCATATTTCACCTTTCGATCGTAGTGGCAGTCTTTGCAGTAGTCACTCATTTTATGAATATAATTTGCGGAGGAAACATATGGTTTAGTGCCAACAATACCTCCATCCGCGAATTGGCTCATCCCTCTAGTATTGGTTATTTCAACCCATTCAATAGCATCCATATAAATACCCAAGTACCACTCATCAAGCTCATCGGGGTGAACCCCCAAAAGCAAAGCGAAGTTTCCGGTTACCATCAAACGCTGAATATGATGCGCATAAGCATAATCCAAAGATTGCCCAATGGCATGCGATAAGCATCGCATTTTTGTATCCCCAGTCCAGAAGAAGTCTGGAAGCTTCGCATTATGCTCGAAATAATTCATTTCCGCGAAAGCGGGCATCTTCGCCCAGTAGATTCCTCGCATATATTCCCGCCAGCCAATAATCTGCCTGACAAAGCCTTCGACTTGAGCAATATCAATCTTATCCTGATACTTTTGCCAATACTGAATCACGCGATTCACCACTTCTAATGGATGCAACATTTTAATGTTCATCGCAAAAGAAAGCTTCGAATGAAACAATAAATAACCACGTGCAGTCAAAGCATCTTGATAAGTTCCAAAGTGATGTAATTGAAAACATACAAAATGTTCCAATAAGTCCAAAGACTCTTCTCTGGTAATCGGCCAATTAAACTTTTGTGCATCTACCTTTCCAATGGTTTTTACTTCTTTGCTTTTCAGCAAATCAATCATCTCTTGCACATTTCTGTAAAAATGCTTGGGAGGTGGGATATCAACATTTTTGGGCATTTTTTTACGATTCTCCGCATCGTAATTCCAACGTCCAGTGAATGGTGTTTTACCATCTTCCTCCATCAAAACATTATAATTCTTGCGCATCTTTCGATAGAAGCTTTCCAGCAAATACATCTTTTTGCCTTCAAATTGCTTTTCTACTGCATCTCTAGTGCTTAGAAAGTGCTCTGAATCTATAGCCTGGCAATCTATTTTTTGCTTTTCGCAAAATGCCTTCAAGGATTCATCTAAGCGATATTCATCAGGTAATTGATATTCAAAAGCTTGTATCTCATAGCTTTTAATGATCCAAGATAAGTTATCCACTATACTTTCCTGGTTGCGATCATCATCCAAAGTGAGATATAATAGGTTGTGACCTTCTTGCCGTTTTGCTTTCGCAAAATGGCGCATGGCTAAAAAGAAACCAATCACTTTCTGGATATGGTGGCGAACATAATTGGTTTCTGATAGGCATTCCATCATTACATACAAAACACGCTCGTCTTGGTCCTTCCACCAAGTGTGCCCAGCATTCAATTGGTCTCCTAAAACAAGTCTTAGTTTTTGATATCTCATTCTCATTAATACCTAAATTTCATGCTATAACGATCATTTGCAAAAGGTGTTCATGGAATGGAATAACAAAATGACTTTGGAATATTTTGAGTCACTAATGAGTAAGCAGTAATTTTTTGAGTACTACGCCTTTATCCGTTAAAAAAGATACTGCATAAAATCCACTAGACAAATGAGCTGTTGAAATGCTATTCCCAAGAGGATGAACTAGTTGCTCAACTAGTTTACCCGTTGAATCATATATTTTAATGGCATTCACTCCTTCCAAATCTCCAGTGATATTTATAAAATCCTTGGCAGGGTTTGGATAGATACTCCATAATTTACCCCTATCTAAAGCTTTTTCCGTATTTGTGCTAGTAGTAGCTTTAATTTTGTATTTAAAATATTCATACTCTGCTCTTCTTGGTTCCAAAATCATAGCTTCAGCGTTTTGGGCTCTCACATAATATTTAATTTTCTCATCCAAGGCTTGAAAAGGAATTAGAGCTCCGTATATACCATCACCTGCGGCACCATCATTACTTAAACCGTCATCTTTCATTTCGAATGGCTCAAAATAAGAGGCATAGACCTTATTGGTAGTAATCATCAAATCTACTTTTGTAGCATTAGTAACTTCGGCAGTAACCCAAACATCTTGGCCTTCTTCAGGCTCTTCAATACTTCTGCTGGTATTCATTAAGGTGGGTGGAATTTTCATAATCTCTGGATGATCCATCAAATATTCTAACCGCTCATTCATCGTGGGAATGATAGATTTATGATAAGATAAAAAGGCTAAATCAGGATCAGTAACATCCTGATCTACATTGTTGCGAAAGTCTTCATCCTCAAACCTTTTATAAGGATCATGCATCACCGCTTGCTCAATTAAATGTTGAATGGAATCTACTCGAGTCCTGATATATTCTTCATTGTAGTTTTCTTCTATAACCGTTCTGATATGAGCAAAATACTGCTTAAAGTATCGATCCTGCTTTAAAATCTGCCAAATCAATGGACGATTAGGCTCATTAGAATTAAACCACTTTAAAATATCCCAATCTGGATGAGCATTCCCCATTACCCCACCGAAGGTTTCATTAACATCCCAGGGTATCATATGCCAAAGACTATCCTTATGTTTATACATGTAGTAGTTCTTGATATTTTTTCCAAAATAGGTATCAAGGTTAGGGATAACCATGGATACTGCCATATACCACAATACGCCATCAATATTTAAATGATCATACAAGAGGCTATCTTCATGATTTAAGAGATCAATAAATTCCACTAACTCTTTCCATCCATAATCTGTTTTCATCTCATAATTCGAATAGTATTGGCAGCTATCTGGTCCATACCAAACTAGATCTGGTAAAGCAATTACTTGTTCTCCACCAGTACCATTTCCCAAACCACTACTATCGCAAGTAATATCTTCTGCAGCAGGATTGGGATCACACTTTACTAATGGGCCTCTTTTCCAATCGTAATGCTCTTTTAAAAAATCCTTATTAATAGATTCCGAATTTGAATAAACCCCATAATAAGAAGCCTCTTCCCCAACAATCCCAATATTAACTTTTATGATATTACTTTTGGGTGCTACTCCATATTTTCTGTAAATTTCATAAGCCACAGCCTCCCTTATGCAAGTGGGATCTGTAAATAAATTCCCTAACTTTAATTTCTTATACCCCATTAAATGTTGATCATCGATATACTCATTCATATCAATGTTTAAAGGAAATTTTGGCGTCTCCAACAATTCGGCTAACAAAAAGGATATATTTCCTTTATAACGAATCCCGACACTGTCATAGAGTACGCCGTCTACTTCAAGTGTAGCGGGCAAGCGGCTCCCATCATCCGCATTAAACCAATCAACTAGGGTTTGGTGATAATCTGGATCATAAAACTTGATAGTTATTTCTCGAAGACTGTTTATGTCATACAAATCTTGAGCATTCCCAAATTGAGAGAGCGCCATAAAAAGAATCAATAATATTTTTTTCATCAGAATGGTGTTGATTTTTTATGAATAACTTTTGTCGCTTGAAAACCTTGTTAGTAGACTTTTAATTCCCTCGATCAATGCTAGCCCCCCTTGAAGTACCCTGATCAGTCTTTTATATCTGCCTACTACCATCTAAACTACTCCATCCCTTGCCACTGCCTATTTTGCTTGAGCATATCTATAAAGATGATGAGTAATCATTGGATAAATGATTAGACCGTATTTTGCTAATACCCTTTATGTTCTGAGTCAACAGGACATACTAGTGCATTAGCTTAATCCACTTGATGTTTTGTTTAGAAATTCGTTGAGTAGGTGGTGCCTGGAAAAATAGACCGGAATAACATTTCCAAATAGGATATTCTAGCCTGCGCCCCTGTTATGTCGTATTAAATATTCGGGAAGAAAAATTATTTTTTCATGTCTTGTCGCAATTTATTATAAATATTCCTGATTTCAATATTTTCAGGTGCTAATTCAATGGCATTTTTTAAGGCTTCTAAGGCTTCTTCTAATTTATTCATTTTTTTCAAAATTTGCCCCAATTTATGCCAAGCCATTGCATATGAGGGATCTAGGGATAGAATAGCTTTTAATATCTTTTTTGCTGTAACATATTCCTCTAGTTTTTCGTGTATGCAAGCTTTCTGATACTGAAAACGAATATTTTGACTATCTAAATCCAATGATTTTTCGATAGCTTCTAGAGCTGACTCATTCTGCTCAAGCCGCAGCAATATTAGAGACATTAAATAAAAACCTAGGGCATTTTCAGGATTTAATATAAGGTTGTTCTTAATTTCTTCTAGGGCTTCTTTGGCACTATCGAGCTGAAAAAGGCAGTTCGCTAGTTGAAAGGATAGTTCTGGATCCGTTGAATCCATTGCCCTCATCTGTTGAAAATCCGTTAGCGCTTTCTCCACTTCACCCATTCTCAAATATGCATTTCCACGCTCCCGATAAGCTTCTTCGTTCGAAGGCTCGATAGCGATAGCTTGATCAAAAGATGCAATGGCTTCCACTAAACGATCTGTATCTAATAAGGCACAGGCTTTTAAATAATAGGCGGACGCCCCATAAGGATTCATCTCAATAGCTTGTTCAAAATCTTTAATAGCCAAATCAAATTCGTCAATCAAACAATATTGCGTCCCTCTATGCTCATAGATATTGGCATTATCTGGTTCTAAAGTTACAATCTGATCAAAGATCTGGAAAGCTTCTTCGATTTTTTCCATATCCATTAATAGGCTTCCCTTAGCTCCAAGGTAAAAAGTATTACCTGGTGCTATTCGAATCGTCTGATCAATTTGGGAAAGGGCATTGACAAAATCATTAGAATGATAATATGCTAGAAACTTCTCATAGTTCTCTTCTGCTGTCATTAAAAGGCGTATTTAATTGCTTGAGCTGCAAAAGTGGCCTTTCTCTTTCAATCAAGCAACAATTAAACATTTAAAAAGTGGCTATTTGTCTGAAATTTCAGTTCCTTAATCAATAATTAGAGCCCCAAATCCTTAACATATTGTACTTTAGGTTAGAAGCAGAAAAGCAAAATATTGCGAAAACCAATTAGATGAAAATTCTACAAATACACAACCTACATAAAAGATACGGCTGTATACATACTGTAAATAATCTCAGCCTAGAAATAGAAAAGAGTATGATTAATAATATTCTTGGAACCAATGAAAGGAGTAGAACAATTATATTAGGCATGATCTTAGATAGTATTCATCTTTCCTACGATTTGGATTTATTTAGTATATATCGACGTAAAGGCTATGACTTCCTTTCTGGTTAAAAAACTGATATGACGCTATTTCCATATTTCGTTTATACTTTTGTGTGCTTATCATTAAATGGGGTATACATTACAACTTCTTTCAACACAAACCCATGTACTATTACACTCAGAATGCCATAGAAGACATAGTTCATACTCCATTTTTGATGGAATAAGTGCCTCCTTACAAGAAAATGAATTTAATTTTTATTTAGCTCCTCAGAACTAACACGCACAAGCATAGCTGGATGAATCTATTTATAAAATTGATTTACAGATACTTACAAAATTATAATTCATGAGAATAAGGTAAAATATGTGGTGGTGAAAAATGGATTTAGCAGAATTTTAGCAAACCACTTCAGATATTGTCTATTTTGCAGTATATTTCGAAAAAATTAAGATTCTTTTAACACCAACCTTCTATTTTTGTGAAGGAATGCTTAATTTTGAATTAGACAAGCGAAATTTGAAAAATTGTGTAGAAAGAAAGAAACAATTTAATTTGTTCCAAATGTGCTTGTCAACTATCTAAAGATTATTATTACAGTACATTTTACGTACTTTATAATAACAGTCGGGTGATTTCTTAGAAGAGCGGAGCTTAGTCACTTCGCTCTCTTTTTTTGCCTAGTTCCCTCAATTTTTTTTACAAAAAATATAAGGTGGTTAAATGAATCTTAGAAAATGTCTTTCATTTTCACTAGCTTTCTCCGGCAAAACGTATTTTTCAAAGCATAACAAACTTAAAAGTCAATGAATTTTAATCTTAGTACACTCGACATAAGTATTATGATACTATATGCAGTATTAATTATTGCTTATGGGATATACCATGGAAAAAGAAACTCCTCAGAAGAGTATTTCCTAGCAGGAAGAGGTATGACATGGCCGATTGTAGGTATTGCACTATTCTCTGCAAATATTTCAAGTTCTACCCTAATTGGTTTGGCTGGTGATGCCTACAAGACCAACATGCATGTCTACAACTACGAATGGTTTGCAGTCGTCGTCTTGATTTTCTTTGCGATCTTTTTCTTACCTTTTTACCTGAAATCTGGCGTTTACACCATGCCTGAGTTTCTAGAAAAAAGATATGATCGCCGCTCAAGGTATTATTTCTCATTTACTACTATTATCGGCAATATCTTGGTAGATACAGCAGCTGGTTTATATGTAGGTAGTATTGTACTTAAGCTGCTTTTCCCAGAATTGCCAAGTTGGCAAATCATTATTCTCCTAGCTATGGCAGCGGCTGCTTATACGATTCCTGGTGGCCTAAACTCTGTCATCCAAACAGAAGTTATTCAGGCCGTATTATTAGTCATTGGTTCTTGTCTATTGACTTACTATGCCTTCCAAGAATTTGGTGGTGGTTGGAGTGATATGATGTTGGCATTAACAGAAAAAATACAGAGTGGTGGTGTTCCTAGCATAGAAGCTGCCAAAGAAGCAGGACATTATGCCCCCAGTAATGCAAGGGAGGCTTTCAGTATGATACGCCCAGCCAATGATGAATTCATGCCTTGGTATGGACTTTTAACCGGAGTTCCATTATTAGGTTTTTACTTCTGGGCGAATAACCAGTTTATGGTACAACGCGTATTAGGTGCACGTGATTTAAATCATGGTCGTTGGGGCGCATTATTCGCAGGTTTACTGAAACTACCTGTCATATTTATTATGATCGTACCTGGTGTCTTAGCCTTATTAGTATTTAGTGATTTGGATATTTCTGGTTTGAACTATATGACAGCGGATGGTACAGCTTGTCAAGACCTAAGTGAGTGTGTAAACTTAACATATCCGGTCTTGCTCATGAAGTTATTACCCTCTGGTGTATTGGGTCTTGTAGTGGCTGGCCTATTAGCAGCGATGATGTCGTCTGTTTCGGCAACATTCAACTCTGCATCTACATTGATTACGATGGATTTTGTAAAAAACTTATCACCTAATATAAGCAGCAAGCAATTAGTACGAGCAGGTCAAATTTCTACTCTCGCACTTGTGGTTTTAGCAGCAGCTTGGGTTCCTTTTATTGAAAAAGTATCCGACTCATTATGGCAATATTTACAATTAGTAATTAGTTATACTGCTCCACCAGCCGTTGCCACTTTCTTACTAGGTCTATTCTGGAAACGTGCAAGTGCAACAGGTTCCATTGCCAGCTTGTTATTTGGTTTTGTAGTTGCCATTTTTATGTTGATACTTAAAATCTATGTAAATGGATTGCCAGAAGGTAGTGAACCCGCAGCCTGGATTGAAAGCCTTACCAGTATCCATTTCTTAAGTATGGCCTTTATTTTATGGTTATTATGCATGCTAGTACATGTAGTGGTGAGTTTGCAAACACCTCCGCCTACTCAAGAGCAAGTAGATTCACTCACTTGGAATAATCAGCTATTCAAGGAGGAGACAAAAGAATTAGCTGATTTGCCTTGGTTCAAAAACTATAGATACCTTGCAGTCATCTTATTAATAATCACTATCATTTTAGTAGGATATTTTACCTAGATGATAGAAAAATTTGATAATCTTAAATTCATTTATAAATACATGGGAAAGCATACATCTATGCTCTCCCCTTTTTATACTTGGATCAGATTAGCAGTTCCACATATATTGAAGGGAAATGCTTCAATATATTTTGCTATTTTGGGATTTCATTATAGATAAAAATTAAAAAGAGTGATAGAAGCTCAGAATTTGAAGAAGTCATACGGTAACTTAGAAGTACTAAAAGGAGTTGATTTACAAATTAAGCAAGGAGAAGTGGTTTCCATTGTTGGTAAATCAGGTGCTGGAAAGAGTACTCTTTTACACATCTTAGGCACCTTAGATCAAGGTGATTCCGGTTCTTTAAAAATTGATGGTATAGAAGTTTTTGGCCTTTCGGCAAAAAAATTAGCGGCTTTTCGCAATAGTCAGATTGGCTTTGTTTTCCAATTTCATCATCTACTTCCAGAATTTACAGCCCTTGAGAATGTGTGTATTCCCGCATTTATCAAAAAAACTGCCGAGTCGGCAGCTATGGCAAGAGCTAAAGAACTACTAGACTATCTGGGCTTGGCAGATCGGATGGATCACAAGCCAACCCAATTGTCAGGAGGGGAGCAACAAAGAGTAGCCGTCGCTCGTTCACTCATCAATCACCCATCTATTGTCTTTGCTGACGAGCCCTCAGGTAATCTAGATAGTAGCTCATCTAAAGAATTACATCAGTTGATCTTTAAATTACGAGAAGATTTTGATCAAACCTTTGTCATTGTTACGCATAATGAGGAGCTAGCACAGATGAGTGATCGAAGACTTGAGATGATAGATGGTCGTCTAAATGGCGGGATTGTGGCCTCCTAATCTAAAGCACTTCAAACAAATGGAAAAACCAACAACTCCTACAAAACAAAACCGATCTACCAAAGAGATATTAGAAGAACTTTGGAAATCCATCAAAGAATGGTTTCGTGATCTAATGGACATTAATGAAGGATCAGATCGAGAAGGAACCATCATCGCTATTAAACATAATAAGCGAATGCGGGGTTCTAATGCATGGTTGTTGATGTGCTCCATTATGATTGCCTCTCTAGGTTTAGACCTTAATTCTCCAGCAGTCATCATTGGCGCCATGCTTATCTCTCCACTAATGTCTCCAATTCTGGGTATCGGTCTTGGTGTAGGTATTAATGATAGGGATACTCTATTCATCTCTGCAAGGCACTTTTTAATTGCCATCGCTATTGCTCTGCTTACCAGCACTTTGTACTTTCTTATTACACCTTTTGGACAAATCACTGACGAAATTCGCGCAAGAACAGCACCTACGGTACTGGACGGATTAGTGGCTATATTTGGTGGTTTAGCAGGTATTATTTCTACTTCCCGAAAAGATAAAAGCAACGCTATACCAGGAGTAGCTATTGCTACAGCATTAATGCCTCCACTCTGTGTAACAGGTTATGGAATAGCAAATGCGCAGTGGGATATCATGGCAAATTCTTTTTATCTATTTTTCTTAAACTCCTTTTTCATTACGATTACTACCTATACAGTTATCAAGTTTCTAAGATTTCCATTGAAAGCACATATGAATGAAAAAGAGGCACGAAGAAATAGAAGAGGTATTATCATTTTTAGCTTAATTCTAATTATCCCTAGTGCTCAAATCCTATACCGATTATGGCTAGAACAACAAGACCAACAAAAAGTAGAAATTTTTATATCAAGCTATTTCGGTGATGAATCCAATACAAAATGTATTGATTATTCTTTACTTCGGGGAGATTCCACTCGTAAAAAACTAGTCCTTCAATTACTCGGAGAAAATATTCCGGAAGACTCCCTAGAAAATTACTACAGGGGGTTAAAAGAAGTAGGCTTAAGAAATACAACCCTCAGTCTTATACAAGATGCAGACCTTGGCCTAGAACAGGTAGAGAAGATGCAGCTTGAATTACAAAACCTTGGAACTATCGCAAATCGCCTACAAACGGTAAATAAAGCTAAATCAGAGCAAGAGCGAAATATTGAAGCCCTGCAACAACGCATAGATAGCTTAACTGCTGATACTATCAATTTTGCGCAGGTTTGTGATGAAACCAAAATCTTGTTCTCAGATATTCAGAATATGGGTTTTGCGAAAGCCAAACAAACTGACTTTCAAACTTCCCTCGAAGAAATTCCAACCTTCTTTATCCATTGGAATAGGCGTAAAACTAGGGCAGCCAAACGAAGAGATGAAGCCAAATTAAGTAAATACTTGATAGTAAGGACTAAGTTAGATACGCTACAAGTTGTGAGCTATTAACTAATTCGTTTTTGTTTAAGTAGTAAGGCTAGAAAATTGGTACAATAAAATTTTAACGTCCCTTCAAAAACCATGCGTAACTTTCCTATCGTCAGTTACTTATAATTTTCGAAGGGACCATTTTATTATACAAGCAA
>JAKVCU010000060.1 GCA_022448955.1 Saprospiraceae bacterium
ACTTTCCTATCGTCAGTTACTTATAATTTTCGAAGGGACAATTTTATTATACAAGCAATTTTGACTAGCCGCTTAACTTACCTGCTGGTAATTACTTATTAGTAATTGAGACAGCAGAAAGCCGGTTCGCGGAACAGTTTACAAAATAATAAAATCAATCAAAGCTCGATGAAATATCATCGAGCTTTGACTTTTTAGAATTTATGATCCAAACCCAATCGATTTCTTTGCAGAAGGCAACTCATTTTTTAACGAGGCCATACGAATGGCCGTCACAGCAGCTTCTACTCCTTTATTGCCATACTTCCCTCCTGCTCTATCTTTCGCTTGCTGTTCATCATTTGGCGTCAAAACGCCGTAAATGATTGGCTTCCCCGAAAGAAGACTTAATTGCGTAATACCGGTAGCTACAGCGTTATTGATATACTCATTGTGACTTGTTTCTCCTTTAATCACACAACCAATACATACCACAGCATCCAATTTATGCTTACCTAAAAGCAATTTTGCACCTGATGGTAGTTCAAAAGCACCAGGCACTTGAATCGTATGAATAGCTGTTTCTTTAGCTCCTTGTTTCACTAAAGTATCATAACAACCTTCGTATAAGGCATGTGTAATTTCTTTATTCCAATCTGCTACAACAATTCCAAAAGATAAGTCATCTGCTTTCGGCAGATCATTTTCATTGTATTCTGATAAATTCTTTAATGCGCTTGCCATTTTTTTACTTTTTGATATAACAAACAAAAAATAAGGTAAGACGTTGAATCATACCTTCGTATTTTATTGATTTCGTTCTCGTATTTTGTCAATAATTTTGGTACTTACCCAATAAATATCCTGATCACTCGTGTAAAATAGATACCTTCCATCCATTGTTACAAAAGGACAGAGTTCATGATGTTTTGTATTGATTTCCTCGCCCATATTGACAGACTTTGACCATGTGCCATCTTTCTTTTTAAAGCTGATATACAAATCTCCTCTACCATACCCACCTGCTTTGGTACTACAAAAGATCAGATACTGCTCATTTGGATCTACAAAGACATCTGCCTCATACTCTTCGGTATTGACAGGCTTTCCTACAGGAATAGCTTTTTGAAATTCGCCATCAATATATTTTGAAGAATAGAGATCAAAATCATACTGTTCCCTTTCTTCTGGTGCATTTACATTGGAAGAAAAATACATGCTTCCATCCTTTGTAAAAGAGATATAATATTCATTAGCTGATGAATTAATATTGGGTCCAGCATTGATCGGTTCAGACCAAGTATTGTTCAAGCGTTCGACATACCAAATATCGAAATCTTTCATCGCCCCTTTTCCATCCAATGGCCTCTTTGAAATAAAATATAATCTCTGCTCATCAGGAGATAAAAAAGGATCATTGTATCCATAGGTTTCATGAGTAAGAATCGTTTTTGGCTGACTCCATTTATTGCCCATTAACTCAGAATATCTGATTTCATTTCTACCATTTCCATCAACATCTACTGCATAAAAAAACGCAGTATTATCCTTGTTAAACACAGAACCAAATTCCGACTCCTCCGTAGAAATAAAATTATTAGCAAATATTTGAGCTTTACAAGCTGGATCAGTTTGTCCCATAAATGCGCCAAATAGTTCAATAGTACGCACTTTATTATGATCTGCCCCTAATGAATCTAGTACATGTATCATTTTCTTAGCCCCAAGTCTATTCGCTATTTCAAGGGCCGTGCTGCCCCGTTCGTTTACAGCATCTATATCGACTCCAAGTTTTATCAATTGCTTCACCATAAAAATATTATGATCAAGAACTGCCAATTCCAATAAGGAAGCGCCATAATAAGTTGTCCACTCCTTATTACTTTCTAATTCAAGAAGTTTTTTAAAATAAAGTTTTCTATCAAACTTTACAGCCAGATGCAAAGGTGTTTGCTCATCATGATCTTCCAGATGAATATCAATCCCTTTATTGACCAATTCATCAAATAGATCTTCTTGTTTACAAGCAACCGCCCAATGAAGCAATGATCTTCCTCTATGATCTAAGGTATCGATAGGTGATTTTTGGAGTAATGAATCTAGTCGGGAAAAGTTTCCTTGGCAGGTTGTTCTAAAGATATTTTGTGCAGAAATGCTTAGGCAAGGGAACAATAACAGAGTGATTACATAAAACCTAAGCTGCTTATATTTCATGTAATTATTAGAGAATAATTTCATAGTAAATTCAGTTCGAGTGATGGGAAGCTAATATACAATTAAAAATTATGCTCTAAACAAAAAAAGGTAAGACCAGCGGCCTTACCTTTTTTATTTCCATATTATTTGGAAAGATTAGCTTTTAGCAGCTACTCTAGCCAAATACTTATCAATATCTCTTCCGTAAGGAGAGCTTGGAAATTCATCCTTAATACGTTGGAATGCTTCTTTTGCTGCTGCAAAATCACCATTGCGTTCATTTAACAGGCCTACTTTTTTCAAGTAGTAAGCTGTCAATACTTCATTGTTGCCAGCACCTACTGCTTTGTTGTAGTAAGTCATCGCATTACCGAAGTCATTCAACTCAGAGTAAGCATCCCCCATAGCACCATTTTTCATAACAGGTGTGATTTCGCCTGACGGGCTATAGTCTTTAAGATAATCAATAGCTGCTTCGTATTGCCCTAAGTTAAGGTAACAGACACCAGCGTAGTACAATGCCAAATTGCCTGCATTAGTACCTCCATAGTTATCAATAATATCAAGGAATCCACTTTTTCCACCGCCTGGGTTCGTTAATGCTAATGCAAATGAATCGCGATCGAACTGGATTTGTGCTTGCATCATTTGGCCTGCAGCCTCTTGAGCTTTTGGCTTAACAACAAAGTTGTTATAAGCAAAAATTCCACCAAAAATTACTACTGCACCTACTAGAATGCCAAATACCAAATTGCGGTTTTTATCCATGAAACTCTGCGCCTGGTCGCGTACTTCAACAATGTCAACTAGTGTTTCATCGGACTTTTTCTGATTCTTTTTTCTTTTAGCCATTACTTATTTATGATTTTGCTTGTTCCAAAAACCTCGCAAAAATAAACAAACTTTTGATTGGAATAAAAAAAAGCACCTTTATTTCAAAAATAAAGGTGCTTTGCTTTCAACTATTTAAAGGATTATGTCAAGAAAGGATAATCTTCTTGTACATAATTATCTGTGTATAACTCTTCAGCATCTGGATAACTAGACGCTTCAGCAAATTTCACACAGGCGTCAATTTCTGCCTTTACATCTGCTTTAATGGCCTTAATCTCATCTGCAGTAGCAAGCTTCTTGTCAATGATCAATGCTTCAATCATTTTAATTGGATCACGATCTTTGTAATCTTGTACCTCCTCTTTGGTACGATACTTTGCAGGGTCAGATACAGAGTGTCCCTTGTAGCGGTAAGTTTTTACCTCCAGATAATAAGGTCCATTCCCTGCGCGAACATGTTTAGCCGCTTTTTCAAAAGCTTCATGTACAGCAACTGGATCCATTCCATCTACAGATTCACTTGGCATATCGAAGGCTAGTCCAATTTTCCACATGTCTCCGACATTAGAAGTACGAGCTACAGAAGTACCCATTGCATAGCCATTGTTTTCAACAACATAAATGACTGGAATTTTCCATGTCATGGCCATGTTAAAAGACTCATATAACGCACCTTGTCGAGCTGCACCATCCCCAAACATTGTCACACAAAGATTGTCTGTTCCTTTATATTTTTCCGCGAAAGCGATACCTGTACCGATAGGAATTTGAGCACCCACAATCCCATTTCCACCAAAATAACGATGCTCTGCCGAGAAGAAGTGCATAGAACCACCTTTTCCTTTCACTGCACCTGTTTCTTTTCCGAATAATTCGGCCATACATGAATTTGCATCCAAACCTCTACCCAAGGCAATACCGTGCTGGCGATATGCCGTCACGATAGCATCCTCTTTGCGAATAGCCGATTCGATACCTGCTGCAACTGCTTCCTGACCAATATAAACGTGACAGAAACCTCTAATTTTCTGTTGACCATAAGCCATTAATGCGCGCTCCTCAAATTTACGAATACGTAGCATCAATGTATACCATTCAAGGTACTGTTCTTTGGAGTAAGTAGGTTTCTTAGATCTTCTAGTTGTCTTCTTTTTTTCTACCACTGTACTTAATTTTTGGCGAAAATTCGCTAATGATTTAAGTCAATTCCCCTAAAGATAAGGATAAAGCGTAAAATAAAAGTACGCTGACAAGGAAAAATAAACTACACCATCAAGATTGTGTTTGTAAAGTTGATGTATAGATTCTAATTTGTCAGCACAAAGAAAAGAGTTTCTCTAAATTTCACAGAAATATTTTCTACTTTTTGACAGTTCTTTGATCAAATCCATAATAAATGCAAAAATTCGACCCTAGTAATGAAAGATTCATTTATGAATTAGAGGATGTTAGCAGTTTCATTGCTCAAAATGGAGCATTACTCCGGAATTGTACCTTCCAAGAAATAGATTTCACACAATTGGATATGGATTGGACCGCCTTTCAGATCGAAAATATCACTTTCCTTGGTTGCAAAATGCTGATGAAAGATGAACTCATTCTTCATGAAAAAGGAGCCTATATTTATAAAGCGCCTCCTTCCCTGCCCTATGATCCATTCCGACATGCCTTATACACTTGGCAAGAACTGATGGAGGGTTATCATCCAGAAAACGATCAAAGTATTGATTTAAAAATCTATCAGCATTTCTACGACACCAAGTTCAATCCCACCATCAATGAAGCACTCTGGCAACGTATTCATGATCATGCCATGGATGATTCGCTACGAGAGCTACTGGAGTATGACGATCAGGGAATGACCAAAAAGAAGTGTGTGGGTTTCATGGGTGGACATAGCACGAAGAGAACGGATTCCTACTATATGAAAACAGCACTAAGCGCTAAGCTGCTTGCAGAAAACGACTATTTTATCGTTTCTGGTGGTGGACCGGGTATTATGGAAGCAACTAATCTAGGGGCATATTTTGCTGGAAAGCCACATGAAGATTTGCTTAAAGCAATCGGTATTTTACAACAAGCCCCATATTACACCAATAAAGATTTTAATCAAAAAGCATTAGATGTGCTAGAAGAATTCCCGGAGGGAAATGAAAGTTTGGCCATTCCAACTTGGTTTTATGGTCACGAACCTAGTAACCTATTTGCTTCTCATATTGCCAAATATTTCTCCAATAGTATTCGAGAGGATACTTTACTAGCCATTAGTCTTTATGGTATCGTTTGTGCGCCAGGAAGTGCAGGAACGACTCAAGAAATTTTCATGGATGCTACTCAAAATCACTATGGCACTTTTAACTATTACAGTCCCATGGTTTTTTTAGGTCACAAACGATATGAAATCGATACATTAATCTTCCCTTTGCTGAAACAGCTTTCTTGGGGTAAAGAATACAGTAAATTATTATTCTTAACAGACGAGCCTACAGAAATTCTGGCTTGGTTGAATCAGCATCCGCCTATACCCATTGAGTAATCGTCAAAATATTATCAGAACTAAAACAGGATTAAATCATTAATCCATGGACTTGGTTGGTGAGTTTGTTTAAATCCCTTGATTTTGTACTCATCGTATCTGTAAGTCCATCCATCGCCCATTTTACTAGTCATCGGTGTCCAAAAATTCATACCCCAAGGCACAGCTATGGCAGGATACGTATTTTCATTCGATAAGTTAAATTCGGAATCAGTTCCCATTAAAGGATTAGCATATTGCACTAGATCATCCTGTGCATAGCTATTAGAGGCAACTAAAAAATAGAATACAAGAAATAAAAATGTACTTTTCATCTTTCGAAATAGTTGGACGGATTATTATGTTATCTAAGTGTCTCCAGCACAAATAGAATTATGTCTTAAAGTAAGATGTTAATTCCATATTTTCATGAAAGTATGGACTAAGTTGATTCTTGAGATACCTCTACAACAGATAATTCCACCAAAAAATTCCACTCAAATACAACCATAATCCACTAAAGACAATATGAATACTTGTTTCAAAGATTTTGCCCTTCCATAACTTTGAAGAATAGCCAAAAAACTGAATGATTAGCCGAAGTGTCCAGAAAATTCCAAAGCCAAGAGAAATAACTTTACCTAATTTTGTTTCAATTAATTCCGTTGTATGGGTAAGGCAGAGTACACCCATTAAAAATACACCAACCGCTATAAAAAAAGTGTGAATGATCATCATTTCCTTATTAACTAAGCTTAATGATTGTAACTCTTCACCCCAATTAAAGTATTTTGGAAATACAGCATGAGCTAAAGCTAAAATAATCAACATGACTCCTATGATCTTAAAGTGTATGGCCATTATTCTCTAGTATAAATGTGCTTATGAAAGGGGTGGTTTTTATTTCTTCTTTCAACAGAAGATTAGCCTTTTTAAATAAATTTAACCAGCTGGCCTTTGAGTAAAAATGAAGAAAACCAATAGTATAAGCTAAGAAATTATTGAGGTCTCTTAAATGCTCGGTCACCATAATTTGGCCATCTTCCTTTGTTACTCTATTTAACTCTTTAAAAAAGTGTATTCGCTCTTCTTCATTTCTTATTTCGTGAGCAGATAAAATCGCCACTGTAACATCAAAAGCATTATCTAAAAATGGTAATTCCTTCGTGTTCACTTGAATGGTCCCCTTAAATGGCGGATATAACTTTCTAGCTCTCTGAATAGAAACTTCTGTATGCTGATTTGGATCGTAAAAATCACAAACCATCAATATACTATTTGGATTTTTTGCCTTGATAAATGCTGAAGTTTCATCAAAACCTGCATTGATATTCAGTACAGTTTTTCCATTCAAATTAGATAACCATCTGAACTGATAAAGATCAGATAAATCGTAAACAAAATAGGACACCACCAGAGAAATCACGATAGGCAATACTCCTAATAACAGCAACCATGAGGAATAAGGATGGAAATTGACTAGTAAGGTTTCGTTGACAATAACTAAGCCCATCACAACCAAAGTGGCTATCAAATAAAAATGCCAATTAAAACGAACTATATTGGATACTCCTTGAAATGGTTTTCTACTTAATTCCATCTTTCAATTTTTCCTTTTCTCCAAAAATAAGGAACATTAGTAATCTCAAATGCATTGCCTAATAATACGGTTTGAAGATTTAGCCTATTGATAAAATCAAATTGATATTCTTTTACATGAATAGGCTTTGGCGTCCAATTTTGGCGAACGCCTTCAATAATTAAAACAGATTGCCGCTCTTCTAAGTAGGTAAAGGTAAAGGGTAAAGGACCTGCAAAACGCCTTGCTTCTTTCCAGTTGGCAAATGGTGAGTTTTCAGGAATGCTAACTTCAGCTTGTGATGTATCTATTTCCAATCGAAATTTTGATTTTTCGGAATAGATTACCTTGATATCTTCTGAAATGTTCTGATTAATATCCGTTGTAGCATATTTATAATGAGTGAAAATATTTCCTAGCAACTCCATTTTCTTTTTATCTGTTTCCGATTTTAGAATATAGAGTCCTCTCAAACGTTTACCTGCTTGATTGCGAAAACGCACAAAAATCCGATAACCTATAAGGAAAAAATTATTGCCCATAAATTTAGGAAAGCCCTTTGGGCGAAGACCAGAGGTTTGGACCATGGCAACGGCAACAAATGCCCATTTGTCCTTGAATGTATCCAATTCTAAGCATTCTGGAATTAGAGATTGTAACTGTTCTTTCGGAACAGCAAATGTCAAAACAGTTGAACTTTCAAAAAATGCCTCAACTGCAAACGGATGATTTTTAAAAGACATTATTTGGTTATTTTGGAGATTATTTGCTTGCTCAACACAAATTCATTATAATAAACACCCCCCATAAAAAGTAATGCAAAAACTGCATTCCACCGTCCCCATAGTAAAAGATCTGGAACCAGAATGAATTCCAAAATATTCATAAGACCAATAATTACTATTTGGACAACAGCATTAAATCTTGGTTTAAACTTGGATAATATCCAAACCGTCATCACTATTTCTGAAATACCAATTAGTAGGGTGAAATTTCTGGAATGAGTTTCTCCCAAAATTCTAGCAACTATCTGCTCATGCCTTGGCACCCAATTGAGCACTTTACAAAATAGTCCGTTCATCAACCATACCAATGCAATCAACATTGATAATGCCTTGTGCAATGTTTTTCTTTTCATTTGTTTTTATTGTTTTCATAGCCTATGAACTCTAATTGTTATCCAAACCTGCTTTATAAGTTGCCAAGCAACGTTCCCTTGCTTCTTTATGATCAACAATTGGTTTTGGATAAGTTGGTGTCCCATATTCTGGAACCCATTGACGGACATACTCCATCTCTTTATCAAACTTTTGCTGTTGCGAATAAGGATTAAAGATTCTAAAGTAAGGTGCCGCATCTGTTCCACTCCCTGCAGCCCACTGCCAGCCCCCGTTATTACTAGCTAAATCAAAATCCAATAATTTTTTTGCAAAATAAGCCTCGCCCCATCGCCAGTCAATCAACAAATGTTTGGTCAAAAAACTAGCTGTAATCATGCGTACTCGATTGTGCATATAACCAGTGGCATTCAACTCACGCATACCAGCATCCACAATTGGATAGCCCGTCTTACCTTGGCACCACTTTTCAAACTCTACCTCATTATTACGCCATTCAATGCGATCATATTTTGCTCGGAAGGCATTTCCATCCACATGAGGGAAGTTTGTAAGAATCATGCTATAGAAATCTCTCCAGATCAATTCATTTAGATAGGTTTCATTTAAAGCTCTTGCACTGAGTGCTTTCTGGCGAATGCTAATTGTTCCAAAACGAAAATGCACCCCTAATCTTGATGTCCCATTGATGGCAGGAAAATTCCGTGTTTTATCATAGTTTTTGATCAGACCTCTCCTTACAGCCTCTTCTGGAAATGATATATCAGTCTCTTCAAATCCCATCTCCTGCAAACTAATATTTGGCAAAGCATCTGTTTTAGCGAAAGCTTCAAAATATTTGTCATTTGGATAAGGCTCCAAGTAGTATGAAATTTCCACTCCTTCTTCTGTCATACTCATTCTACTATCTAACTTAGCTTTCCAAACTCTACTGTATGGTGTAAATACCGTATAAGGTTCGCCATCTTTTTTAACCACTTCTCTTTCTTCAAAAATGACGTGATCTTTAAAAGTATGGAAAGGGATATCCGCCTTCTGCAAAAGTTTTGCAATCTCTCCATCTCTTTTTTTGGCGTAAGCCTCGTAATCTCTATTCGTATAAACCGCCTCTATATCATATTCTTCTATCAGCTGTGGCCAAATTGCTTCGGGCTTGCCATATCTTACTATCATGGAGCTGCCCATTTCCTCTAACTCTTCCTTAATCGCATTAACATGTTGATGGATAAAAGAGACTCTAGCATCTTTTTTATCATCTAAATCATCTAGAATGTTCCTGTCGAATATAAAAAGTGGCAATACATCCTTCTGATTTTTCAATGCTCTATATAGTCCTGCATTGTCATGTAAACGCAAATCTCTTCGGTGCCAAAAAATAGTCAACTTCCCCATTAAATTTTGCTTAAGTAGTTAGGCTAGAACCTATCAGCCTCTGGCTGAAATTGGTACAATAAAGTTTTAGCATTCCTTCAAAAACCATGCGTAACTTTCCTATCGTCAGTTACTTATAATTTTCGAAGGGACCATTTTATTATACAAGCAATTTTGACTAGCCGCTTATTGTGAATATAATTATCCAATTAAACTAAGTAGTAAGCTCAAACCCTCACCTACTACAGGCAGGAATTGATACAATAAATTCTTTTAGTCACTAGAAAATTCGGAATTCTTTATACAGCCTCCTTACTTGTTACAACTGTTTGTTTTTCAGTTATTTCTTCTTCCTTTTTTTCTCAATAAAAAACAAAGCGAAAACACGGTCTGCCTACAGCTGAAAGTCAAGGCTTTATTGATTTTGCCTAAAAATGAGCTTTACAAAACGCTCACAAACAGAGCCGCTCCTTCGTCGCTCGCCAAATACTCTTTCTCCAAGCCCACAACCTCATTTTTTTAATGACAAAATCAACAAGGTCGAATTTTATAAGCTGTTTATCAACTATTTATAATTGTAATTTAATACCTTCAGGATCATTAAAACTTTGAGATAACTCATATTAGGCTGACGAATTTATGATAAAAGCTATTTTAGGAACATCAAATTTGAAAACTTGTTCATATTGGACAGCTCAATAAAAGTAGCTAATTTAGCCGCTCAACAAATCAAAACCGATTCTATGAAGACTCCAATATTCGCTACGATCGTAATGTGTTTATTCATGCTTGCTTGCGGTGGGCCTGATACTTCGGTAGAAGGACTAGAAAAAAGTATGCAAGAAAATCCAAGTCCAGAGACAGCAGTCCAATTGGCAACGGCTTATATGGCTTATGTAGATGCTCATCCAGATGACCAAGCCAAAAACAGTGATTATTTGCTAAAAGCATCCAATGTCTACTATGACTTGAATAATCCACAAGAGGCAGGAACCTTACTACAAAGAGCATTAGCTAACTATCCAGATGAGGTAGGACCAATCATCAAATCTAGTTTGAATGATCTTCGTATGAAGATGTTCAATGATTCGACTGGGAGGATAGATTTTGCGAAAGCTAATCAATTCATCCACTCTGCTGAGACTTTTGCTGACAATATGAAAACGGACTCTGAAGCCCCTCAATTACTACACAGAGCAGGCGAAACAGCTCGTTCAATCAGAGATTTCAACAAAGCATTGTCTATCTATGACAAGATTTATGAACAGTTTCCAAACTTTGAAAAAGCGCCACAGGCATTGTTCTTAAAAGCTTTCACTTTAGATAATGATCTAAAAAATACCGAAGCAGCTAGAGAACTATACGAGCAATTTCTTGAAAAGCATCCAGATAACGAATTTGCAGATGATACACAATTCTTACTAGATAACCTAGGAAAGGATGATGAAGAAATTATTCAGTCTTTCCAGAAGAAACAAGATTCTTAGTTGATGAGTTTGTAAGCATGCGAGGGAGTGAATTTGTGTGTTAGAGTCAATTCACTCTCTCTCTTTTTACCTGGCCATATTGTCTTCTACTCTAAAGCTGTCCTCTTTTAAAACTACCAATCCGTGAAGGCTTTATTAAAGATATCTTCATTAATCTGGTCGGATATTGCTTGAATAGCTTCATCTTGAATAGCACTCAGATCTGTATCACTAGAGAAATCGAAGAAGAATGGAAAATTCTGTTTCCAGCCCTTTTCTGGTTTTTTATTATTGATATATTCAACAGAAGTATTAATCGTTAGTCTATTTAAGGCTGTAAGCTCACCAGGTTGTGGTGCTTCTGATGTTACTCTAAAATCTACGATTGAACCTCTAAACTCAATATCAGGGCTGATCTCGTCATAAACCAATCTTGATTCAACTCGAATTTTTTCTTTTAAGCCTTCTGTGAAGCTAATATCAATTCCTGGAACAGCATTATTAGCATTGTTTTTAAATTGCTCCACATAGTAAGTTTTCACCTCAGGATCGATACTAATTCCAGAAAATGAATAACAGCCTACCAAAAGTGTACTCATTCCGGCTAGCAGACAAAATATACGGAAGTTCATATTTTAAATATTTAGAGAGAATAACGATATTTTATAGAAAGTGTGGGCCCATCAAAGAACTTTAACCATTTATTAGCATTCAAAAAAAATTATAGTTCGTATTGTTTAATTTTTCTGTAGAGGGTTCGCTCTGAGATACCCAGGTCATTTGCCGCTTCTTTTCTACGCCCCCGGTGTTTCCGAAGTGCCTTTCTGATCAGTTCCTTTTCATTTTCTTCTAAAGAAAGGTTCTCTTCCACTTCTTCCGTATCATACTGTTCTTTTTGGCTATGGTCTAAGATAATTGGACGAGTTGGATTTAAGGTAAACTCGCTTCCCTCCTCTTGACTTGGCAGGCCAGCTTCCCCCACTTCAAATTCTGGAACAAATTTGGAGGTAGCGCCATTATTATATTTTGGATAATTAGGAGAATCCAAGCCCATTAGTTCCCCAGGATTACTAACTTGGAGGTTATTATCGCGGATTAGTTCAAAAACAAGAGATTTTAGATCATTCAAGTCACTCTTCATATCAAAAAGTAACTTGTATAGGATTTCTCGTTCTTGAAAGTTGTTAGGTTGTTCTGATGTACCATTTTCGGTAAGCATAGGGAGATTGCGTTCTCTGATATCTGGGATGATATCAATTAAAGCTTCTGCCTCTACCAATTTCGTTTCACTCATCACAGACAATTGCTCTGCCACATTCTTCAACTGGCGAATATTCCCAGGCCAGCGATAAGTTTCAAGCAATAACTGTGCTCTTTCATCTAGTTGCACTGGAGTAGTGCGATATTTTTCTGCAAAATCAGAAGCGAATTTCCGAAAAAGCATATAAATGTCCTCAGTACGATCTCTCAGGCTTGGCACGCGAATGGGTACCGTATTCAAACGGAAATAAAGATCTTCTCTAAACTTTCCTTTTCTAACCTGTTCTTCCAAGTTTACATTTGTAGCAGCTACGATACGTACATCAGTTTTTTGAGTTTTGGAAGACCCCACACGGATAAACTCCCCTACTTCTAACACACGGAGTAAGTATGCTTGCGTATCGAGCGGCATTTCTCCGATTTCATCCAGGAAGATGGTTCCACCGTTATAAGTTTCGAAATAACCTTTACGTTCAATTACTGCCCCTGTGAAGGCTCCTTTTTCATGGCCAAACAATTCTGAATTGATGGTTCCTTCTGGTATAGCGCCACAATTAATTGGAATAAACTTATTGTGCTTTCGCGAACTAATACCATGAATAATTTTAGAAAAAACTTCCTTACCAACCCCACTTTCACCCGTTATCAGCACAGACAAATCAGTAGATGCTACTCGAACGGCTTTGCTAAGCGCTCTATCCAAAGCATCTGACCTTCCCACGATGCCAAACCGTTGTTTAATGGATTGTAAGTTCATTCGTTTCTTAATTATTCACTAACAATATTTCCTTTCAAAGTAGCACTTGTCGCTTCATACACTTTCACTGTGGTGTAATCACCTGGCTTTAGTCCTTCTTTTTTAGGAAATACGATCATCTTATTTTGAGAATTACGCCCTTTAAAATCCTGATCAGAGCGCTTGGAATCACCTTCGATCAAAACCTTGAAGGTCTTTCCTATATCATTCTGATTGTGCTTAAAAGAAATTTGATTTTGTAATCGAATAATTTCTTGTAAGCGACGTTTTTTAACTTCCTGTGGAATATCGTCTTCGAATTTTCTGGCAGCCATCGTACCTGGTCGCTCACTATAGAAAAACATATAAGACATGCTATAATTAGAATACTCAATCATGCTCAAAGTGTCCTGATGTTCCTCTTCTGTTTCTGTACAGAAGCCAGCAATGATGTCAGAAGAAATCGCACAATCTGGTATTATTCTGTAAATAGCATCTACTCTTTCCATGTACCATTCTCTGTCATAAGTACGGTTCATCAAGTCCAATACGCGGCTATTTCCTGACTGTACTGGTAAGTGAATATACTTACAGATATTTTCGTACTTTGCCATGGTGTGCAGTACTTCATCTGTAATATCTTTTGGATGAGAAGTAGAAAAGCGAACTCTAAGATCGGGATGCACAAGTGCAACCATCTCTAAAAGATTAGCAAAGCTAACCTTCTGCCCACTCTCAGGATTTTCCCATTTATAAGAATCTACATTTTGCCCCAGCAAAGTAACTTCTCGATATCCCTTGTTGTACAGATCTGTAGCTTCTGCAAGTATGCTAAAGCAATCTCTACTTCGTTCACGACCACGAGTAAAAGGAACTACGCAGAAAGAGCACATATTGTCACATCCACGCATAATAGAAATAAAAGCAGCGACGCCATTTGAATCTAAGCGCAATGGGCTGATATCTGCATAGGTTTCTTCACGTGACAAAAATACATTTACTCCCTTTTCTCCATCTTCGGCTCCTGCCACTAGAGTAGGCAAATCGCGATAAGCATCTGGTCCGATTACCAAATCTACTAACTTTTCTTCATCTAAAAACTTAGATTTCAAACGCTCAGCCATACATCCTAATACACCAACAAGTGTTCCAGGACGACCTTCCTTTACTTTATCAAAAACTCTTAAGCGTTTACGGACGGTATCCTCTGCTTTTTCACGAATAGAGCAAGTATTGATAAGAATCAAATCTGACTCTTCCATATTTCGCGTTGGGCGAAAGCCTGCTTCACCAAGAATAGATGCAACAATTTCGCTGTCGCTAAAATTCATTTGGCAGCCATAACTTTCTATGTAAAAACGCTTTGCACCTCCTTGATCGGTAAACTGCCCTTGGAAAAAGACTTCTCCTTGCTTCGACTCATCTATCTTTTTTCCAATTCCTTCAAGCGTTGGATTCTGGTTATACATTCTTCTTTTTGATTTAATATCAATGAATTCGTCTTCGACTTATACTAAGTTAGAGTTGGTTAGCAAAGTTCAAAAACTGGGCAAAAATAAAGAATTTTATCCAACCATGTGACATTTTGACAGGGGTTTATTACAGGACATTGTAAAGAAGTACGTTTGGGAGGGAGCGAGAGATATTGTGAAGGGGTGTTGAGGAGAAGGGGGGGAGATCTTCTGTATGTGTTTTGAAAATGGAGATTTAGGAATGATTCCCAAACCTCCATTTTTTATTATCATTTAGAATTTATAATCTACTCTTGCGGTAATATTTCTAGGTGCATCCAAGAGTCCTGGCCTTCTAGAATATTCTTGATTAGTAAGGTTTTCTAAAATGAGGGACAGCTTTAGCTCATCTGTAAACTGGAAAGCGGCCCTTGCTGTAAATATCAAAAATCCAGTATTATTAACTTCTCTATAGTCACCAAGATCTGGTACTACAAAGTTTAGAATATCGTCAATGGCCACGATGTGACTATTATAAAATGATTCCAATCCTAAGGAAAGCTTTTTGTAAATAAATTCGGCATCAAACTTAAATAGATGATTCGAACGATACTTCAAAACATTCTGTTTAGGTTCTGAAGACAAGCGAGAATTTCTTTGACCAAGCGTCTCATCAAAAATGATCTCTGCAGCTGTACTATCAAAAGATTCGAAAGTTGGATCGATATAGGTATATCCCATTAGAGTGGAGAAATCCACATTACCAATCTTACCTTTTCCTGCCACTGTAATTTCTGCCCCGCGGATTTCAGTTCCACCAATATTAACCGCACTAAAGCCGAAACCATAATCCCAAATCCCAAAGTTAAACTCGATCATATTATCATATCGAGAAGTAAAGGCTGCAATATCCACGAAACCTTGGAAAGAAGCAATTCTAAATCCCTGCTTAATTCCTAGCTCAGCTGTCCAGCCTGTTTCGAAATCTAGACCTGGATTAGGCAATATTTCAATAGCCCCTGCTTGCGTAAAGATAAACTTCTCCGCAATGGAAGGATAGCGATAGCCTTGGCCCCAACTTGCTCTAAGAAAAGTATAATCAGTGATTTCAAAATTTGCACCTACTCGGAAAACCATTCTACCATCTTTCTCATCAGAAGGTTCTACAAGATTGGAATTTACCTCAAAGCCTGGATTATTTAGTTCGTTATACTCATAACGTGCGCCGAAAGATAGATTCAAGCGATCGAATAGCTTTTGATCATACTGAAGATATGCGCCAAGGTTTAAAGAAGTAAAGGTAGTATCACCATACAATTCTGCTGTGATATCCGATGCCAAACCTACGAGTCCTGCGGTAAGCACACCCTCGGTAGTTTCCATTTTTCTTTGAAACTGATATTCCCCATAATAAGAACTCGATACATTAGATTGGTTCCCGCTATTATCATTATTCACTCTTAAGAAACGAGCTTGAAATTTATGCCGATTCCCTGCCTTATCATAGTAAGTCAAAAAGGGATCAATATTATACCGGTTTCTTGCTCTAGTGGCAAGAGTTGTTGAATCTCCTACGTGGGCATTTTCAGCAGATTGCCAATAGAAATAAGAACCGCTACTGCCATTGTTAATATTAGCATTTACTCCTATGTTCAACCTTTCGTTTACACGATACCTTGTCCCTAGATTAAAACGGCCATATTTTTTAAAGAACCCTTTATTAAAAGATTGCTCATTAAAGTAATAACCTCCAAATACCAAGTCTACCTTACCCATTTTTCTGCGGTGTACCGCACTCAGACCAGAGGAGTAAGGTGCATCATCCCACCATTTTTTATTTTTATCCTCCGGTGACATATAATGCGTATAAAAAGTCGACAGATTTGTTTCTGGCTCTGCTTTGGCATAAGCTGTACGAACGTTAACAATACCATTCAAAGCTGATGTTCCATATAAAGCAGAAGCAGCCCCTTTCAAGACTTCGACTTGTGCAATATTTTCAATAGGTACATCATCCCAGTTTGGAAATTGAGCATCTGGTTGAAGAATAGGAATATCGTCCACTAACAAGAGCACCCGACTACCCGCTCCTTGCGAATAACCAGAGCCACCACGAATATTGGCTTGACCATCAATAATAGTCACACCAGGAATTTTTTCAATCGCTTTATCGAGCTGAGGCTTATTCGTATTGTCAATTAAGTCAGCCTGTAAAACTTCAAGAGACACAGTGACCTCTCCTAATTCTTTTTCAAATTTCCCACTCGTTACTGTAGCTGTTTTGAGGATATTCGTTTCTTCTGTCATTGAAAAGTTTAACTCTTCCGTTTGACCAGCACCTAATTTTACTTCTTGTGTGATTGTGGTGTAACCAACATAGCTGAAGGCCACTTCATAAGTACCAGAAGCTAAGACCAGCGTATACTTTCCGTCTAAATCAGTCACTGTACCGGAAGCACCTGCGGCGACTGTAGCACCGATCAAGGGTTCTCCAGTTTCTTTTTCGGTGATAGATCCAATAATTTTTGCGGTTTGCGCTCCTAATGATGTCATCATCATTAAGGCCAATGTTGAGTACCATAAAGATTTCTTGCTCATATATTCCATTTTGGTTACGAACGACAGCAGCTTTCTGAAAAGCTAAAATTAGTTCAGTTAAAAGATGGGTGTAATAAAACGAATGGCAAAAGTTTGTAGTAGTAGAAATAGTTTTTACTTATCCAAAAAAGGATAGAACAATTATTATTTGGGAGCAATTCACATCATAAATTTAAAAAAAAATCCATTTTGTCCATTACAAATTAAGAAAACACTAAAATTTTAAAATAAATATTCGTTATTTTGAAACTGCAATTGTCCTTCTGTGAAACATCCTTTAAACAATAAGTGTCAGCATTTTGATTAATGCATAAGTTTTTATTGTCTCCTAATGTTTTAAAACTAAACGTCTTTTAATAAATTACAAAGCTCAAACACTTATTTAGCATTCACCGTTTGAATTCTGAATAAAAGTTATATATTGCAAAAATTAATATACCAAATATTTATTAATACGGGCGAAGCCTAATTAAGTTTTTCATTAAATTTTTTACTATGAAGAGACTTTTATTTTTCTGTTTAGCGATATTATTCTTTACTGTACAGTTGACTGCACAGGAGTGTACCCCTAATCTAGAGTTAACAGATGAAGAAGTAGTTGATCCTTTTCCATTTACGGATGATAATCCACTAGGTGGAATTTCTGACACAGCATGTCTTAACAGTTACTATGAATTCTCTGTTTCCTTAAGTCCTACAGATCAATTCCCTTTGACTGGAGCTGATATTGCTAATATCCAGTTGCCACTTACTGGAGCTATCGATGGTTTACCCGTAGGTATGCAATATAACTGTAATCCACCTGATTGTATTATACCATCAGATACAGTGGGCTGTATCCTAATTTATGGTACGCCAACTGATCCAGCAGATATTGGTGCAAATGACTTGGTGATTAATGGTCAAATCAATTTTGATCCAGCAGGAGTACTCCCTATTGCTTTTCCTAATGCATTAATCGCACCAGGTAATTATTTCTTGTATGTCAAGGAAGAAGGTTCAAGCAATTGCTTAGTTTCTACCAATGAGTTAGAACAATTTGTAAGGATAAGCAATCGACCAAATCCATTTTCTGCTATTACAACGATTGATATTCAATCTGATATCTCAGGAATATTCGCTTTCGCTGTAAGCAATACACTTGGTCAGCAAATTCACTCTCAGAAAGTACAAATTTTTGAAGGTGAAAATCAGATCAACTTTGACGGAAGTCAATTAGCAGAAGGTATGTACATTTATACGCTTTCTGATGGTCAAAACCGTATTGCCAAGACCATGGTCATTAGCCGTAGATAATTTAGACTACCTCTTTTACAACCTTTGCTCCCGTAAATAAACGCAACTAATTTTCGGGATTCGATAATAGCTAATAAATTCTATACACAACTGAAAGACGCCCTCGTGCCACTCTTGGCACTTGAGCGTCTTTTGTATTTACTAAAGTAATATGATCAAAAAAATAATTCTTTTTTTCACTTTAATCTTTGCACTTGCTGCATCTATTTACGCACAAAGCGGATGCCCAGATTGCGTAATTTCATTACCTGAAGATCTTCCAGAAGATACCATATTCCTTTCAACTGCCTTTAATGGGCAGGTGGGAGTATACTACGAAGAGGACATCAGTTTTCGAATGCCAAAAACAACCGACCCTGTATCGGAGATCGATCCAGACGTACCGAGTGGACTTCCGATTGAATCGATTACCATCAATTCATTAACCAACGTACCACCTGGCCTCAACTGGGAGCTTAGTCAAACTGAGTTTGATTTGGAAGTAGAGACAGATGGTTGCGTTCGACTTTGTGGCACACCACTACAACCAGGGCCTTATCAAGTAGAAGTTGTCCTAACTGCTACCGTTTTTTTTATTGAAGAAACTACTTCCTTTAGCTTTCCATTATTCATTGAACCAGCCACTTCCACCTCTGATGGTTTCACCATCACGAATAATTCTGGGTGTGGAGAAGTGAGTGCTTCTTTCACTAATAATATCCCTTCTGATAGTTTGGATGGGTTTTCTTATTTCTGGGATTTTGGTAACGGGATAAGTTCTACAGAAGAAAATCCTACTGATCAAAGTTATACTCAAGCTGGCACTTATACAGTTGACTATCAAGCTATAGTAGACACCTCTGGCTATTTCCTAACAGCTGTAAATATTATTGCTACTGAATGTAGTGATATTTTCAATAATGCTCCTGATCTCAAATTCGACCTCATTAACCCCAATGATTCCGTGGTATTTACCTCTAATATTCAGCAAGACCAAACGGCACCCACTACATTCAATCTCAACATCCCTATTGATACGGGCCTCTATTCCATTAGGGTAGTTGATGACGATGGTGGTATTGATGGCAGTGATGATATTTGTGGAATTGTAAGTTTCGAGCAAACAATCCATTCAGATTCTATTCTTGAGAATGGAGATTTATTACTCTCACTAGATATTTTCCATCCTATTGATACCGTACGTTCTACGGATTCCGTCTTTGTTTTCCAACAGCCTATACCTCCAATAATCACCAACTTTCCTTTTCAGAGCCTTTGCCAAGGGGACGAATGGATCTTGGTTACTGATTACGAGGAAGTACAATGGTATTTGGATAGTCTTCCCATTCTTGGCGCGACTTCGGATAGCATCCTTATTCATGAATCTGGAGCATACTACCTAACTTATACTTCTCCTGAAGGATGTACAACCACATCTGAAACAGTTGATATTGTTTTTAATCCGCTTCCATTACCGCCTGTTTTCGTCAATGAAAATAACCTCTTGAGTGTTTTCAATCTTGACAACCTACCTGAAAATTACAGTTTACAATGGTTTTTAGGAGAGTTGGCATTAGCGGGTGAGGTGTTTTCAGAATATTGTATTCCTGGAACGGGCACGTACACCTTAGTCGTAACTGACCTTGATACAGGATGTGAAAGTATCTTTTCCAGTGAAGAGACTTTTAATCCAGAATTTCCCAACTGTGTTTCCTCTACCCTATCTATAGATGAAATTCTATCCTGGACAGTTGCACCAAACCCTTTCGCAGGATCCGTTAGTGTTCAAATTGAATGCAGCTCTTCAAAAGAGATCGCTTGGCGTGTAGTCAATATTTTAGGGCAAAGGATTCATACTGGTCAGTGGCATTTACAAACAGGAAGTAATTCACTTCAATTGGATTTATCAGCATTAAATACAGGAATTTACTTCTTACAATTAATGGATCATCAGCAACAATCTATTAGCCGTAAGATTTATTGTAAATAAACATCCTTTTGGGTTACTTCCATGGTGAAGTAGCCCTTTTTTCATTCCAACAAGCCAATAAATGATATGATTTTAGTAATAAAATATATATTTTATCTCAAACAAATAAATAGTTTGTAAATTTGTATTTAAACCTTTATTAAAAACGCCTAGTGTTTCGAAGAGCAACTTGAAAACTAGCTTATTTGAATGTTGACAACATGACTGCTTCGATCGAAAAAAGAGAAATTGGCAATTTGGTGGTTGAAGGCATTCCCGAAATACCGAAAGAAATCAATCATACGCTTCAACAATACCAAAACACAAGAGAAGCCAACTTTGTAGGTTGGTTACATAATGGTGAACAGATGTTGGTTGCGACTAGATTCGGTGAATCAACCCAATTCCATTTGGTGAAGGCTCCTGGTGGACAACGCACCCAATTGACTTACTTTTCCGAGCCACTTTTCAACGGAAAGGTGAATACTTCTAAAACAGAGAATAGTTTCATCTTTCTAAAAGACAAGGGTGGAAACGAGCTCTACCAAATCTATTACTACAATTTAGATACTCAAAATTGTAAACGACTCACAGATGGAAAATCTAGAAATGGTGCCGGGCTTTGGAATCACAATGGAGATGCCATAATTTATACGAGTACAAAAAGAAATGGAATCGATCATGATATCTATGTATGCTATACTCATTCTAGTGAAAACGAACAACTCATTTATGAAGGTAAAGGATTGTGGTTTACGGTAGGATGGTCAGCTGATGATGAGTGGATTACACTGAACAATTATTTATCTATCAATGAGTCGTATCTATACAGATTACATATCAAAAGTGGCACTTTAGAGCCTATTTTGCCCTCCGGTGCGGGGATATCCTGCTTAGGTGGTATTTGGGCAAAAGACGGCAGTGGTATTTATTATACCTCTGATTTTAAGCATCAGTTTCGCCAATTGGTTTTTCATGCTTTCGAATCAGGAGTAACTAAAGTCATTAGTGAAAATATTCCATGGGATGTTGAAAGTCTGATTATTTCGCCAGATGGAAAATCATTAATATTTGCCACCAATGAAAATGGTATCAGTAGGCTTTATTTGCTGGATACAACAACTCATCAATACCAACCTTTAGATGCATTACCAGCTGCTTTATACTCTAATCTAAAATGGCATCCCAACAGTCAAAAAATTGGATTAACGATCAATAAATCCAATGCTCCAGCAGATGTTTTTGCCTATGATATTCCAACAAAAACTTTAACACAATGGACATTTAGCGAAGTTGGAGGTTTATTACCAGAGCAGTTTATTAGTCCTCAATTGATTTCCTATCCGACATTTGATGAGGACAAAGGTCAAAAAAGAAATATTCCAGCTTTCTATTATCTACCCAAGAAAGAAGTGACTCCACAGAAGTTTCCTGTCTTAATATATATACACGGTGGGCCAGAGAGTCAATTCAGACCTGGATTTTCGCCATTATTCCAATATTATTTAAATGAATTAAAAGTAGCTGTAATTGCTCCTAATGTTAGAGGGTCAACAGGACATGGAAAACATTTCATCAAATTAGATAATGGTTACAAAAGGGAAGACTCAGTAAAAGATATCGGTAAGCTAATTGAATGGATTGAACAGCAGCCTGAGCTAGACTCTTCCAAAATTGCCGTTATGGGAGGTAGTTATGGTGGTTATATGGTTTTGGCATCCATGGCACACTTTAATGATAAACTAAAGTGTGGCATTGATATTGTAGGGATCAGCAACTTCGTTACCTTTCTAAAGAATACCAAACCATATCGTAGAGATCTGCGGAGAGTAGAATATGGAGATGAGCGGGACCCCAAAATGCGTAAGCATTTGGAAAAGATTTCGCCTACCACAAATGCCCATAAAATTACTAAACCAATGTTCATCATTCAAGGTTTGAATGATCCAAGGGTACCAGCAAGTGAAGCGGAGCAAATGCTTAAAGCCATTCGTCAAAACGGTGGGGAAGCTTGGTATTTATTGGCCAAAGATGAAGGGCATGGCTTCCGCAAAAAGACCAACCGAGATTTTTATACTAAAGCAGTTATCGTTTTTTTACGCAAGTATTTATTTAGTGAGAATCGCCTTTTTTCTACTCAAGAAAAAGGAGTTGTTTCATCAGAAACTTCCAATTAAAAAAGAAATGAAATGTTATGTGTAACATTTCATTTCTTTTTGGCCTTTTTTATTCACTTAGTCTGCTTGAACAATTAGCTTCTTACTCCAATTAGCATCAGCGGTGCGCACATTTACCCAATATAGCCCTTTCGGCAAATTAGATAGATCCAATTTATTTTGTTGCTCAAAGGTAGTCCACTCTCGTAGCAATTGTCCGCTTGCGCTAAACAACTGAATAGACTTTTGATCATCTGTTGCTAACTGAATATGTACTTCTTCTTTTGCTGGGTTAGGAAATATTTCCAACTCCAATCTACTCCGTTTTGAAGAAGCTGTATTTAGAATTTCATCCGCCTCTAATGGTGTACCAAAAATAGCTAAGCCCCCTCTAAAATTACTAACTGCAATCTCCAACAAACCATCATTATCGATATCTGCAAGATCTACATTACTCATTGCTCCAACGTCGATATTACCAAATACGGAATCAATCATCGAGGCACTTCCATTGACACTTCCCACTATATTTTCATACAATTCTATTCGACCAAAGTCAGTTCCCATCAGCAACAACCATTCATCATTTACAGATATCAACTTAGGAGAAGATCGGCCTGTATCCCCATTTCCCGGAACTCGAGCATCTAGTCCGCAACAATACTGATTATTACCCAAAGCACTGGGGTCACTGTCGAACATTGGATTACTAGCTGTACCAATATTTTTGAAGAAATTCATATTCCCATTCAATTCTCCAATTAATAAATCTGGTAGACCATCGCCATCGATATCTCCCACTTCTGGAATATTTTCTTGACCAATATCGATACCCATATAAGCATATTGGGGAATACCAAAGTCAACTGGATTACCTTCGCCACCATTATTTTCAATAAAAAACATTTTCCCGAAAAAGTCCCCTACCAATAAATCTTCATCTCCATCATTATCCATATCTGCAAGGCATGGAGCATATCCATATGAAGAAGGAGAAAAAGAACGCATACCCAGATAATCGTCATCTACTAACTCATAAGCTGGTTGAGTTGTTGTGCCCACATTTTCAAACAAAAACAAAGCAGATAATCGGTTGCCGGAAGAAGGCAAAAAATAACCGTAATTTCCAATTAATAAGTCCATTAAACCGTCCGCATTATAATCGAAGAATGCCGGTCGCCCTCCTGAGCCTAAGTCGATCATTTGATCTACTAAGAAATCATTTTGACGAAAGTCAAAAATAGGTGTATCATTTGTTCCTACATTTTTATAAAACCAAGAAACTTCATAATCGACAGAATTATCTGGCCGATTTGCAGCTGCCATAAAATCTTTTACTCCATCCTGATCTACATCCACAAAAAAGGAAGCAGGAAAAGTAGAAATATTCACTGATACATTATTGGCTGGATAATTCGCATCTTGCTCATCAATAAAAGCATCTTCGCAAGTACCTGCATTCTGTAGATAAATGATATTTTCAAAGGATAAGTCACCTAAGAACAATTCCTTATCACCGTCATTGTCCATGTCAATCGTTAAGAGAGTAGATCCTGCATGTCGGTCATCCACATTTGGGTTGTCATCATCAAAGTTAGCTGCACAATCCTCTTCATCTACTGGTAGATCCAACTCAGGCGTTAAACCACTTTCATATACTCCCCCCCAGCAATCATCCACTAATAAAAATCGTAGACTATCTAAGCCAAATCCATCTTCCAAGGACATATTTTTAAATAAATCAATTTTTCCACCTCCAACATCAAAAGTCAAAATATCTAGATCTCCATCGCAATCAATATCATCGATGGCTGGCAAATCAATTTGCGTGACAGGCAAATTATTTACGGGTCCAAAGGGAGGCCAGTTGGTCCAAAACGGAAGGGAATTATTAACAAAAGCAGTATTTATATAGGGTACTTCAAACAATTCAAATGAGAGTTGATTATTCACATAAGTACCTTTATAAACATTAATTCCATGTATTCCTGGGCCTGCATAAGAAAAGATATCCTGTACACCATCCCCATTATAATCCCTTAAAATGGCCCATTCTCTCAAGTCTGGGAAGTTTTCTGCATATGTTGGCTCAAATTCATAATGGCCATTCCCATCTGCGATTAAAGTTATATGTACTTCTCCAGCACGATCAAAAATGTACAAGTCTTCTATTCCATCATTATTTAAATCTACGTTTGAAAATATAGGCGCGTTCAAGCCACCAACTGCTGCAAGGTTTAAAGCTTCTCCCTCTAACACGAATGGTACATCCATCCAATTTGGTGTTTGTGCGAAGGCGCTTATTGCCCAAAAACATAAAAAGCATAAACAATACTTCTTCATTTAATTTTTTTTTGATCTTTTCTGATTCCTAAATTTATTAAACCTATTGATGAAAAACACAGATTCTATTTCTTATCAAAACAAATGTATTCGATTTACCATTTTTTAATTAAGTTCATTGAATCAAACCTATATTCATGAAAATCCAAGACCTTCAACTATACCGCCTTCAAATACCACTTAAAATCCGTTTTTCTCAGTCCAATAATACTACTTCTATATCTGAGTCCACGATTTTACAACTGAGAACGCACAGTGGTGTTACTGCCTATGGCGAATGTTGTCCTCGCACCTATGTTACTGGTGAAGATTTTGATTCTGTAGTTAAGGATTTTTCCAAAATCGTTGATGAACTGAAACAAATTGACTTCTGCTCTTTCGAGCAAATTCGACTTCTCCTTACGGAAAACCTTACTTCCAGAATAGGCTTATCCAGTATTTGTGCACTTGAATTGGCCTTATTGGATGCTTGGAGTAGAGATCAGCAGCAATCTCTTACGAGTATCCTGGGCATCAAATTCCCTGAAAAAATCAAATATACGGGGGTAATCCCCATTTCCACACCTAAAAAGCTAGCTACTTTGGCGGAGAGGTTTAAAGTTTTCCAATTCAAAGAGATCAAATTAAAAATAGGTACAGACTTAAACAAAAGCCTTGAAAGTCTCGCTATTTGTAAAAAGCATTTCACCGCTGCCCAAATCTTCCGCGCGGATGTGAATTGTGCATGGGCATTAGAAGATGCTTATAAGTTAATTCCCAAACTAATGGCAGTGGGTTTCCAAACTTTCGAGCAGCCTTTCCCCAAAGGGAAAGAAAAAGCCATGGCTAAAATCACCAAAGAATTTGGCGAAAGCTGCCATATTATGGCAGACGAGTCTCTCACATCTTACAATAGTGCATCCAAACTCATTGCCAATCAAGCATGTAACCGATTTAATATCAAACTCTCCAAAACGGGAGGAATATTTAACGCACTAAAAATTTATCAACTTGCCGAAAAACATGGAATAGCTTGCCAGTTAGGTGCACACTTTGGTGAAACGAGCCTTTTAACTGCAGCAGGAATAATATTCTCCGCATTAGCCCCAAAGCTCAAAGCTCATGAAGGTGCAATGGGTGAATGGTTGTTGGAGGAAGATTTGGTCCAAACTAGCATGCACTTTGATTTCAATGCAGAAGTAAGCCATCTAGAAGGAGTTTTCAAAAAAATCGGATTAGGCTATAAAAATATTAGAGCTTCTTTACTCTCGAATACCCAATTGATTAATTTTGCGTAGTAGTTTTAAAAGTTTAACATTTATATTCCGACTAACATTGAAGAAAAAACCATTTATGGTGATCCAATCTTTTTCTTTCTCCAATAATCGGATATTATTATAGTGAACTACTTTTGCTTTTTCCAGATAAGCTTTCCAATACAGTGCTTGATCAGTCAATGCAAACCCTTCTTTGCATGAGCCAAATGCGCTTTGGTCGCATATAAAAAGGATTTTTTCTTCTTTTTCGGGAAACAGGAAAAATTTCCCAGCATTTTTGATTTTTTCTACAGGCATTTTAAGAAAATCAGTGTAGACCAATTCATCTTCACTATCAAAATCCAAATAATCCATTACCATTGTAAATAGATTAATGTCTGACCAGTTTACATCTTGGTATTTTAATATCACTTCTGGCAGGGCAACCACATTCAAATCTTTACAAAAATGAATAATGAAGTAATCCAATAGATCAAAAAAAACTCGATCCCGTAATCCCAAAATAACAACTTCACTAAGCGAGTTATTTTCCTCCAGTTCTTTTAGTTGTTCTATCAATTGCTGAATTTTTCTTTTCAGGATATCTCTAAATCCACTTTCATACACTTTTTCGCGATAAGTTTCAAACAGCTGAACATCTTGCTCTTCAGCGAGTTGTTCTTGGAGCGCAACAAAAAAATCTTCTGTTAATTGTTGTTCGATATCAGAAGGGAGCTTAAAAGATGTATCTTCCTGTATTAACTGTTGATCTTGCTCTACGCCACAATTAAAACAATATTTAGCCTCATCAGGCAAACCGATATTACAATTCCAACAAATTTGCATAAAACAAATGTAATCAATTGCTTTGAACAATTTAAGGGAAAAGTTATTAAGTAAAGGAGACTAGATTGGACTAGAAAATGCCAAAACAAAAGAAAAAAAGTCATCTCCCTCAGAAAGTTTGTCCTGTTTGTAAAAGACCATTTACGTGGCGAAAAAAATGGGAACGAGATTGGGAAAATGTAAAATATTGTAGCAAAGCTTGCAGTGCAGCGAGTAAAAGAAAGATTGCAGAATAATTAATTTCATGAATAACGAACAACAACCAAACACTAGCGCCACAGGTGAATACAATGAATATGAGACATTCGCCTTTCACCCCTATAATGTACTGCTCATTTTAGTGCTCTTTGGTATAGCAGCCTTATTCTTAGCTTTTTCTGCTTCTTTTATTTATTCAAGAATACAGAATGGCCTACCACCTATCAAGCTACCTTTACTTTTTTTTATAAATACCGTCATTTTACTTGGTACTAGTGCCACTATGGTTTGGGCAAAAAAATCTTATAAAGCGGATGATACTAAGGCCTATCAAAATGCACTTAAAGCCACTATTGCATTATCCATCATTTTTATGATTGCTCAGTTTTTTGCATGGAAGCAGTTAATAGATCAAGAAATTTACATCAATTCAGATAACTCTGCAGGCTATTTGTACCTTATATCAGGCATGCATTTCTTGCACGTCATTGCTGGCTTACCATTTTTGGGAGCATTTTTATGGGTCGCGCAAAAAAGAATGAAAGAACCGGTGAGCGTACTCGTTTATTTCAGCGATCCTGAAAAGCGTTTAAAGCTCCGATTACTCACTATATATTGGCATTTTCTGGATGCTTTATGGATTTATTTGATTCTTTTCTTCTGGATAAATTCGTTATTGAGTTAAAAGATTTTGTTCAAATTAGCGGATTCAGTGGGGAGGTATTATATTTGTGCTTTCAAAATTAGTCATCAAATAATCAATGTCAGAAGTACAAATTACTGTAGAAACCGCCAAGAATTTAGGTCTTACCGCTGATGAATTTGATCAAATCAAAGAAATCATGGGCAGAACGCCCAATTTTACTGAGCTGAGCATTTTTTCGGTAATGTGGTCAGAACACTGTTCTTACAAAAATTCCATCCATTGGTTAAAAACCTTACCTCGAGAAGGAAGCCGTTTATTAGTGGGTGCAGGAGAAGAAAATGCAGGTTTAGTAGATATCGGAGACGGCCTTGGCTGTGCTTTCAAGATCGAATCTCATAACCACCCTTCTGCCATTGAACCTTATCAAGGTGCTGCAACTGGTGTGGGAGGTATACATAGAGATATCTTTACCATGGGTGCACGTCCAATTGCTGCGCTCAATTCTCTTCGTTTTGGAAATCCAGATCTTAAGCATACGAAGCGATTAATCAAAGGAGTCGTCAGTGGTATTGGTGACTATGGCAACTGCTTTGGCGTACCGACGGTAGGTGGTGAAGCTTATTTTGACGAATGTTATAATCAAAATATCTTGGTGAATGCCATGTCTGTCGGAATTGTAAAAGCGGGTGAAACTGTTTCTGCCACTTCTGAGGGACCAGGCAACCCTGTATTCATCGTTGGTTCTGCAACGGGTAAAGATGGGATTCATGGAGCTACCTTTGCATCTGCAGATTTAACAGAAGATTCTGCAGAAGATTTACCTGCTGTGCAGGTAGGTGATCCATTCCAAGAAAAGTTATTGCTTGAAGCAACTCTAGAAGCCATCCAAACAGGTGCTATTGTAGGTATGCAGGATATGGGTGCAGCAGGTATCACTTGCTCAACTTCAGAGATGAGTGCGAAAGGTGGAACAGGTATGCGTATTGATTTGGATAAAGTGCCTACTCGCCAAAAAAATATGCAGCCATTCGAAATCTTGCTTTCTGAAAGCCAAGAAAGGATGTTGATTGTTGCACATAAAGGTCAGGAGCACCTTCTTCTAGAAGTTTTTGACAAATGGGATTTAGAGTGTGAACAAATTGGTGAAGTAACGGATACTGGCCGATTAGAGTTTTATAAAGATGGTGAACTGATTGCAGATGTTGAAGCAGAACCCCTAGTATTAGGAGGTGGGGCGCCTGTTTACCAAAGAGAATACAAAAAGCCTGCCTACCTAAAAAAGGTAAATGCCTTTAAAATAGGTAAAATTAAGCAGCCAGAAGATTTGGTAGCTGCTGCAAAAACAATTTTCACTTCGCCAAATATCCTTTCAAAAAGATGGATTTACGAACAATATGACTCCATGGTTCGTACCAACTCGATCCATACTAATGAAGCATCTGATGCTGCGTTGGTGAGGGTAAAAGGCAGTGAAAAGGTATTGGCTGTCACAACGGATTGTAATTCTAGCTATGTATATGCTGATCCATACAAAGGAGCTATGATCGCAGTTTCAGAAGCTGCACGTAATATAGTTTGTTCAGGTGGAGAACCAGTAGCGATCACCAATTGTTTGAACTTTGGTAACCCTTACAATCCAGAAGTCTATTGGCAGTTTGTACATGCCATTAAAGGTATGGGTGAAGCTTGCCGCAAATTCAACACACCAGTAACAGGAGGTAATGTAAGTTTTTACAACCAAACTGTTTTAGAAAATACTGCCGAGCCTGTTTTTCCAACTCCAACAATCGGTATGTTAGGGGTATTGGATAATATTTCACAAAGAACAAGCATTCGATTCAAAAACGAAGGAGATGCCATTTATATGCTTGGTACACCTCAAAATGATATTGGAAGTTCAGAATATGTAAAACGGGTTCATAAAGTTCGTTATTCACCAGCACCTTCTTTTGATTTAGATGAGGAATTCCACATCCAACACAACATGAAGTTGATCATCAAGAAAGGATTTGTTGAATCTGCTCACGATGTTTCAGAGGGTGGCTTATTCGTTTCATTGGTAGAAAGTGCTATGGCTGCTGACCTTGGATTTGTCGTTGAAACAGACTACAATTTCAGAAAAGATGCCTATTTATTTGGCGAAAGCCAAAGCAGAATAGTGATCACTGTTAAACCAGAGAACGAAGATGACCTGGTTAACTATCTCAACAGTCATAATGTTTCTTTTACAAAACTTGGAGAGGTAAAAGGTCAGAATGCCATCATAGATGATAAAGATTTTGGTCCAATTACGGAGTGGTGTAAATTATACGACAACAAACTTGGAGAAATTATTGAAAATTGATTTTGAAAAAAAATTTAAACATGAAAAATATTAGCCAAATCATTCTGATTCTGCTTGTTTCCATTTTATCTTGGCAATGTGAGCAAGCAGTTCAAGGCACACGTATTCAGGGTACTATTTCGAATGCCTCTAACCTGCAAGTATTTTTAGATAAGGTCATTATTGGAAAAGCCAATAGCGTTATTGCGAAGGCAGATATAGATGCTTCTGGTTTTTTTCAAATGGATTTCCCAGAAGGCATTAAAAATGGTGTTTATCTTCTTCGTATTGGTGCAAAGCGTATAAATCTTGTAATGAATGGCAAAGAAAAAATGATCAAGATCGAAGGAGATCTTAATACGCTACAAATGTATGATGTGAATATTTATGGTTCTCCAGATTCTGAATCCCTAGTCTCTTTGATGACCAGAATGGTTAAAAGGCAGGTAGATCAACCTAGCCTTCAAAGCTATCTCGATACGGTAGCTAATCCGCTTACCACTGCTTTTGTAACCTACAAAACCTATGGTCCTAATGGTCAATATCTTCCAATGCATAAAAAGGCTCAAGCCCGCTTGACAGAGGCTTTCCCTAATTCAGAGATGGCCAAAGAATACCAAAATTATATCACTGCAGTTGAACAACAGTTCAAGCAACAAAAGGCTTCAGAATTAATCCAAGTTGGTCAGCAAGCCCCTAATATTTCTTTACCTACTCCAGATGGCAAAAACTATTCGCTTGAGGACTTAAAGGGCAAGGTAGTACTTTTAGATTTTTGGGCGAGTTGGTGTGGCCCATGTCGCCGTGAGAATCCAAACGTAGTAAAAGTTTACGAAAAATATAAAAATCAAGGATTCACCATATTTAGTGTTTCTTTAGATGGTATCGATAGCCGTACAATGGCTCGTATGAAAACGACAGACCAGATCGAAAGTTACAAACAGAACCAAAGAAAAAGATGGATCGATGCCATTGCTCAAGATGGTTTGACTTGGCCTTATCATGTAAGTGATTTGAAGAAATGGGAATCTGCTCCAGCTGCTCTTTATGGGGTTCGCTCCATCCCTAAAACCTTCTTAATTGATCGTGATGGTAAGATTGCTTCAGTGAACTTAAGAGGTGCGCAAGCTATCGAAGCCGAGCTGCTGAAAATAATTTAATGGCGGGACGATGACTTTTTGAGCGAGAGACTTTGTGCGCATATAAGTACAAAGCCTCCCGCTCTCCAATTCTTATCTTTCATGAGGTATCAATAAGGCACAAACAATTCCGCTTGCCACGCCGGCATTCAAAGATTCCATACCAGTTTGACTTATAGAAGGTATCGTTAATCGATGGCTTAAAAAGTTCATATTTTCCTTTTTTATTCCTGATCCCTCATTTCCGATAACGATAATACCATTTTTGGGTCCTTGATAATGATAGATATTTTCTCCATCCAGCACGGTACCAATTATAGGAAAGTCCTCAATCATTTGCGCTTTCAAATCACCTAAATCAATCTTTTCGGTATGTACCCTTAAAAAAGCCCCCATACTTGCTTGTACTACCTTAGGATTAAAAATTTCTACAGTATCCATTGATGTAAATACATAATCTACTCCAAACCAATTGGCAATTCGAAGGATAGTCCCCACATTACCAGGGTCCTGCAAACCATCTAGGTATAAAGCCCAGCTATTTTCCACTTTCCTATAATCAATAGGTCGATCATCCATTTCAGCGATCAAGATCACTTGATTTGGGGTACTAAGGGCTGAAATTTGCTTTAATTCACGATCTGAAATATTAAAACATTGTTGTTGATATACGTTTATCAAGTTTTCGTTCGTTTTTATCCAATAATCGGTAGCATAAAGCGCATTCAGTTTAAATCGGCTTTGTTGTAGGAATTCTCTGCAAATTTTATCTCCCTCTACTATAAATTTATTATACTTTTGTCTGAACTTTTTTAGGTGCAGAGAACGGAGATATTTTATTGTATTTTTAGAAATCATAAGCGTGTATTCGCTTCATTTATTTATTAATGCGAATTCATAAACATATATATAATCTACTTTTTTTCCTATTTTTTATAGGAAGTCTTTCATCTTGTGGTACTTCAAAGTACCTAGATGAAGACGAATACCTCCTTCGAAAGAATACTATAATATTTGAAGGTGATCATGAAATTCCTAATGAAAGGAATTTAAAATTTGAGTTGTCCCGTTTGCACAAACAAAAACCTAATTCCAAGCTTCTATTCAATTTTTTCATCAATAGAGCATGGTTTCACTTAGCTACAAAAGGGGAAGGCGATACCACAAAATTTGATGATTGGCAACGCCGGGCACTTGGAGAAAAACCCAGTATTTATGAAAAAGAACTTTCGGATGCAACGGTAGAAGCTATGAACTATTACCTTCAATACAAAGGTTTTTATAATTCAGCAGTTTATGTAGATGAGACTAATGACCCCAAAAGAAAAAAAATAGATTTGACCTACTACGTCACGCCTGGTCAACAACATAAAATAGACAGTGTTTTTTATACCAGCAAGGATACTAGCCTTCAAAAAATACTCGACCACATTGCCTCAGCATCTGCCTTTATTAAAGGTCAAGGGTTGGATATAGCCTTTTATGAAAGAGATAAGGAACGAATCGCTAGCTATCTCAAAGATCATGGCTATGCTTTCTTTTATCCCAGCTACTTTTCCAAACTCCAAGTGGATACTTCTCAAAACCCTCAAAAAGCAAATATTTATGTGGAGGTACTCCCTCCATATGGCGAACAGCAGCACACCCGATTTAAGATTGGAAAAATTATCATAGATACTGACTTTGACCCTACACGACCTAAAAGCCAATTAGAAGAGGTCATCATTGAAGACATCATATTCACACGACCAAAAGACTCCGCTTTTATCCTTAAGCCAAGGACTATTATCAACGAGCTTTATTTCAGGCCTGGAGAAGTTTATTCACAAAAAAAGTTTGACAAATCCAACCAACAGCTTTCCACACTCGGTGTTTTTCGATTTGTTCGACTTCGCCCTGTGTTAGACACGCTTTATCCTGATCGGGTAAACATAGAGATAGAATTACGGACCAATAAAAGGATGGAAGTTGTTTTTGACTTTGATGTCAATTATACCAATCGATCCAATTCTACACAAGGCCAAGGTAGTTTAATTGGTTTAGCATTTGGACCTACTTATCGGCATAGAAACCTTTTCAATGGTGCAGAAACCTTAGTAACCAATCTTTCTGCTGGGGTGGAAATCAACCCTGCCTTGACTGGGCAACAATTTTGGAATACTATTGATTTGGGACTGCAAAATGATCTTTATATTCCTAAATTTCAAGATTATTTCGGAATTTGGAAAGGCTTAAGTAAACTTTCTGTAGGAAGAAAAAAACATGTCGTTAGGGATACTTTTTATAATGCCTTGAAAGAATCTGCTACTACCAGAATTTCTGCAAATTACAACTATCTACTCATTCTTGATTGGTATCGTTATAACCTAATCAATGTCTCTTACGGTTTTGATTATCAACCTAATCGTAATGAAAGATATATCATTAATCATCTTGAGTTAGATTTTCTCAGACCCATTACAGAGCTTGCTTTTCAACAAATACAGGCTATTAATCCATTTCTTGAGCGAAGCTTTGGTAATCAGCTCTTTGTCAGTCTTTTATTCAGAGATTTTTCGTGGGTTTATAACAGTCGAAAAAATCAATTTGGGGAATCTCATTATATAGGCTTCAACCTCGAAATTGTTGGTGCTGAGATTTGGGCTATCAATGAGGCCTACAACCTAGCCGTTAATAGAAAGGAGGTTTTTGGTTTAGGAATTACAGAATTTAGTCAATATCTAAAAACGGATATTGATTTTCATTTCACTAGAGAATTTAGCAATAGTCAAAGTTTAGCTACTAGAGCTTATTTTGGTGTGGCAACACCTTTCAGATCTAGTTCAGATGTACCTTATGTCAAACAATTTTATGTAGGTGGCCCAAATAGTATTCGGGCTTGGGCAGCAAGAGGACTGGGGCCAGGAGGTTATGATGATCCACAAATTGATAATTTCGACAATAATATTCTGCTTTATCAAACAGGTGATATAAAGCTAGAATTTAATGCAGAATACCGTTTTGATCTCTTCTTTTTACTTAAAGGGGCAATTTTCTTAGATATTGGAAACGTTTGGACTATTAATAGAGATACATCACGCTGTGGTTCACAGTTTTTATTCCGCGAGCGCAGCTATACTGATTGCGCAGATAATGATACCGTATTTGTGGCAGATCCATTTTATCGACAATTTGCTATTGGTTCTGGTTTTGGTATTCGCTTAGATTTGAGTTACTTCTTACTTCGTTTGGATATGGGGCTCCGTTTGCGCAATCCATTTCCTTTAAATTCGGATCCCAGCCGGCCCAGACGTGAGGCCGATTATTGGGAAACTTTTGAAGGGTTTAGATTTGGGCGGGATGTCAACTTTAACTTAGGCTTGGGTTATCCTTTCTAAACTTATGCATCATTTCTTTTCTACCATATAAGCTACAAATAGGGCACTCAAGTGGATTATGACCTCTTGCTGGGCAAAATTCTCTACCGAAGAAAATAATCTGTAAATGCAATTTATTCCATAAATCTCTTGGAAAAAGTTTTTTTAAGTCTTTTTCTGTCTTTTCCACATTTTTACCAGTGCTTAGCGTCCACCGCCATGCTAAACGATGAATATGGGTATCCACAGGGAATGCCGGTACTCCAAAAGCTTGAGACATAACCACTGAAGCCGTTTTGTGTCCAACGCCTGGCAGCTCTTCTAATGCTTCGAAAGACTGTGGTACAACTCCATCATATTTATCCATCAAAATATGCGACAGATCATAAATCGCTTTTGATTTTCTTGGCGAAAGCCCACAAGGACGAATAATCTGTTTGATATCTTCTACCGATTGTTGAGACATATCGAAAGGATTATCTGCTAACTCAAACAAATCTGGCGTCACCTTATTGACTCTTTCATCAGTACACTGGGCAGACAAGAGTACGGCTACCAATAGTGTATAAGGATCTTTATGATCCAAAGGAACTGGCGTTTCAGGGTACAAGTTCTCCAGTATATCCACAATGGCATTGGCTTTCTCTTGTCTGCTGATCCGTGTCATAGTTTATCTTTTCTATTGGTATTCAAAGCTTCCGTAGGGACTTTGAATCTCAACACTTGTTTTTTCAGATGGTTCTACTCGACCGATGACTTGTGCATCAATTCCAAAGGACTTCGCTAATTCGATTACTTTCCCTTCTTCGCCTTTCGGCAAATATACCTCTAGCCTACTCCCCATATTAAAAACTTGGTACATTTCTTTCCATCCTGTACCGGACTGCTCTTGAATCAACTTAAACAATGGCGGTGTATCAAATAAGTTATCTTTAATGACCTTCACCTTATCTACGAACTTAGAAACCTTCGTCTGACCACCACCTGTACAGTGAATCAAACCATGTACTGACTCGCGATGCTTATCTAGTAGCTGTTTGATAAATGGAATGTATGTTCTTGTTGGAGAAAGAACCATCTTTCCTACATCCACAGATTGACCATTAGCCTCTATTTTTTCGGTGAGCTTCTTCTTACCCGTAAAGATGACTTCATCTGGCGTATTCGGATCGTAAGCATCCGGGTATTGTTTCGCGTAAGCGTGATCAAAGACATCATGCCTTGCAGACGTTAAGCCATTACTGCCCATTCCCCAGTTGTAAAAATCTTCGTACGAAGACTGACCATAAGAAGCTAATCCTACGATTACATCGCCTGCTTGTACCTTTACATCTACGACATCAGATCGTTTAATTCTGGCGAAAGCCGTGTAACCTACATCAATCGTACGAACAATGTCGCCAACATCAGCCGTCTCCCCTCCTGCCAAAATAATATTGACACCCATTCGATTCATATCCGCAATAAAATCAGAAGTGGCTTGAATCAAGGCAGCAATCACCTCACCAGGAATCAAGTTTTTATTTCTGCCAATAGTCGAGGAAAGAATGATATTATCCACACAGCCCACACAAGCCATATCGTCAATATTCATCACCATGGCATCCTGTGCAATCCCCTTCCAAACGCTCAAGTCGCCAGTCTCCTTCCAATACATATAGGCTAAACTAGGTTTTGTGCCTGCTGTATCAGCGTGCATAATATTGCAGTGCTCTTCAGAGCCAGCGGCTAAATCTGGTAATATTTTACAGAAAGCATTTGGAAATAAGCCTTTATCTAAATGTTTGATGGCATCATGCACTTCATCTTTAGTAGCAGATACCCCTCTTAAATCATATTTATATTGATCCGACATTGATTTGAATTTGCGTCAAAAATACAAAATTTCTATTCACACAATGAAAACTTTAGTTGAAGCTTCTGAATCCTTCATTAAAGAAATAGGTCTTTTTTCACTCCTTTATTTCAATTATTATTGAGCAATGTAAGACTAAGGTCTTTAATTAGTGTTGTTCTTAATTCCGACTTGGCCGGTTTGAAAAAGCCGGCTTTTTTAATAATTCTTTAAGCAATCCCCTACTTTTTTTATTTTTTTTCAACAACCTGATGATTTTAACATATTTATTTATGGCAGATTGCATTGGAATTCTATATTTGTGGTGGTCATAACACATCAATTATTATCTTCTGAACATACCTACACCATCTGAAAAGCCTAAATAGTAAGTCCTTTTACTTACTTTATTTTCATTCTTTCATTAAAATTCATACAAACTTTAGAACAGTGGATATAAAAGAGTCGTTTAAGAATGTTTACCGCAAACTATCTGAAAAGAAATGGATTGCCTATAATCTCTTACTTTCGGTCATTGTTGCTAGCGGTTTTATACTGGACCATTACACGAATTTCAGCCAAACAGTAAGTAGTAGCATTTCGTCAAGACCAGCAGTTGTTAATTTAAGTGCTTTTGCTGTAAAAGTACCTACTTTAAAGTATGGATTTGCAGTAGATACCTTTCAGGTAGTACAAAAAGAAATCAAATCTGGCCAAAACCTTGGCGATATATTAACTACCTACAATATTGGCTTTCAAGATATCGAAAAATTAGTGGCTAATTCCAAAGATGTATTTGATGTACGTCAGCTACGTGCCGGAAAAGCATATACTATATTTTCAAAAGATACCCTTCAGGGGGCCGACTATTTTATCTACGAACCGAGTGTTTATGAATATTATGTATTTGACCTAAAAGATAAATTAAAGGCGACAAAATATGAGCGGCCTGTCGATAGTAAAATTCGTGCAGCAGCTGGTTCCATTGAATCTTCATTATGGAATGCAATGATTGATAATGGATTAAGTTATGAAGTAACTTCAAAAATGGAAGCAGCACTTCAATGGTCGATTGATTTCCATCACATTCAAAAGGAAGATGAATTCCGTTTAATTTTTGATCAAAACTATATTGAGGGAGAAAAAGTAGGAGTTGGCCAACTTTATTTAGCTAATTATAAGCGTCAGGACAAAGAATTTTATTCTATTTGGTACGAGAATGCGGAAGGGACGATAAAAGGCTTCTACGATCTTGAAGGACGTACTATGAAGTCAAAGTTTTTGAAGTCTCCAGTGAAATATTCTAGAATTTCATCTTACTATAACCTAAATCGTTTCCACCCTATCTTAAAGCGTCGTCGTCCGCACTATGGAACGGACTATGCTGCGCCATATGGTACGCCCATTTATGCCGTTGGTAATGGTACGATCACTAAGGCTTCGTACACAAAAGGAAATGGTAGGTTTGTAAAAATCAAGCACGATAAGGTTTATGAAACGCAATATTTGCATATGCAAAAATTTGCTCCAGGCATTAAGCCTGGTGTGTTTGTTACCCAAGGGCAAGTAATTGGTTATGTGGGCTCCACTGGTCTAGCAACGGGACCACACGTTTGTTTCCGTTTTTGGAAAAATGGAAAACAAGTTAATCACTTGCGCTTGAACTTTCCGCAGGCCAAACCACTTCCTGATGATGAACTCCCGAAGTTCATGGAACTTAGAGATCAATACTTGAAGATGATAGAGGGAATTGAACCTGTGAAAGTTAAAAAGGAAGCAATAGAAGAAGATTTGCCGGAAGGCAAAAAAGGAAATCCATAAAAAGAAAAAAGCGCTCTGAAATTTCAGAGCGCTTTTTTTAATTCCATGACAATAATTCTGGAATTTGGGAAATTACGGTATAGGCATTCCCTTTATCATACATTACTTTTTTCCAAAGTTCTTTCGGTTGTAATTTGAATAAATAGTTAGAATCCATATTAGCCATTATCCAAGATCCATAAGTCATCTCGTCGGCAAGTTGTCCTTCTGACCATCCAGAGTAGCCCACAAAAAAGCGAATATTCCTTTCTGATATCATATCGGAGGAAATAAGAAATTTTAATTTTTCAAAATCTCCTCCCCAATAAACCCCACTGGATATGGGTACAGAATCGTCTAGTAAATCGCCTATGTTATGAATAAAATGAACGGTATCTGTTTGAACGGGTCCTCCGAAAAAGACTTCACTATTAAATTCAGGAAAATCTTCAATTAATTCATCGATACGCATTTGTAATGGCTTATTCATTATAAAGCCGATACTTCCTTCACGACTATGCTCGCAAAGTAAAACAGCTGATCGTTTAAAATTAGGATCTAACATAAATGGCTCTGCCAATAATACTTTGCCACTTTTCACCTCTTCTCTTACCATAGCTCCTTTTTTTATAGGTCCATAAAGGAAAATGAATTTATTTCACTCGATACCCTAAATATGGTATGAAGGAAGAAAAATTTCTTCCTTCATACTAAATATCATGGCTATAATGATAACATGCAAGCTTTTAACATATTTTCACAAAATCTTATAGAGCAGACGTTGGAAATCTTCGATCTACCTTTTTCACAAATCCTTGAAGAACTTTCCCGTTACCCCCTACCTCAATAAATTCAGTAACGCCATTTTCAATCATGTTCAGCATCGTCTGTGTCCACCTTACTGGAGAGGTAAGTTGCATAATTAAATTGGCCTGAATTTTTTCAGGATCTTGTTCAGGGGAAGCGCTTACGTTCTGATAAATTGGACACGAAGGCGTACTAAAGTTAGTAGCAGCAATGGCTTGCTCTAATTCATCTTTAGCTGGCTGCATTAAGGGAGAATGAAACGCCCCTCCCACGGGCAGCACAATGGCACGTTTTGCACCAGCTTCTTTTAATTGTTCTACGGCTGCATGAATTCCTGGTACAGAACCAGAAATAACTAACTGCCCTGGGCAATTATAATTAGCAGCTACCACTACCTCATCAATTGCTTCACAGATTTTTTCCACTTCTTCATCTGGCATTGCGATAATTGCGGCCATAGTTCCTTCCACTGCCTCACAAGCTTTCTGCATAGCCATTGCGCGCTGATTCACTAGACGCAAACCATCTTCAAAATTCATAGCTCCACTAGCTACTAAAGCAGAAAATTCGCCCAAAGAGTGACCTGCCACTGCATCTGCTTGAAAATGGTCGCCAGCCATTTTTGCCTTAATCACTGAATGCAAAAATACAGCAGGTTGTGTGATTTTTGTTTGACGTAAGTCTTCTGAGGTTCCCTCAAACATTACATCTGTAATACGGAAGCCTAGAATATCGTTAGCTTGTTCAAATAAGTCTTTAGCTAAAGCATTTTCCTCATACATATCCTTCCCCATTCCTTCGAATTGGGAAGCTTGACCTGGAAATACATACGCTTTCATATCAATAGGATTTTAATGTAATTTGCTACCAATAAGGTTTAAAAATTCGTTTCTCGTTTCTTTTTTCTGAAAAGCTCCTGTGAATGCTGAAGTAGTGGTCACAGAGTTTTGTTTTTGCACCCCACGCATCATCATACACATATGTCTTGCTTCAATTACTACTGCTACGCCCATAGGTCGCAGCGTATTCTGAATACTATGAAGTATTTGATCGGTTAATCTTTCTTGAACTTGTAGCCTTCTGGCAAACACATCGATAATACGGGGTATTTTGCTCAAACCAACGATATAACCTTTGGGAATATAGGCTACATGTGCTTTTCCGAAAAAAGGCAAAATATGATGCTCACAGAGCGAATATAATTCAATGTCTTTCACGATTACCATTTCACTATAATCTTCCTTAAACATTGCGCCACGTAGGATGGCCTCAGCGTCTTGTTCATAACCTTGTGTTAAAAACTGCATAGCTTTAGCTGCTCGCTCAGGTGTTTTGAGTAAGCCTTCTCTATTTTTATCTTCGCCGAGTTGTTCAATGATATACTGAAAAGAATTGCTTAAGTTTTGGGTAAGCTCCTCACTGTAGAATTCATGCTTGTTATATGCCATCGAAAAATTTTAAGCAAACACCTATTCACCGTAGTATTCGGCATAGATATTTTCAGTTTCATAAAGTTTGATGCAATGCAATTGACATCCTTTAATGAGCGGCTCGAGCTGTTGCCAAAAAAGGATGACCAGATTTTCAGTGGTGGGTTGCATTTTAGGTGGAATAAAATCTACATCTAAGTTTAAATTAGAATGATCAACTTTATCAACAATCGCTTTTTTAATAATTTTACTTAACTCTTTGACATCCATGATAAATCCCGTAATAGGGTCAGGAGTACCTTTGACTGTTACATAAAGCCAATAATTATGCCCGTGCCAATTTTTGTTCGAACATTTTCCAAATGTCGCTATATTTTTTTCATCACTCCAATCATCTACCCACAGTTTATGAGCAGCATTAAATCGTTCTCTCCTAGTTAAATATACCATTTTGAACTATGCTTTTTTGTAAAAACATCTTTAAGTAGTTAAGCTAGAACCTGTCAGCCTCTGGCTGAAATTGGTATAATAAATTTCAGCCAGAGGCTGACAGGCTTTAACGTCCCTTCTAAAATCGTGTGTAACTTTCATATCGTCAGTTACTTACGATTTTTGAGCTGACGCCGCGCCTGCCGGCAGGCAGGAATCTATTATACAAGCAATTTTGACTAGCTGCTTAAGTACAGAGTAAAAGTAAAATAACTTGTTAGTGTATTTTTCATTTCTACTTTATACCTTTCTAATGCGAATGATACTGTTTATAAAAGTATCACCCTATAAGTTACTAGGCTGAATCATATTAATCTATTTTTCGTGAAATTTGACCGAATGTATGATCCGAACATAATATGAATCTATCTGATTTCATCATTCCAAGAAAAGAATAGGTTAATCTAATCCCCTATACCTACTTATTAGCCGCAAAAGTACAAAGAAAAAAGTAACTCTTCGTATACTAATTGCCGATTGATTTATAGAATAAATCTAAGGGAATCCCTGATTTATCTAATTTATTTATATTTTATCCATTGGTTTTGTTTTCTTAGTGTTTTGCTAAAAATTACTGATCAATTTCAAAAGTACTCTTCTTAGATCACTAAATGATGCTAGGCGAAATTGTCAAGTGAACGGTTTTGTTTTATACATTAACTTCTATGGCTACAAGATAGTTTCTATAATTTAGGCCATAGAATGAAAAGTAAGTAGAATAGCCAAAAAATTAAGACCAGCAATTATGTCTAAATACTTAGTCCTTATAGCGCAAACTATATGAAGAAACATCCAAAAAACCTTTTAAAGCAGTTTCAAGAAAAGCTCCTTTCTCAAAATGGGTTTTATCATGGTCTATTTTGGATGATCATTTTGGCCTTACTCATCCTGATAGAAGGTGTACAGCAAGAATTTTTCTTTACCTTAAGCAATCAGCTAATTAATGTATTTTTCTATGCCGTAATTGTTTATTTTAATCTATTCTACCTTATTCCAAATTACCTTTCAAAGAATCGCTTCTTAACCTATGGAATATTATTAATAGCAGCTTCTATAGTACTTACACCATTAAAGATGATCATATTTGTCATCAAGTTTGAACATTACCCTGAGCTACAAAAAAATGTGATTGATCATCAATTTTTGCATATTCTATTAACTTTTCTAATCGCAGGATCATCAACTGTTTATAAAATATTTAATGATTGGTTTATTCATGTAAGTGAAAAACAAGAATTAGAGAAGCAGACCATGCAATCGGAGCTACGTTTCCTAAAATCACAAATTAACCCTCACTTCTTATTCAATACATTAAATAATCTATATGCTTTGACGCTAAAAAAATCGGACAAAGCCCCAGAAATCGTGATTAAGTTATCAGAAATGATGCGATATATGTTGTATGAGTGTAATGAGAAGCGTGTAATGTTAAGCAAGGAAGTTAACTATATTAAAAACTATATAGATCTAGAATCACTGCGTCAAGGAAAAAATGTAAAAATTAATTTTCAATTAATTGGCGATGCAGGTCACCGAATGATAGCCCCTTTGATGTTTACTCCGTTTTTAGAAAATAGTTTTAAGCATGGCGTTGGCAACCTTATTGCCAATGGCTTTGTCAATATTAAACTTAGTGTAAATGGCGATGATGTAGATTTTTACATCGAAAACAGTAAACCGGATAAGCCACCTACATCCATCCATAAGGATAAAAGAAGTGGTGGAATTGGCTTGGTGAATGTCCAAAAACGACTAAATTTACTATACCCTGAAAAGTATGACTTACAGATAAAAGATACCCCGAATGCTTATGCTGTTCATTTGAAGATCAATCTAGATGAATAAGAAGCATTTAAATATTTCATTAGAAAACTAAATCATTAGGATATGATAAATGTGATCATTGTTGATGACGAGCCATTAGCTCAGGATGTATTAGAAACTTACATTGAGAAAATAGCAGAACTAAATTTAGTTCAGAAGTGCAGTAATGCCCTTGAAGCGAATGAAGCTCTAAAGACACATGATATTGACCTGATGTTTTTGGATATTCAAATGCCTCAATTAACGGGTATTGATTTTCTAAAAACACTTTCAAAACCACCTTTAGTAATATTTACTACAGCATACCCAAATTATGCGATCGAAGGTTTTGAACTAAACGCACTAGACTACCTCTTAAAGCCTATTTCACTGGAACGCTTTATGAAGGCAGTAAACAAAGCAATGGATAGGATTGAACTAGAGCGTAAAGATTCTGCTGCAGAGATCGTGGATGCTGGTGGAGAAAATCTTGATTATATCTTCGTCAAAGCAGATAAAAAATTAATTAAGGTTAATTATTCTGACATTATCTATATCGAAGGATTAAAAGACTATGTCATCATTCGAATGGATAAAAATAGAATTATCACGCTACAAACCATGAAGAGCTTAGAAGAAAAGCTTCCTTCTCATATTTTCAAGCGTATTCATCGCTCTTACATCATTAATATTGAAAAGATTAATGCCATTGTAGGGAATATGGTAGAAGTCGTAGAAAAAGGTCAGCCGAAGCATTTGCCAATTGGTAAGAATTATAGAGAAGATCTATTGGCTATTATCAATAAGAATAGACTATAAACCATGTATAATAGCTTCTGACGTGAAATATGGAACTCATTCTTTTTCTCGTCCGTCCCTAAACAAAAAAATCGCCCCGCGGGGCGATTTTGTAAATCCCATGAACATATCCAAAATTAATAGAAATTAAATCTTTTGGTGAGTACCTTTCTTTCTTCTTCACTCTTCCCTTACTCACAGTACAAATATGCAATGCTTTTATAGTTCTAAAAAGTACACTTTTCATGAATTGTGAAAAACATTTCATTCACTCACACAACCCAACTACTTACTCATCAATAAATTATGCTAAACAAAATACAGGTTATTGTGAATTTATCACGATAAATTCATTCAAAAATAGGCAAAAAAAAAGTCGCCCATAGGGCGACTCGCTAGCAATGATTATAATTCCACGAATATAAAAAGCAATGAATATCAAGTTTATGGATCAAAGGCATTTCGTTCGTTAATTTGATAACAATTCAAAAACGTCTTTGACTTATTATTTAGTATAAAGAAGTAAAAGAAAGATTTCATTTTTCTAATGCTTACGCAATTAACTTCTACTATACTAATACACAAAAATAAAAAATATATAAGCAAAAAGTTAATAATCAAGTGATTTTTATTGTATAATCACTTAAAAATCAACTTTTTTACACTCATTTAGTGTCAATCTTATCTCAATATCTCAAACTTCTTATTTAAGACACCTTCCTTGGTAAATACGGTGATAATATATACTCCATTTTCAAGATTAGAAACATCCATCGTATGTTGTTCCATTTCTTCTCCATCAATGGCATATAGCTGCTGTCCAGTGATACTATTGATCATCACTTGAGAGAAAGTCATGTCATTATCCATTTGGACATTCAACTCATCACTCGCAGGATTAGGGAATACTTTCAAGAAGCTAAGAGGATCTGCTCCTTCAACAATATCATCTTCCTTTGGAAGAACTATATAAATGGTAAATTCTTCAACACTTACTTGAAAAGGATTACCATTTGCATCATAAGCGATTAGACTGCCACCACCGATCGTTGTAGAAAGGACTCCATCATCATCACGGAAACCATCAATATCGTCAGTAACAACTAACTTAACTCCTCCAATCTGTCCAAATCCACCAATCTTATTCCCATCAGTACGGGTAAAACCTGCCTCCGCAAAACCATTATTAAAGTTCTTTTGCATTTGAAGGACAGCAGAATTATAAGTTAACCAACTACCACTGCTAAACTTAATATCTACACTTTCTGGCACAAAGAAATCAGGGCTATAATTGAATGGAAAGGTAAATCCATAAATTCCTTGTACTGGCTCATCATAGCTACCAATGCTCATTTTTAATTCAATTTCTTCTCCTGGCTCTACATAAATATTTCCATCTAAATTGATTTGAAAACCATAATAAGGCTTGATATTTGGTGCCAAAGAGTGGGTATTACCATAAAATGTACTAATAGAGAAGGTGTCTAAAGCTGTAATTAGGCTATCTCCATCTGTATCTAAATGCTTAAAATTAATTTCATCTTCTTTAAAATCAATAGCCCAATCATCACCATATTGACCATACCATTCTGTTAGGTCAACACTTGATCTAGGAACACCCATTTTACCCATACCTACCCCCAATGGCAGTAAATCTTGCATATTAACAATACCATCAAAATTGGTATCACCAGACCAGATACAATCATCAAAACATTGAGGACCATTACCATCGCCAATATCCAAGATTTGCATATCAATTTTTATGGCCATTTCGAATGCACAAGCACCATCATCTACTACACAGTATTTGATTTCAAACTGATCAAGACCTTCTGTAACATTTGGATCAGGATTATATACAATCAAATTGTAACCTGAAATCGTTTGTCCATAAAGTACAGTATCTTGCTGACCGTCCATAAAAAATACATCTCCTAATTGTCCTTGATCAACAATTTCAAAGTTGAATTCTTTAATCGGCACATTATATCCGATAATCAAGGGTGTTTTTTTCGGTGTACTTAGTGTATATTTTGTAGCATTTGGCTCAAAATTACTCACGTGAATAATTACTCGACCCTCCTCTGCATCACCATCACATTGAGGATCAGAAACCGAGTATGCAAATTCATCAATACCGTTAAATCCAGGTGTTGGCGTGTAAATCAAATTTCCATTAGGCACTGTTTGCTCAATGGTACCATACTGAGGATTCGATAATAAAGTAAAGCAACCACCGCCAATTCCATATTCATCATTTTCTAGAACATTGAATTCTACAGGTGCATAAGATGTGGTATAAATATTATCATCCTCTACATTCACATTAGCAACATAATCTAAAACAAAGATTTCAACTACTTTAGAATGTCCATTCTTTTCAAAGTAGATGTAGTCCATACCTGTATAATCCAGATTTGGTTTATAGGTTGGAATATCTTGGTTCCAAGAAAATATACCATTATTCGGTGGAGTGACTAAGCTATAATCATTAGGAACAAAAACATTTTTTGTAACATTCTTATTTGTAAATATCCGCATCGTGTCCGTATCAATGGCATTATCGCCCATTACCATAACAGAAACAGTCGCCTCATCACACCTGCCCTGATCGTTACAAACCACATAACTGAAATGGGTTAAACCCTCGAAATCCGCTCTAGGTGTAAAATTGACGAATGGAGAACCTGCATTGTAACTAACACTACCGTTATTAACTACAGGCATAGAATGAATGGAGAGTATTCCACTAGTGGTATTCGTCGAATCGTTTGCTAAAACATCGATTGAAATGGGTGTATTAACAGGTGTGGTACCAAAATCATCAAATGCAATCACTTGTGAAGGAATAACATCCACTGTGATGTTTACAGCAAACATTTGTGGAGCAGGGCCATTCAATTGGGTATAAATGAGTCGAATGTAATCATCTTCCAAAGAGCCATTATCTGGAGTATAATGCAACTCATAGTCAATGTTTGACAATTCTACTAAATCTACCGTACCGTGACTAGGATAAATTTGGATATACGGAGGAATAGGTACTGAAGTGAAGGAGTAAATTGTTGTTTCCCCCTGAACAGCAGTAAAGGTTAAATCTACTTCTTGCAGATTTTGCGCCTTTCCCTCATAAGGTATCAGGAATATGAGGAAAATTAGGAAAAATAAATTCCGGCGTAGAAATACATTCATGGTTCGTGGATTTAATCATTGCTCTACAAAAAGTTTGACTTATGCCAAACTATTTTAATATTATTCTCTTTCTTGAACAATATTAAAAATAATCATATAGTTTTTCAAGTACATGCGTTATCATTTGTGAGCAAAACTTTAACTTAAACCGGCTCTAATTCGCTTAAATTTATTGCTTTGCACGTACTCTTTTCAAAAAAATGTGAAAAAAACTACTGAAAAATAATATTTTTAAGAAGTAATTTTCAAAAAATTCAATTGCTACTTTCTATTCGTTCTATTCGAAGAGATGAATTTAAAACAAGAAGAAAATTTCGTTAAAAAACTGAAAATTTTCTTTTTGGATCGAATTGATCTCGTTGTTTAGCTGCTAATTTAAGAAAAAAATCCACAATGTACAATAGTAAACTTTACTCCATCCTTGAACATTTTAATAAATATGAGCAAAACCGCTGTCGGAAGTATATCCAGTCTCCATACTTTAACAAAGCCCAAGAGTTAATTGACTTATATGAAATTTTCATCAAGCGTATTAATAGCTCATCTCAAAGGCCTTTTACTAAGGAAATTATCTGGAAGAAGCTAGTTCCAAAGAAAGCTTTTGATGATGTAAGATTTCGCAAATTTTGTTCAGACTTATTGAAGTTAGTTGAGGGTTTTTTATCACAAACTTTTTATGAAGAAAATCAACTTTATAAGGTTACATGCTTGATAAAGGCTGTTGGGAGGTCCAAGATGGAAAAATTGTTTAATAGTTCAATGAGATCAGCTCGAAGATTATCTCAGCAACAAGGGCATAAACCAGCTAGTTATTTCTATCATCAATATGCAATCGAAAAAAGTTATTATGACTTAACTGAATCGGATCGGAATAGAAGTGATAAAACAAACATTGAAGATATTATTCAAAACTTAGATTATTTTTTTCTTGGAGAAAAATTAAGGCTATTCTGTTCTGTCCTTAGCCGTCAATATGTGGTCTCACATGAATATAACCTACTTTTTATTGAAGAAATAATTAATCACATTGAAAATAATATTGAACTATTTGAGAAAATTCCTGCAATTATTACTTACTATCAAATATACATGACCCAAACCTCAACCGAAGAAGAACTTTATTTTAAATTAAAAAATACTCTTGACAAATACGGTTTATTTTTTCCACAATCGGAAGCATACGATATGTATTCTTATGCTATGAATTATTGTATTCGTCGAATCAATAAGGGCCAGCCAAAGTTCCTTAATGAGCTATTTAAATTATATGAGATATTAATTAATAAGGAAATCATCTTCACTGAAAATGAACTATCTCCGTGGGATTTCAAAAATATAGTAGTTGTTGCTCTTCGTCTTGGTAAATATGATTGGACGGAAAACTTCATCAACAAATATAAAGATCGCTTACCGGAAGCATCTCGAGAAAATGCCGTTACTTACAACCTTGCTCAAGTTTATTTCTATCAAAAGAGATATGAAAAGGTAATTCCACTTCTCCATGCTGTAGAATATGAAGATTTAAGTTATAACCTAGGTTCTAAGTCCATGCTCATCGCTACCTACTATGAAACCGATGAAATCGAACCACTGTATCACCTTTTTGAGAGCTTTAGGACCTATCTCAACCGACATAAAGATATTCCTGCCAATAGACGAAAAAACTATGGTAACCTAATCAAGTACACAAAGAAGCTGACCAGAATTCGACCAGGAGATAATGTAGCATTAAAGAAGCTTAAAGAAGAAGTCGAAAACACTAAAAACATTGCCAGTATCAACTGGCTAAAAGAAAAAATCGCAGAATTAGAATAAGCTCCTATCCTATTCACCTGTTCTGCACTTCCAATGATGACCAATAGTAAAAATGATCAGAGAAAGTCATTTTTTAAATTTGTCCAGAATTTATACGCTCTTTTTTACATTTATCCTTTTGGAATTTCAAATGGTATTTTTCGTGTCTTAACATTTTTGTAACTTAAACACAGCAACACAGTCTAATAAATAGAACGTTAAAGAATATAACTTTGGACAGATTAGAATGTATTGTTTTTTACTACATTCGCTGTAAACAATGTTTTAAGTGGAAATTCATGAGTTGTTTTTTCGCTTTCTATTAAACCAACTAGAAAAATATGATTGGTAAAAAAATTGCCCTATTTCTCATGGTCTGCAGCTTTCCATTCCTTCTTGCTGCACAATCTACTGCTGTTTTCACTGAAGCTAATAAAGCCTTTAAAAGAGGGGAGAACTTTTTTGAGCTAGGTGTTTTTGCGAAAGCACAGACAGAATTTGAAAAAACCGTCGAACTCCTTCGTCCCGTCATCGAACCCGAAGCAGAAGTGCTTCGTGCTAAAGCAGAATTGAACATTGCTAAAGCAGCGGTACAACTCGGACAGGAAGATGGTGAAAAGCTGATCCTCGATTTTGTACGAAAGTACGAACCCGAACCAATTGCCAAAGATGCCTTAGTTGAAATTGCTAACTACTACTATAACTCAAAAGAATATGAAAAGGCCATAGAATACTACGACAAAGTAGAAACGGCTGGTATGACCAGCGAACAAAAATCAGAGGTCTTTTTCCGTCAAGGATACGCTAATTTCATCCTCAAAAACTTTAAGGATGCAAAGGACAACTTCACGGCGATCAAAAATAATGAAAACCGCTACTACTACCCTACTAATTATTACCTAGGTCTTTGTTACTTCTACGATGGTGATTATGACCAAGCAATCGATGTTTTTAGAGTGGTGGAGCGTTCGGATCAATACCAATCATTTATTCCTTACTATCTATCACAAATTTACTTCGCAGAGCGCAGGTATAATGACTTAATTCGTTATGCGGAACCTAAGTTAGAGAGCCGCAGGTTAAAAAAGCGTAATGAAATTCGCCAATTAATTGGTCAAGCCTATTTTGAGCAACAGAATTATGAAAAGGCCCTTCCCCATTTAGAATTTTATGCAGAAAGAAGCAAAAAATTGCGTGAAGAAGAGTTTTACCAATTAGGTTTTACACAATACAAAAATCAAAAATACAAGGAGGCCATTAAAAGCTTCCAAGAATTAGCTACCGTAGACTCTCGCTTGGGGCAAAATGCTATGTTTTATTTAGCCGATTGTTACTTGCGTCTTGGTCAGAAAGGTTCTGCTCGTTCCGCTTTCGCAAATGCTAAGCGTATGCAGTATGATCCGGTTGTACAAGAAGAAGCTTTATTCAACTACGCCAAGCTATCATACGAGTTAAAAGATCCAAGGGAAGCCATTGGTGCATTGAGAGATATCCCTTTAGCTTCTCGCTATCATACAGAGGCACAGGAGTTAATGTCTGAGATATTCTTGAGCTATCGTGACTATAAGCAAGCGATGCAAATCATAGAAGGATTACCTAGTAAAACGCCACAAATCCGAGAAACCTATCAAATCGTTACTTACTTCCGCGGACTTCAATTATTACAGCAACAAAATATACCAGAAGCGAAGAAGCTACTAAAAAAATCGTTAGACTATCCATTAGACAATAAAACCACTGCTTTGGCTACTTACTGGTTAGGAGATATCGCCCATCGCGAAGAAGAATACAACAGTAGTATTAAGCAGATCAATCAGTTCTTAACCATGGCGAAGGCCTTAAATGGTTTGCCAGATGAAGCCTCTCTATTTACAGGAAATTATATCCAAGGATACAACTATCTGAAACAGGAAAACTATGCAGCGGCTCTTGGTTTTTTCCAAGAAACAGTAGAGGGAATTAAACGGAATCGTTCTTTCATTCGTAATGATGAAGTTAAGCGTCAAATTCTTGGGGATGCTACTATGCGTGCGGGAGACTGTCTATTTAAGCGTAATCAATATGCGAAGGCAGTAGGTTTTTATGATGAGGCCATTAATAATCGTTATGGAGGATATGAGTATGCTATTTTCCAAAAAGCGATTATTGAAGGATTAAGAGGAAGAACTACAGAAAAAATAATTGCTTTGGAGCGACTTCCGGAAGAATTCCCCTATTCGGAATTTGCGGATGATGCCCTTTTACAATTGGGGGCTACTTACCAGTCTATTGGTCAATTGAACAAAGCTTCGCAGCCATTAAAAGAATTAATCGCAAATTACAGAAGCAAATCTGACTTAATCAATCAAGCTTTGATTCGTCTTGGCTTGATTAATTACAACCAAGGTAATTTAGAAACTGCCATTAACTACTACAAGCAAATTTTTGCGAACAATCCGACGCCAACAGAAGCTAAGTTAGCCTTAGGTGCATTAGAAGAAATCTATGTGGATGACTTAGGGAGAGCGGATGAATACTTTGCTTTTTTAGAAACCATTCCTGGCTATAAATTGGATAGCTTTGCAAGAGACTCGATCAATTTCAAAGCGGCAGAATCGCAGTTTGAAAATGCTAACTATGAGCGCGCTATTGAGGGTTACACAACTTATTTAAGAAAATTCCCTAATGGTCGTTACACTTTGGTTTCCCATTATCATCGTGGAGAGTCGTATAGTGTTTTACGTAAGTATAGTGAGGGTCTCTTTGATTATGAATATGTAGTTAATCAAGGTCCAAGTCGTTATTATATGAAAGCTTTAGAAAAGGCAGCTATTATTGCCTACAATCATGAGCGAGACTTTTCTAAAGCGTATGATTTTTATTCTAGGCTTGAAAATTCAGCAAGGTCCCAAGATGAAAAATTTGAGGCACAGCTAGGTGCTTTACGATCAGCTTACCGTATTAATGATGCCTCAGCCGTATACAGCTTAGCATCAAAAGTAGCGAACAGCCCAAGTGCAACGCAGCAGCAGCAAGCGACTGCTAATTTCTACTTAGGTAAAATGGCATTCGATCAGGACGACTATGCCAATGCTTTACCTGCATTTGAAGAAGTAGTAAAACTTAGTGACAATGAGCAGACAGCAGAGGCCAGGTATCTAATCGCCAATATTTATTATTTACGTAGAGATTTGGCGACCGCCCAGCAACTATGCATCAATGCAAACAGGGAAAGCTCTGGTTATCCATACTGGGTAGCTAAAAGTGTCATTTTATTATCTGATATTTTGGCAGAGAAAAATGACCTTTACAACGCACGTGCAGCCCTAGAAGCCCTATTAGAAAACTACAATGAAGATCCTGCATTAGTTAATGAGGCAAGACAAAAATTAGGCATCATTAACCAGCAAATCAATCGCAATAGCCGATTGGATAGCGGTAGTCGTAATAGTGACCGTTTGGAAATGGATAATAGTGGAAATGGAAATTAGGATCATGCTTTGCACAAATTTTCAACAATTTAAAAATCAATCAATGAAGTATATAGTTGTTTTTTGCTTGGCCATGTTCACAGCTTTTGGTGCCTTTGCTCAAGATACTGAACTTGAAACGGGCGAAGTGGATGTCATTAAAAGCTTTGATGCTCGTCTTTTAGAAACCATTAGGCTCAACATTTCTCCGGTCCTTCCACCTTTGGATACTACGACTAGAAGACAGACTTATAATGTTCGTGGTAAAGCGATTGAAGTCGAATATCTTCCACCAAAGATTCGTCCATTAGCTATGAAGGGGGATGCTTTACAGAAAAACTACAATGGTTATGCCAGATTTGGTGTAGGCACGCCTGGCGCATTTGCGGGGGAAGCGGCCTATCATATTTCACCTAATGAGCGATTCATCATGGACTTAGATTTTCGCCATCAATCTGCCAATAATGATCAAAATGTAGAAAATCAACGTTTTTCCTATAATGGTCTGAAATTAGATGGTACCTACTATTTTGATCAAGGATTTGCGGTAAATGGCAAATTGGGGTATTCTTCTGACATGGTCCACTACTATGGATATAACGAACTAGACGAAAATCGTAGTTTTGATAAAGATGCTGTCAAACAGAATTTTTCCATTTTTGATGCGGGGGTCAATATTTTTAATGGCACACGGACCGTTGCTGATTTTAATTATAGTGCAGGATTGGATTTCTACTTCATGGAAGACAATGCAGCTGCTAGAGAGAATGGAATTGACATCAAACTAAATGGTACTAAGTGGTTTAACGAAAAGCATCCATTAAGTATTACGTTAAGAACTGATTTCACCAACTATAGAGATACATCTGATCAAAGTTTAAACAATCTTTATTTGCAACCTAATTTCACCTATCACGGCGATGGTTTTAAAGTAAAGATAGGAGCCAATTTAGCATCCAATAAAGATAACATCAGATTTTTCCCAGATATTGAGTTGAGTGCTAATATTGTTAGTGGTATTGTTACGGCTTATGTAGGAGCAGGAGGTGATTTACAAAAAAATAATTTCCGTAACCTAGCGAATTATAATCCTTTTATCTCATCCCGAAATACGATCAAAAACACTGCATATTACAGTTATTATGGTGGGATTAGAGGAACCTTTCAAGGATTTGATTATGATATCCAAGCAGGTTTCAAGACAGCTGAGGACTTAGCACTTTATCAGTGGAATCAAGATACCATAGCAAAGTTTAATGTAGTATATGATACTGCCTCAATTTTCACTTTGAAAGCATCTACTATGGCCACCCTATTCGAGGGTTTCTCTTTGATTGCTTCGGTAGGCCAGAATATTTATACACTGGATAGAGAAGAAGAGGCTTGGCATTTACCAGCATTGACGCTCAACATAGGCGGGCGTTACAAAATAATGAACGATCAACTCCAGCTATTTGCGGACTTATTCTTTGAAAATGGTGTTCCTTATATTAATCGACAAACAGATCAAGCGGAAACACTGAATGCCTTATTTGATCTAAGTGCTGGGGCAGAATTTTTCTTTACAGAGAACATAGGAATATATCTACAACTTAACAATATCGCTAATAACAAGCGCGAGCGGTGGGTTAACTATCCAATTTATGGTTTTAACGCCTTATTTGGCGTTTCAGCCCGTTTCTGATCCGTAAGAACTTTTTCAAAAGGGGGTTTAGGTAAATACATCTAACCCCCTTTTGCATTTATCCAAATAATATTTGTAATAATTATTTTAAAGTAAAATATTCATCTACTTTGAAATATTAATAAAAAACTATAAATTAGAAATATTGAAATCAACAGCACAAACAAAAAATTAAAATATGGGTTAAACCAACATACGTTCAAATCTTTCCTTAATCTTTAAAATCGCATTAATATGAATATCACTTTTGATGAGTTGCGAGAAATCAAACACAGTTTACCGACTGGTAGTGTAAGTCGTATCGCACAACAATTGAAAATTGACGAGCAAACCGTTCGCAATTATTTCGGTGCCAACAATTTTCAGGAAGGACTACCTACCGGAAAACATCTTCAACCTGGTCCTCAGGGTGGTATAGTCAGTATTCAAAACACGCAGATTCTGGACCTTGCCAGAAAAATTATTCAGGATAGCGAAGCAGAAGCTTAATTTTTGCTTTCCAGCAAAAATCTACAACAGAAAAGGGGCAATCGAGTTTTCGATTGCCCCTTTCTAGTTTCACATTTTCAAGTAAAAAGCCTTCGTCAATGCGATATATTCTTCTGTCCATTCATTTCTACCTTCATACTGAATAATGAGCTCATCTTTTTTAAGGTCCTTAGGTGCTCGCCCAAATTCCATTAGAAGTCGCTCTATTGGCTTTTCTACTTTAGGTTTAACCTCTGTTATCCTATGGCAATAGAGGCTATAACGTTCTGCTAGTTCCTTAAATCGAAGGCCTTCTATCAACGGTAAGACCAAGGCAAACCTTCCTTTTTCACTCAGCAAAGTCCTTACTGCTGACAACAAATCACCATGTGGTAATTTTACGGTATGTCTTACACTGTTACGATCCTGTTTGAAAGAAAAAGTTCCCCCGGAGAAGAAAGGTGGATTACTTACGATTAAATCATAAGGTCCTTTTCTGGCCTTTGCAAAATCTTGAACAGAAGTATGAAAAGCAGATAAGCGATCAGCCCAAGGGCATTTAGCCATATTCTCTTGAGTCTGTTCAAAAGATAGCTCATCAATTTCTACACCATGTATGTGAGCATAGGTATTTCGTTGCCCTAGCATGATCCCAATCACCCCACTACCTGTTCCTATATCTAGAATATGCTCTGCTCCTTCCACATCAACCCAAGCTCCTAAAAGAACACCGTCTGTTCCAATTTTCATGGAGCATTTATCCTGACGTATTTCAAACTGCTTAAACTTAAAAGTCTGTTCTTTTTCTATTTTCATAAATTTGGATTTTCCCAAAATTGACGCTCATTTTTCTTCCAACAATAACAAAGATAAAGAGAACAAAGATGTCGAAGAAATTGAGTACATCTTAGCATCTCATTATAAAAGTAGGGAAAGAAAGCAGGCCTAATTAAAAATTACCAACAATAATACATAGCAATTCAATCTAGGTTTATATCAAGTGTCAATATCTTAAAAAAAGATTGTTTTCGTGCAGAATTGGAAAGAAGATAGAACAAATACTTCATTTTACCACCATTATCATTAGAGCATAAAAAAGCAGCGGCATATTCATATCCAAAAAAACAGGAACTAAGGGCATGTTTAAATCTTCTACTGCATGAAAACCAATGCTATGAAAACTATGCGTCCAATTGGATCGGTCACTTAGCTCACTAAGCTCTTCTCTTTGAACAAAACTTAAACATACATTAAAAAGCAAAATTGGAAGGATGGAAAAGGTAGCAGTACTATAGTTAATGGCTAATGGCATTTTATCACCATTAACCATTAACCATTAGCAATCTAGTTGATATCATTCAAATTGCGAATAACAATTTGAGGATCATTAAACTGACTCACAATCGCTGTAAGTGTTACTTCATCACTAGGCAATGCGGTACTGGAGAAAGAAGCATCACCGCGCGTAAACATCCCAATAGAACCAGATGCATCTGTAATAGTTGTCAAACCATTATAAACACCATCTGCACCACTAATAGAAACGCCAGAAATTACGACTAAAGTGGACTCCCAGTCTTCTAAATTATCAATTACTTCTTGCACGGTCGCTACCCTTGGATCAGGCAATGTACCATTGCCAAAACTTAGAGCACTTTCATTAGGAACGTTATTTACCTGCAGCAAGCCATTAAACTCAGATAATTCTTCACCACTTACTACAACTTCCAATTCTTCGCCCAAAGCAAAAGAATGTACATCTTCAAAACGGACAACTATTCCACCAGATCCATCCTGTATAACAAGATTACGGCCTGTTAAGTTACCATTATTTATATCAGAAATAACGATACCTCTAATTTTGCGTTCATTAGGAGCAACCGATGAACCACCTTCAAATAAATCACGTAATTCCATAATATCCATTTGAACTGGATCACCGCCGCCAGTTGAGCCACCGCCAGTTACATCATCGCCATTACGCATATTCAATTGTACCCCATTAAAATCTCCTACTAATGCCACTAATTCTACACTTCCACTTGGTAATGCATCCTCGGCAAAGGAAGCACCATTACGCGTAAACATCGGGATAGTACCCGTCGCATCTGTAACCGTTCTTGGACCAGCGAAATTACTACCACCAGTAATGGTAGCATCCATCACTTTTACAACAGTAGACTCCCATTGCTCTGCATTCGCTGTAATTTCAGCGATTGTTGCTTCTCTGGGAGTAGGTAGAACCCCTGTTCCCAAATTTGTAACATTTAAAAGAGGAACATTATTTACTTGTAATAAGCCACTAAATTCAGATAATTCCTGACCGCTTACATTCACCTCAATTTCTGTACCTAATGGCAGATTGTGGAAGTCAGTAAAACGAACAACGATACCACCTGTAGCATCTTGAACCATTAAGTTCTGCCCTACAATATTTGCAGCGTCATCATCAGAAACGATCACCCCTTTGATTTTTTTACCTGATGGCCCTTCTGTTCCACCTGTTGCAAATAGCTCTCTTAATTCAATGATGTCCATTTGTTCTAAATCGCCACCTACAACGGAGCCATCACAGCGCTCAGCTGCAAACTGTATATCATCTGTATCGCGAATAGTCAATTGGATATCATCACGGAATCTACCTAGTACAGCCGTTAATGAACCATTTCCTGTTGGTGTCAGCTCACTAGCGAAATCAGAGAAAGAACTTGTACGAAGTATAATGGTACGAGTATTACAATCCTGGATGTTCAAATTAGTAGAAATAACACCAGCGTAAGTTCCACCTGCCGCTTCTGGCGCAAACTCAACATCGTTCAACTGAACTAATGTATTCAATTTACTTGATAAGAAAGTAGGGTCATCTAATTGATCGATCGTGATCACTTCAGGCGTAACCTCTTGCCCTGTTTTACCTGGAATAACAAAGTCTTCCACTAAAACTTCCTCGATAGCATCACCTTCTACGGTGCCACTAATTTGCGGCAACTCTGCGAAGTCCCCTACAAATAGTCCTTGGCAGCGCACAAAAACCTCACTTCCTTGAGGGTAAACATCAGAAAGTCCTACCAAATTCAAGCGAATTTGGATACCACCTGTTTCATCTTCGATCGTAAGATTTTTAAAGAAGTTACCAGATAGGTCATCTGCGATTACCACACCGCGGATAATAAGATCATCTTCTACTAAAACAGCATCATTACCAATAGTATGTAATGCCTTTAATTCTGCAATAGTCGTATTTGCTGCGATATCTGCTAAACCATCTAAGCTGGGCTCATCAAATTCTAAATCCACACAAGCTGTAAAAGTTGTTGCAAGTAGAGCTATTGCTAAAAATAAATTGAAATTTTTGAAAAATTTCATTGTTCTATTATTTATAAATTTTGAATAAAGCTAGCGTATTATTCACTAGCTCATTGTTTATATTCTAAGAGAAAGATTCACGAAATAAGTACGTCCAAAGCTATAAAAATAGCGATTTGGAAACAGGTCAACATCCTTTCCTTCAAAATCAAAACGGAACTGTTCGTACCCACCTGTGATAAAGTCTTGATTATCTAGAATGTTGCTGACACCTACATTTAAGTAGATAAAGAAGCTTGAACTTTGTGTTCTAACTCTCCAAGATTTACCACCGAATAAATCCAAAGTGAATGCAGATGGTGCTTTTTCTTGATCAAGGATATCGTTCCAAAGGTCAGAATCTGGTTCGATGGCTTGGCCAGGGAATTGTGGTTCACCTGCCACCAAAGAAATAGCTTCTAAACTTCTTCTTAATGGATAAACATCAATCCATACATTATCGAAGTAATTCAAGTTAAGGTTCAAGAACCAATAATCAGGAGAATTATAATTAATACCAATGCTATATGCCGTCTGAGGCGTACCTGGTACATTAAAGTTCTTCATAAAGATCGTTTGGAAGTTACCTTCCAATAAGTTGCTTGTACTAAATTCTGAGTACAATTCAGCGTCTGTTGGTCTGCTTGTGTAGATATACTGACCGAGAGCAGCAACTGCATTAAATTTCAAGCCTGGTAACAATCCAGAGACATCAATTTCGCCAGCTAATTCCAGCCCTGCATGTTGAATATCTAATCCTCTCATGATAAAGGAGAAAAATGCATTATCTCCATTAGCTTGATTAAGGTTAAATCTTTCGTTATCATCTAAGAATAATACTCTATTGTAAGTTCTATTCTTAAAGGTAGTATAATAGCCCATTGCACGAATCTTTGCGTAGGGCGCTTTCAGCAAATAACCAGCTTCGATAGAAGTAATTTGCTCTTGTTCTAGATTACCTACTAAAAGGTTCTGTGTTCTTGGTGTGATGAAAGCATTACGAGAGAATGGTGCTCTCATTTGGAAAGAAGCATTTGCAATCAGGTAGTTACGACCATCAATTTTGTAGGTAGCACCTAATTTACCTCCATAATCAAAGAAAGAAGCTTCTTCTGACTTGCCTTGTGAATTTTCAGGAGCACGGCCATTTCTATATAAACCGTTTCTCCAAAATCTTTTTTGACTAGCATTAGCAGCAAGGAAGAAATCGAACTTACGGAAACGGAATTCAGACTGCACCCATGCCCCTAGATTACGATTATGGATTTCATAGTTAAATCCAAAAACATCTCCTTCTGTCACAGCACGGTTAGGGTTATCCAAATTATTTTGTTCTTGGGTATCTACTTGTCCAGAAACTCTAAACTTGTTTACATCCAAGAAATAATCTGCGCCCAGCAAATCATCCACTGTTTTAAAGGTGTGATTTACTTGCCATTGATAACTCAAGCCACCAGCGATAGTGACGTTGTCATTTAAAATGCTTTCTATATTAGTGTAGAAGTTTGCCGTTTGGCTATCAAATCGACGTTCTTCTATGATATATTTAGCGCGCTGTCCAGTTACGTTATTCCCTTCAATACCGCCAGCATTAATAACAGTTTGGAAATTGCGAGGACTTTGGTTAGCCGCATACATGGCATTCCAATCTAACTGTAGTAAGTCTGGATTATTTTGGAATTGTTGTAATACCGCATCAAACTGATCATTATCCACAAAACTTGGCAATCGACGATAATAATCAGGCCTTGGATCATCGCCATCTCCCCATTCGATAGCCGTCGTACCATATCTACCATCTTGGAAAGAAACTGCCGTGGTAAGATTCGTTCTTTCAGATATCTTAAGATCATGACGAAGAATAGCCATTGGTTGATTACTAGTAGCTATTCTAGCATTCCTTTTTTCGCCATTTTGATAACCCCAGTTAGGATTGTAATAATTATTACCAGACAAATCATACAATTCTTGGGTAGATGCAGCTGATCGACCACGTTTATTTGGCGCACCAAATACGGTAAGGTTGATTATATTATTGTCATTGATTTTCTTATCAACGGATAAGAAATAGCTGTATGCATCATAAGGTGTACCATCGATATACCCCTCTTCTGCCCAACGGCGAGAACCTGATAAAGTAAACGCCCAGCCATTCTTCAATAATCCAGTGGAATAAGTTGCCATTACACGGTTGCGGTAAGTACGATTAGAAACAGCATAAGAAGCACGCACTTGCTTTCTCTGACGAGAAGCACGTGTATCGATGCTAGAAGCACCACCAATACCTCCATAAGCATAAGGTGTAGCTCCTAATCCAACCGTATTACTACGGTTACGAAGTACGTCATTCAGGCCTCCCCACACGCTCCAAATTACACGACCATTATCGAGGTCATTCATTGGAATACCGTTAAGCATCAACTGTGTATCCTCTGAATCATAACCTCTAATTCTGAATCGAGCAGGACCAAAGACAAAGGCTGCAGTGGAGATAAACACATCTCTTGAAGCGGTCAAGATTCCCGATATACTCGAGGCGCCTTCACTCTCTAGGTCGTTTGTGGACAAGCTTACGGTAGGGATCAAATCTTCTGCGGCGATTTGGTCAATATCTTCTTTTGGTTCTAGTCGGATGGTACCGACGCTTTGTGTGTTTGCGTTTCCTATACTAACTTCTTTGTCTACTGCTTGATAACCATCTTTAGATATCGTCAAGACAAGGTTCATATTTGAACCAGATACACGTAAGCTAAAATTTCCTTCAGGGTCAGAAAATGCTGACGAATTTAGCTGACGAATTTCTACCCCGGGGATAGCTTCGTCTGTTTGTGCGTCTTGAATACGTCCTTTGATGATAGTTACTTGTGCAGATAGAGAAGAGGAGATAGAGAAACAGATGCAAACCAATGCGATGAGATTTCTCGATAATTTGGACATAATTTTCAAAAAAAACTTTTGTGAGCCGCAAAGGTAACATTTCAATTAGATATGCATAGATTTATTCAAAAAATTAACATAAAGTTCATCCGAATATTGTCTTTTTTATCCCTAACTTCGCCCAAGTTTTATAGATTTCAGCTAGTTTTAGCTGAGCTGAATAAAATAAAATTTGGTGGGATTAGAGTTTCATCCATAAACTTTACAAAACCCAGCATCCTATATCCAATTGAACTTTGTTCGTATTTTGGGGTATTGATGTGATATATGATTCAAGAAAACGTAACAAGATGATCGATAAAATATTTGTTGTCTTTGCAATAGTGTTAGCCTGTACATCATGTGTTAGTATACCTGAGGGGGCTACTGCTGTATCGCCATTTGACATCAATCAATACAAGGGTACATGGTATGAAATTGCTAGGATGGATCTAAAATTTGAGCGAAACCTCAATAACACTACCGCTACTTACACTTTAAAAGAAGATGGAACTGTAGAAGTAAAAAACAGAGGTTATAACTATGTTAAGGAAGAATGGACGGAAGCCATAGGAAAGGCCAAATTTGTAGGTGACAATACTAAAGGAAGGTTAAAAGTCTCCTTTTTTGGTCCCTTTTATGGCGCTTACAACGTCATAGCATTAGATCAAGACTATCAATATGCTTTGGTAGCAGGTGGGGATGTTGATTACATGTGGATTTTATCAAGGGAAAACAGCATACCCGATACCATTAAAGAAAATTATTTGGCGAAAGCCAAAGTACTGGGTTTCAAAACAGATGAACTCATTTGGGTAGAACACGACAAATAGTAGAAGCATACTTGCACAGTATCTCTAGCCTGAAAGCTGATGCTAGGCAGCAACTGGTACAATAAAAACTAGAAAACTATATAATGAATCGCACAATTATTCTATTCGTATTCGTTCTTACAGCTTATTTCGCGCAAGCGCAGGATCAACAATACCGCGTAAGTGCCATGGGCTTTTACAACTTTGAAAACCTTTTTGACTTGGAAGATCACCCTGAAAAAAGGGATGAAGAATTTACACCAGAGGGTAGTAAAAACTACACCAAAGAGGTATATGAAGAAAAGTTGGATCACCTTGCTAGAGTCGTTGCTGAACTAGGTACAGACTTAAGTCCGGATGGTCTGGCTTTATTAGGTGTTGCTGAGATCGAAAACCGCACGGTATTGGAAGATTTTGTAAAACATCCACGTCTTGCTGATCGTAAGTACAGTATTGTTCATTATGAATCTCCTGATTTTCGGGGCATTGACGTTGGCTTATTATATCAGCCAAAATATTTTCAACCGACTAGTAGTCAGGCATTACCTGTAGTGATGTACAATGATGATGGAAGAAGACGTTATACCCGAGACATCTTACTAGTGAGTGGTCAGTTTGATGGTGAAGAAATCCATGTTTTAGTTAATCATTGGCCTTCTAGGAGTGGTGGGCAAGCTGCCTCTCAGCCATACCGTAATGCAGCAGCAGCAGTATGTAAAAGTGTAGTGGACTCTCTCAACAAGTTAGATTCGAATGCCAAGATACTCATCATGGGAGACTTAAATGATGATCCAACTAGCCCTAGCGTAGCTAAGGTGCTTGGTGCCAAAAAGAAAAAAACAAAAGTGCGCAAAGGTGGCTTATACAATCCAATGTATGATTATTACAGAAAAGGAATTGGCACCTTAGCATGGAGAGACTCTTGGAATTTATTTGATCAGATCTTAGTTTCTAAGGGTTGGTTGAATAAAAGCGATGGTTATTTTTACCATCAAACCCAGATTCACAACAAAAATTATCTAGTACAAAAAACTGGACATTTTAGAGGGTATCCATTCCGAAGCTATTCAGGAAATACTTATCTTGGTGGCTACAGTGATCATTTCCCTGTGTATATCTATGTGATTAAGCCTATATAAATTGTTAGACAAACAACCCATAGAACTTAGCGATGATTTTAAGTATGCGCTCGACCAAGTAGAGAAAGCTCATAAGAGCATCTTTATTACTGGTCGAGCGGGCACTGGTAAATCTACATTATTACAGCTTTTCAGAAATACTACGCGCAAAAAGTGTGTGGTCTTAGCCCCTACCGGTATTGCTGCTCTAAACGTGAAAGGTCAGACTATACATTCCTTTTTTGGCTTCCCTCCTCGCCCATTGAGCAAACGAGACATTAAAAAACGACGCAATTCAAGGCTATATAAAAATCTAGAGGTACTCATTATTGATGAAATATCGATGGTTCGAGCAGATATGCTCGATAACATTGATCATTTCCTTCGAATCAATCGAAACATCAATTTGCCTTTCGGCGATGTTCAGGTAGTTTTCTTTGGAGATTTATTTCAGTTACCACCTGTTGTTTCTACGGAAGTGGAAAAGCAGATGTTCAGAACCCAATATGAGTCTCCTTATTTCTTTTCTGCAAAGGTTTTTGAAGAATTTGAAATGGAGCAATTAGAATTGCGCAAAGTATACCGACAAGAAGGGCGTCATTTCCTACGTTTATTAGATGCTATTCGACTGAATCAAGCGGACTACGACGATTTAGAGGATTTGAATGAAAGGCACCAACCCAATTTTTCACCAGAAGAATTTTACATCACCTTATCGGCTAGAAATGCCAAGGTCAATTCCATTAATGATAAAGCACTCAAAGATATTCCATTTGACGAGGAGGTATACTTAGCATCTGTCACTGGAGATTTTAATCCGCGCCTTTTCCCTACCGATGCTGCACTAAAACTAAAGCTCCATGCGCAGGTAATGTTCATCAAAAATGATCCAGACAAGCGTTTTGTGAATGGTACGATTGGAAAAGTTACTAAACTAGAAAACGACAAAATCACTATTCAAGTAGATGAAAATGGCGAAAAGCAAGTCATTAAGGTCGAGCGTTTTGAATGGGAGATACTTCGTTATCAGGCTAGTAAAGAAGACCTCAATAAAATTGAAACTAAAGTCGCTGGCACCTTTAAACAATTTCCATTACGTCTAGCTTGGGCAGTGACCATTCATAAAGCGCAAGGAAAGACCTTCGATAAGGTCATTATTGATCTTGGCCGTGGTGCTTTTGAGCATGGTCAGACTTATGTTGCATTAAGCCGGTGTCGCACCTTAGCAGGTATTATCTTAAGACAGCGGTTAAAAGGTAGTGATATTATGGTAGATGAGCGAGTGGTAGCATATTATGAAAAAAACTTTTAACCAAATAAAGTACCTTAATCTAACTTCCCTACCGAATTATTTCATTTTTTTTTGTATTTTAGACAGACATTATCTTGAAAACAATTTTTGTTCATTCAAAATTTAATGATATGGCTAAATCTAACAAAAAACGCAGGGAAGAAGCAAAACAAAAAAGAGAAGCGCGTAACTTCTTGAGAGCTGTGCTTATTTCTACAGGTGCCGTTTTGGTACTGCTATTTGTGATGTTTATGAATAGCTAGCAGTGCAGCAGTTGTGTTAAGTTCAGAACTTAACACAACTGCGAAATTTTAAGCTTCGCATAACAATCATTCTTACTTTAATTTCCTTCCCAACTCTTCCACTTTATCCAACCACTTTTTTAGTTGTTTTTCTGTTGCATTTTTGACAACAGCTAGATAGGTCATCTTCACTGGTTTGAGACCACTAAACATTAATGTACCTCTTCTAAACTGATGCATAATTGGATTACGCATCCAAAACTTATTGTACCAAGAAGGGGTATCTGCAGTGACGATGACTCTTGCTGTCTTTCCTTTGAATAATTGTTTTGGAAATGAGCTACCTTCTTCAAATTTAAAAGCAATCCCTGGCAAGAACACCCGATCGATAAAACCTTTCATCCTTGCGGGAAGAGCATACCACCACATTGGAAAAACCCAAACGATATGATCTGCCCTTTTGATTTTTTCTATAGCTTCTAGAAGGTCTGGCTCTAGATCTATTCTTTTTTTATAGCCATATGCTAGGTTGGGATCAAATACTAAATCGGCAATAACAATTTGTTCTATTTGTGCATTTGTTTCAGATGCTCCTTTATAGTAAGCATGAGAAAGAGCGTGGTTAAAGCTAGTTCGATTAGGATGACCATTAATAATCAATACGTTTTTCATTCGTTTTTTTGATTACAAATGAAGAACATTTTGATACCAGAAAACAGGACATTTGTCTAATTCTAAAATTTTGCACGAATTCTACTGAGGTGTCTCTGAGTAATTCCGAGGTAAGATGCGATATATTGTAATGGAATTTGAAGAAAATAATCAGGATTTTTTTTCATTAAATCTTCGTAACGAAATTCTGCTTTTTCCCTCTGTAGTAGGAAGATTCTTCTTTCCTGTTCGATGAATTGCTGTTCTGCCAGATAACGTAGTACTTTGGTCAAATGCAGGCTATTTTCTGCGATGCGCTCAATGTCTGCTTTAGAAAGAAGCAACATTTCCACATCTGTAATAGCTTGAATATTCTCAATAGATGGGTCTCCGCTTATAAAAGAAGAATAAGCGGATACAAAATGATCAGGAAACATAAAACAATAGGTTACCTCTTCTCCTGCTTGAGTGGTATAAAAAGATCGAAAAATTCCAGATTGCACAAAAGCTACTTCTTTTGCATACTGACCTTCTTGTATTAAGAAAGTACCTTTCTTAATAGTTTTGGAATAACAAAGCGATAAAACTTCTTGGATTTCATGATTCGTCAAGAACCCTAATGACTTTAGGAATTGTTCCATGAGGACATTTATTTTTTATAGATCCAGTAGGTCAATTCATTCAGTAATTCATCCCTTCCAACGATTGAATCTACTGGAATACCCTCAGGTTTATTTTTGTTGATATAAATGCCCTTACCCACTTCATTTTCTACAATTTGTGTATTTGGGAATGCTTCTATGCCATAGACTGCTGTTGCAGGGAATGGCACTACGCCATTGAGATAGAGAACCTCTTGATCTGAAGTTTTCATTACTCTTGCTTTCTGCACTGCTTCTGAATAAATCTTTCTTTCGTTATTAAGAACTGGATTAAGTTGCAACCAAAAAATCAAACTTGCTAAAAGTCCACTAGATAGCACACCCCCCCATACCCAATCTTTACGTTGTCCATACAAGCCAATTACACTTACAAAGCTCCAGATCCAGTAAATGATACTAACGCTCAATGCAGCCCGGAAGCCAATACCTCTAAAAATCTGAAAACCAGACATCATAGCCACGGTAGCTAAAACAAAAAATCCAACCAAATGTAGTACAGCACCTGTTTTTACAAAAGATTGGTAAGGATAATTTTTTACAAAGTAAGCTTGCATGTGTTTGGCGACCAGTAGAACTAAAGCCCATTGAAAAGCCATGGACTGTGCCAATAGCCCCCCCAATAAAAAAGCTAGATGAATAATGGCCAGTTCTTCTTTCTTTCTTACTTTCGTAAAAAGCTCTCGCAGTCCAGCCAAGATAAACCCAATAAAGGGTAGCATACCAATCAAAGAATAGGCAAGAAATTTGCCGAAAGGCGCATTAAAATAATCCAATGCGAACACCTCCTGTCCTATTTGCACAAAGCCTATTTGATAAAACAGGAAGCCTAACAATATAGCTAAGATTGGAGAAGGCAATCGAATCAAGGATTTACCCTGAGGATGAAGAAAATATAAGGTTCCCCAACAACTCAATACCAGAACGACTGCGCTTATGGGTTGGATGCTGACAGCCAGAATAACTAGAAGATAATGTAGGATTTGCCAATTGAATTTTGCTTGTTTCAAGGCAAGAAGCATGCTCATTAACACCAATGATTGGCTACCAAAGGCCCAAACATCTCCGCTTGCCAATTTTGACCAATTGGGTACTAAAATAGACCCCCCTAAGATGAGTAAAGCAAGTAAAGCAGTAGGTTTACCCAGCATTTTTTTTGTAAAGAAAAACAATCCGTAGGCTGTCATTGCCAGCAGCCATACGCTAGGGAAACGGAAAGCGAATGTATCAATTTTTTGCGAAAGCGCTTGATACATAGCAGTAGGCCAATAGCCAATCCACTCTCCCTTTAAACTGTGAAATAAGGTATAAGCTTCTGCTCCACTCCACACAAAGGTATAATCATTAGCCACTAACAGATTAGCGATAGCTAAAATCACAAAAACAGTTACAAATACATCAAATCGAGTAAACTTCCCCATTCCTTTTCAAATTTGAAGGCAAATATAATCAGCTCTTTATAAAATTCTTTGATCGGGAGAAATGTTTAGCAATTACGTAAAGATATTCTGAATACCTTTTCCCTTTTCTTCCTATTTCCCCTCTTTTCTAAGCCTTTATCGATCAAAAGGAGGAGTATACTACTATTTTTTTAGGTGGCCTTCAAAACGCCGATTGATTTTTGGAGGCTGCCCTTTTGGAAGCAGCCTCTTTTTTTAATCAAGTACAATTATATTTTCACCATGTGCTTTGTCTTAAGATGGTTTCCTACTTGTAAGCGATAATAATAGTTTCCAGCAGGAAGTTGACTTCCGTCAAAGCGTACTTCGTGTTTGCCTGCAGGCAAATGTTTGTTAATCAAAACTTTCAATTCGCTCCCATGAGCATTAAAAATGCTCAAGCGTACGAAAGCATTTTCGCAATTGAAGTGGATGCTTGTCCAATCACGGAATGGATTTGGATAATTGGCTGTTTCGAGCGGATCCAAGGTAATAATGTCATCTGTAGAAGTAACATCTGAACAAGGGTTGAGGATAGGAATATGCTGAAACTCCTGATGCAACAAACTTCTCACTTTTGACTCTTCCACTTCGAACCAATCCATTAATATGGAGCCATAGATATCTCTAAAATCATATTGCATTGGAACACCTTCCTGAATAGCTACTTCATCTGGAATTTGCGGATTATCACCAATGATTTCTGGGTTTACACATGAACCAAAAACCATCAGAGGAGCAGCATCTCCATGATCTGTACCGAAGGCATCATTAGAGCGGATCTGACGTCCAAACTCTGAGAATGTCATGCTTATCACACGTTCATCCAAGCCTAGTTGTTGTAGATCAGATTGAAAAACAGCCATAGCTTCAGAAACTCTGGACAGCAAATCTGCATGTTCGCCAACGGTTGGTTCGTTAGCTTGAACCTGATTAGCATGCGTATCAAATCCACCAATACTTACGACATACACCTTTGTTTTCAAACCACCAGAAATCAAAAGCGCCACATTTTTTAGTTGTTGTGCGAGGCCATTTTCGTCTGGATAAGTTGCTATATTACTTCCTCCTTCCGCTGCAGAAAGAACCGTATCCGCATAAGCATTTGTTTGTGCGATACTAGTGCGTAAAAACTGTAACTCATCTCCGTAAGGCGTATCTGGCAACTCGCCCGGTTCCCCTTCTGCAAGAGGTGCAAGATTAAAAGGATCGCTTAATGTCATACTGAAGTTTGCAGCAGCGCCTTGGCAAGTTTCGGAAACGATATTGCCGATAGTTATGGCGAAAGGATCACCATTTTCTTCATTTGGATAACCTTCTGGAAAAGTAGGATGTAGATCTTCAAAATAACGTCCCAACCAGCCAGTGGTCCAAAACTCTTGAGCAGGCGAACCACTTGTCCAGATATCCGTCGAGCGGAAATGCGAACGATTTTGGTTAGGATATCCAACACTTTGCACGATCGCTAATTTGGCATCATCGTACAAACTTTGCACCCCTGACATAGTGGGATGAAGGCCAATGGTATCCGTCAGGGATAAAATTTGGTTTTCTGGAACGATAATATTTTGGCGAACGGCCGCCAATTTATCATATTGATCAATGGGGAAAATGGTTTGCAAGCCATCATTTCCTCCATTTAGTTGAATCAGAACCAAAACACGATCAGAATCATTATTGATAGAAGAAAACAGGGAAGACTTGGACATTGTTGATACATTCATTCCATTCAAGAGAATAGGAAGAGAAGCGGCCCCTGTTGTTTGTAGGAATTTTCTCCTTTTCATGATTTTTATTTTATATCCGTCTAGGACGGTTAATTTTCAAATACCGTATGCAGCAATATAGGATTAAGCTTACGCAGAATTCATTTTACGTCATACAAAGAGATTAAGACAAATAGAACTCGGGCATCGTCAACATTGTACGAAGGAGGTTTCTTAGTTTCACTTCGATAGACAAGGCTAGATCTGAATTTTCGGGATCAGCGGCATATTCACCATACTCTACTGTCCATTCAAAATCAGGCAATCCTGGGATAAGAATTTCTTTCAATGCGTTCACCTGTCCATCTGTAATAGGTTGTGGGAACAATATTTTTGCAAACTCCAAGACCACTTGATTAGGATCATAGGGGTTATCAATCGTCGTAATAAAGTTTAAGACATCAATGACAAGTCTTTGACCACCAAACACATAACCGACTGTAGTTAACACATCGGTATAACCAAATCGGTATTGAAGTGTAGTGGAATTAATCCAGGTTCGATAGTACAATGGTTCTTGATAATAAGCTTTCCATCCTGCCACGCTTGGTGGAAAATAATACTGCATTTGGAGCAGTGCAGTAGCTTGATACAAGCGGAATTTCATATTATAGTTCTGAAAAAGCTGCGTAGGAAATGCCACTTCAAATTGGCGTAAAGTATTCATGATAAAAACCAAAGGATTTTTAATCATGGGGCCAACATTTAGGAAATTGAAGAAATGTTCGCTTGATAACAAGGCCTCCAAGGCTGCTTGGATTTCATAATCATTATCGATCATGATTTGAGCCATGGGTTCAATGATATTCGCTTCGATTTCATCGCTAATTTCATAATAAACAAACCACCGATACAATTTCCGACAAATGTATTTAGCTACCTCATCCCTTTCAAAGATGATATCGATCAGATGGCTATATTCTTCTGGTCCAGCATTCTCGATAGTAATATTATCGAAACGATGTGATAATTGTTTTGTACTATTATCGTGCAAGTTATTGATAAATACAGATTGTACTGCTAGGTCAGGATTATTCGTCAAATATCCTCTATCTCTCCAACCGGTCAGTACTTTGGCAATTTCACGAATATCATCTTCTGTGTAGTTGGTATAATCACCAGGCCCTGTTTGAGGACCTTTACCTATTGTGAATAGTTCTAGTAATTCACGGGCATAATTTTCATTCGGTGCATTTGCTGTATTTTGGCGGCCATTCAAAAAGCGCAACATAGCTGGGTCTATGGTGACTGCTTTCACTAAATCTCTAAAATTGCCGGTTGCATTTTCACGTAGTAGGGTGATATGCTTGTGCATAAATTTAGGATCATTCACATTTGAAACGGCAAAATGGTTATGCCAAAATAAGGTCATTTGCTCTCGGATAGACATCCCTTCATTGATTAAAATATCCATGGTCCATCCATAAATAGAGCGGAATCGATACTGTTGCAAGTTAATCTCTTGGGAATAAGGCGCATTCAGCCAAGTTTCTCCTATCGCGACATTGGGATCATTTTGAAAATAAAAGTTTACGGGATCAGGTGGCATGGGGGTATTGTCAAAGAGAGTATAGAGTGTCATGGCCATTCCTTGGTCTACAGCCTCTTTGATTTGCGCGTAAGTAGGGCCAAATGTTGTCCGTCTAAGCAAGTGGGCCGCTTGTTCATATCCCCAAGGTCCAGTATAGGGATTAAGCGTGTTAGTGAGCGTGGTAGTAAGTTCCATTGCTTGACGCTGTGTACGTCTTCCTAGAAGCGTAGCGAGCGTAGATCTTCTATCCATAATAGGTTATTTTCTGAATGATCACTTTTTTGGTGCTAAAAGCTAATCATTCCAATGAGCAATAACCCATAGACTTTGAAAAAGAATATAGGTTTAATCTCCTCGCAAAAAAATTAAAAAAAAGTTAAAAAAGATAGAGGTCATCCTATTGTACGATATAGTCCCATTCCATTCAAATTTCATCTACGGATAAAGGTCTCGGTTGCTTTCCATTTACATCTGATATTCCGTACTTCATAGCTTCTTTGGCTGCAATCAATATTTTACCGGTCTTTTCTATTGCCTTTGGATCTGATGCCATTTTGGCAATTACCCTTCCAATAAATTCTGGTGATTCTGAATTGCTTAAGTCAAAATGTTCTTTATTCTGCATTACCGCCTCTGTTCTTACAATTCCAGGATATAGACAAATAACAGGGATATTAAACGGATGTAATTCATAAGCCATAGCTTCCGTCATCTTGTTGGTTGCAGCTTTTGAAGTACAGTAAGCGACACCTTTATCACTTCTTTCAGCGGCCCAAAAAGATAGATTAAAGATGATACCTGATTGTTGTTTTACCATAATCTTTGCCGCTTGAGCACTTGCAAAATAAGCTGCTCGAACACCAGAAGAAAACATTTTATCCCATCTTGAAATAGGAGATTCCCAAAACCCTTTTTCTAACCAGAACTTTGTACCATCATTAAAGTATTCATAACCACCCCAAACGCTATTCACCAAAATATCAAGTTTGTTGTGTCTCTTAAAAATTTGGTCAAAAACATCGACTACTTCCTCATCGATGGTATGATCACAGCGTATGGCTATACATTTTCCTCCAAGGGATGTAATTTCATCTCTTGTTTGGTAAATAGAACCAGAAAGTTTTGTGGTCTTATGCTCGTTCTGTTCTGTTCTTCCTGTTATATAGACAGTTGCTCCACTTTTTGTCAATGCAATCGCAATACCTTTGCCAATACCTCGACTAGCTCCCGTAACTAAGGCAACTTTATTTTCTAAATCCTTCATTAAATTTCAGCAGCTTTAATCGATTATAACTTATTGAAGAAATATCTAATTAACTTCCTCATCCTTAAGACAATTGAATAGCAATCTTTTTTCGCTCTAAATCCACAGCAAACATTTCTTCTAGTTCTTCCCCTTTCGGGAAATGCGCTTGAAAAGATTCAGCATTTACAAATTGTTGGAAGGACTGAGGGCCAAATGATAAAGTTAGTCCAAATTCAGTTGTCCAAAGTCCATTCTCTCCCTTTACTTTATCCAGTATAACATCTACGTGACCAAAGATTTGTCGCTCCTGCTTAAAAGTTTCAATAGCTAGATTATAAAAATAAATGCCATCGGTCCCTATGTTTGGATCAAAAGCAAAAAGAAGTTCCATGATCTTTAAATGAGTTTCTATTAGTAGGTCCTCTCTTTTAGAAAACAATTCATCATAATCGCTCATAGTATGGAGCTGTTTTTTCAATTCTTCAATTTGAGACTTGATTTTATCCATTTCAAAAGGATTCTAAGTGTATAAATTACACTATCTTGCAATAAATATTTTGTCGCTATTCCAAATATAGTATTTTTGCGATGCGAAAAAAATAACAAAAGATTTGCCAAACACCTGCTTTACCGCAGAAACTAGGCTAGACCAAAACGTATAAACTTATGATTAAGGCGTGCATTTTCGATTTAGATGGTGTCATTGTCGATACGGCCAAGTACCACTTCATTGCTTGGCGCAAATTAGCCAATGAACTAGGCTTTGATTTTACTGAAAAGGAAAATGAAAAATTAAAAGGCGTTAGCCGTATGGGTTCGCTCAACTTGATTTTAGAATGGGGGGGCATTAAAATGGAAGAGGACAAAAAAGTAGAATGGGCCACCAAAAAGAATGAATGGTACAAAGAGCATATCTTGGATATGGGTGAAGAGGAAATATTGCCAGGTGTTCGCCAATTCTTGAATGAATTAAAAGCAAAAAATATTCAATATGCATTAGGATCTGCCAGTAAAAATGCAGCTGCGGTAATGAATAAAATTGGTTTAACAGAAGAGTTTGTGACTATTATTGATGGTACCAAAACTACAAAAGGTAAACCAGACCCACAAGTTTTCCAAATGGGCGCAGAAGCTATGGGCGTTCAAGCAGAAGAATGTATTGTTTTTGAAGATGCAGCTAAAGGGGTTCAAGCAGCTCTAAATGGCAATTTCTATGCAGTAGGTGTGGGTAGTCCCGAATCATTAGGTGCTGCTCACATGGTTATTTCAGGATTTGAAGGACTAACATTTGATCAAGTGCTACAAGGCATTCAATAACATAATACCCATTTAACTACCACTTAAAAATAAAATCATGAAGCAATATCTTAAGCACGATGAATGGTGCATTATAGAAGAAGGCTTAAAGCCGGAATACAACGAAATTTCTGAAAGTATCTTTAGTATTGGTAATGGCCGTATGGGACAACGTGCCAATTTTGAAGAAACCTATACAGGACATACCTTCCAAGGAAGCTATTTGGCTGGTGTTTATTACCCTGATAAAACAAGAGTGGGTTGGTGGAAGAATGGTTATCCAGAATACTTCGCAAAAGTATTAAACGCACCCAATTGGATTGGTATAGATATCAAGGTAGATGGTGAAACTTTAGATCTAGCTAAATGTGAAGTTAAATCTTTCCGCCGGGTTTTGAACATGAAAGAAGGCTACCTTGAACGTACATTTACAGCAAAAATGGTAAATGGAACCGAGGTAGAAGTGAATTCCAAGCGTTTCTGTAGCCTTGTAAAAGATGAATCAGCAGCTATCCGTTATAGTATTAAATTGCTTAACTATACTGGCAAGTTAACGGTAATGCCATACTTAGATGGAGATATCATCAATAAGGATACGAACTACGATGAAAAATTCTGGGATCCAATCCATGAGGAAGTAGAAGGTCAAAGTGGTTTTATCACAGTAGAAACCAAAAAGACAGCTTTCCAGGTATGTACGGGTATGCAATATGTAATTGAGCAAGACGGTCAAGCATTAGACCTTTCGCCTTACAATACGCAGAAAGCAAAGTACATTGACAGTACAGTAGAATTTGAAGCAAAAGAAGGACAAGAAACAGTAATTTATAAATATGCTGCCAATGTGACCTCTTTTAATCACGATAAATCGGAAATCCAGGACCTTTGTAAAAAGACCGTTGCTGATGCTGTAGCAAAAGGTTTTGATGCAATGCTTGCAGAGCAAGCAGCAGCTTGGGGCAGCAAATGGGAAGAAGCAGATATCGTAATCGAAGGCGATGTGGCTGCTCAACAAGGTATCCGTTTTAATATCTTCCAATTGTACCAAACGTATACAGGTGAAGACGAACGTTTGAATATCGGTCCTAAAGGATTTACAGGTGAAAAATATGGTGGAAGCACTTATTGGGATACGGAAGCCTACTGCTTCCCATTCTATTTAGCGACAGCTGACCAAAAAGTAGCTCGCCAATTATTGATTTATCGTCATAAGCATTTACAAAAAGCCATTGAAAATGCAGCTAAGTTAGGATTTACAGATGGTGCTGCCCTTTATCCAATGGTAACGATGAATGGTGAAGAATGCCACAATGAGTGGGAAATCACTTTCGAAGAAATCCACAGAAACGGGGCTATTGCTTACGCTATTTATGACTACATCCGCTATACCGGTGAGCAAGAATACTTAATCGATTATGGCTTAGAAGTATTGATTGGAATTTCAAGATTCTGGGCTCAGCGAGTACATTTTTCAGAAAGAGCAGGCATGTATATGATGCATGGAGTAACTGGTCCGAATGAATACGAGAACAACGTAAACAACAACTGGTACACCAATTTAATTGCAAAATGGTGTCTGAGCTATACTTTAGAAGCTATTGATTATGTAAAAAATAATGCTGCGGATAAGTACAAAGCATTAGAAGAACAAATTAAGTTTTACGAGTATACAGAAACCAATAAGTGGAAAGACATTATCGAAAAAATGTACCTTCCTACAGATGATGAATTAGGTATTATTGTACAACATGATGGATTCTTGGATAAAGAATTATTGGTTGTAGATGACCTAAAAGAAGGAGATTATCCTTTAAATCAAAACTGGAGTTGGGATAGAATTTTACGTTCTGTTTTCATCAAGCAAGCTGACGTACTTCAAGGAATTTACTTCTTTGAAGATGAATTTGATGAAGAAACTATTCGTAAAAACTTTGATTTCTACGAACCACGTACTGTTCATGAATCATCATTATCGCCATGTGTTCACGTAATCTTAGCATCCGTTTTAGGCAAAAAAGAAAAAGCCTACGAAATGTACATCCGTACAGCTCGTTTGGATTTAGACGATTATAATAATGATACAGAAGATGGTTGTCATATTACAAGTATGGCAGGTACTTGGATGGCATTTGTAAAAGGTTTTGGTGGCATGAGAGTATACAATGATACCCTACAATTTGCACCATATTTACCAGAACAGTGGGCTAGTTATGCATTTAACGTACGTTTCAGAGGTCACTATATCAAAGTAAATGTAGATAAGACGCAAACGACGATCAGCAACCATGCAGACGAAGCCTTGAGCTTGAAGGTACACGGTAAAGACTATGAAATTGCTGCAGAATCAAGCATCACCATATAAGTATAGACTGTGTTGAGGGGGTGTGGAATGATATTATGAGCCTCCCCCTCTCACCATCACAAAGTCTGACAGCCTCACCGCCATAAAACGGCACACTTTTTGTCTTACCTTATATAAATTTTATAACTTCAGGCCGAAAAAATTAATCAACTAATGAACATATTGAATATGAAGAATACCATTTTTATCGCACTAATTGCCATACTTGGATTTGCATGTACAGGAGAACAGTCCAAGGGTACAGATTCTGCTACAACTACTGCGGCTACCCAAGAAGGGGGATCAGCAGCTTCACCTATGGCACCTGCACAGTCAGGACTTACCGCAAAGTTGACAAAAGATTATTGGGTATATGAATTTTACATTGATCCTAAGAACAAAGAGAACAATCGTAATTTCCGTGGTAAATGGTTTAATCTAAAACCAGATGGTACTTTCCAGAGTGGACATTGGGAAGAAATTACAGGTAGCGGAAGTTGGCTATTACTAAAAGGAGAAGACAACAAAGATTTGTTGCGATTAGATAACGTTAACGATACGGAAGATGCAGAATTTATTGTACAGATGAATACAGATGGAGACCAAGCATCTTGGGTAGGAACAGCCACCTTTGGTCATGCAGGAGTGATGCTAAAGGCCATCAATCTTATGAGTCAGCCCACCAAACAACAGTTTGGCGTACAGTAAACCTTTCTTTATTCTCCCATCATTTATAAGCGGCTAGTCAAAATTGCTTGTATAATAAAACTGTCCCTACGAAAATCATAAGAAACTGACGATAGGAAAGTTACGCATGATTTTTATAGGGACGCTAAAACCTGTCTGCCTCTGGCTGAATTTTATTATACCAATTTCAGCCATAGGCTGACAGGTTCTAGCCTAACTACTTATCTTAGGTGGGAGAATAAACCTTATTCCTTCCATTCAATTGTATTCTTTAATTTAGGCCTTCCATAGTTTGAAGATCTTCCTCGGCAGACTTATATATATGGGTTATAGAATACCACTAAACCGAGCGTCTGATCTCATTCCACAATGAAAACGATCTTTTTAGCGAAAGCAAAATATGTAGGCTAATAAAAATATGGAAAAGTTTAGATCATGAGCCTGAACCCTGCCCATCTGCAGGTGGGATTTTATGGTGTAAGCAATTTTGACTAGCCGCTTAAAGATTTTTTCATACCTAAAAACAACTACGCAATAACACTGCGTACTTCTTTTTCAACTTTGTTTTAGCAAAAGGAACTAAATCTAAAAACAGATCATTTAATGGTTTGGAGCATAACTGTTCCAATGATCAAAAAACTAAAAAAATGGCTAAGTTAAAGTTAAGAGGAAAAGATTTAATGAAGATTGGTTACCCAGAAGGACCTGCAATTGGAATGGCCATTAACATGATGTTAAAGCATTACAAAAGAAGTAGCAAAGAAGAAGTATTGAATATTCTTGCCGATGTTTTGGCTCGACCAGAGGAGTTCAAGAATGATAGGGTACTAGGCCGAATTGTTCGAACAATGCAAGCCAAGGAAGAGCAAAAAGAAATTGAATTAGGTCCACTCATTGAAGATTATCCAATTTTTGGAGCAAGTAATATTCAGCAAGAAGCGCTGAATCAGATGAATACGGCTTTACGATTACCGATCTCAACGGGAGGTGCGCTTATGGCTGATGCACATGCTGGTTATGGGCTACCGATTGGAGGCGTTTTAGCAGTGGATAATGCAGTCATTCCCTATGGTGTAGGGATGGATATTGGTTGTCGAATGTCTTTGTCTTTATATAATTTAAAGCCTGATTTTCTGGAGAATAACCGTTCGAATCTGAAGAAAATTTTAGTAGACCATACCAGGTTTGGATTTAATGCCTTTGATAGCCCAATGGACGATGAAGTATTCAGCCGTTCAGAATTTAAGGAAATCAAGAAGGTAAAAGAGCTCAAGCAAAAAGCAGTCAGTCAGATTGGTTCTTCAGGTTCTGGAAATCATTTTGTTGAATTTGGAATCGTTCGATTGACGGATGAAAACAATGAATTCGGTTTGCCTTTAGGCGAATACATGGCCTTATTATCCCATTCTGGTTCTAGAGGTTTTGGTGCAAATATTGCACAATATTACACGAAAGTGGCCATGGAAAAATGTTTACTTCCGAAAGAAGCGAAGCATTTAGCCTGGTTGAGCTTAGACACTCAGGAAGGTATAGAATATTGGCTAGCTATGAATTTAGCGGGGGATTATGCATCGGCATGTCATAACCATATCCATCAGCGTATTGCGAAAGCATTAGGAGAAGAAAGCATTGCAAAGGTAGAAAACCATCATAACTTCGCTTGGAAAGAGAAGCTTCCAAATGGTAAGGAGGTGATTGTTCACCGTAAAGGTGCTACTCCTGCAGGAAAAGGTGTACTAGGTGTAATTCCTGGCTCTATGACTGCTCCTGGTTTCATTGTTAGAGGGAAGGGAAGCGCGTTATCGTTCAATTCTGCATCGCATGGCGCTGGACGATTAATGTCTAGAAGAAAAGCGAAAGAATCCATTACCAAAAAAGAATTGCGAATGATGTTGAAGAAGCATCAGGTGGATTTGATTGGAGGTGGATTAGATGAATCGCCAATCGCTTACAAAGATATTAAGGAAGTAATGGGTTTCCAAAGAGATTTGGTTGATGTATTAGGAAGCTTCCAACCTAAGATTGTAAGAATGGCTGGCGACTAATTTGGGAGTGTCCCCATTCATTCTATTCATGGGGTCGGGCTATCCGTTCAAATCCCGCTTTTTTGAGAAAAAGCGGGATACCACTTCTATCCCTCACTCATTTTCGTGCTCGCCAATCTGTCTCGCTCTAGAAAAAGTTGGGCCTTTACATACACAAATCCATGATTTGAGCGTATTAACAATAGAAAACTAAGATATACTTTAGCAACTATTTTACAACGACCTTACTAACCAATGGATTTATCCTTAGTAAAGTTAGTGTATAAGCTTCAACATAATCTAAAAAAGTAAAGCTATGAAAAAAGTAAAAATCAATCTCCACCTATTTGATCATAAAGGTGGACAACAAATTGGTATTTCCTTTCCGGAAGGGCAATACAAAAGATCACTTTTATATCCAATTGACCACGTTCATTACACTCAAACCCATCGATGCTGGTACGTCCCTTACCATGAAAAGAGTATTAATCAGTTGAAAGAGTATTTCGAAATTGAGAATTTAGAAGATATTCAACATTTTAAGATTAACACCTCTCAAACTGATGGATATACAAGAATTGAATTAGATCTAGACGGTAATCACCGATTAAAAATCAGGATTATTTTTAACAAAGAACTAGCCACGAAAAAGCTTCGTGAAATTCAGCATTGCAGATATGAGTCAAAAAACAAAGTATGGTTATTGCCTGCGAGTGAAGGTAGTATTCAGCGATTAGAAGAAGCCTTTCCTGATCAAATCAATTACAAAGTTCAGATAAGAAGATCCGACAGAGGAGCAACTAAGATTGTAAAAAGTAAAAAAACTACGAAGCCATTTATCCCATCTCAACAAAAAGCTTTAGATGAGTTGGAGCGGCAATTAATCCTGAATAGATATAGCATCCATACTAGAAAATCCTATTTAAGTCAATTTAAAAGCTTCTTGAGTTATTACCGCAGGCATGATCCGACAAGTATAACAAAAGAAGAAGTAGAGAACTATTTAATTCATTGTATCAAAGAGCGTTACATATCCGAATCCACACAGAACCAGATCATCAATGCGATCAAATTTTACTTTGAAAAAATCTTGAAACGCCCTAGGATTCAATATCAATTTACTCGACCTAAGAAGCCACTACAATTACCCAATGTTTTGAGTAAAGACGAAGTACAATTATTATTTGAGCATACCGATAACATTAAGCACAAATGCATTTTAGTGATTATTTATTCTGCTGGTTTAAGGTTGAGTGAGCTAATAAAGTTGCGCTTAAGAGATATCAATAAATCGAGGCGAGTCATTTTCATTAAGGCAGGAAAAGGAAAGAAAGATCGGTATACGGTCTTAGCGGACAATGTGCTTCCACTGCTCAACCAATATCAAAAGATGTATAAGCCTAGATATTGGTTATTTGAGGGTCAGGCTGGTGGTCAGTATAGTGTTAGGAGTGTACAAAGTATATTTTCCAATGCTAGGGATAGAGCGATGATTAATCCATTTGCGACGGTCCATACATTAAGGCACAGCTTTGCTACGCATTGTCTTGAAGCGGGTTTTTCGACGGCTTTGATCAAAGAAGCACTTGGTCATAAATCTGTGAGTACGACGGAGCGGTATTTACACATTTCTACCCAAGAGCTTAGTAAGCTTCAGAGTCCACTAGATGATTTATAGTCTTATAGTAACAGCTCAGCTCTCACTATATATAATTGATTTTCAATTATTTAAAATGTTCAATACCACGTAATCTATCGTATTATTGAGCATTTTTCTTTTTCTATCAAAAAGTCATCTCTCTTTTTTCTATATATGATTTCTTCTTTATTGTTGTTTTTGTGGTTTTCATCTTCTATCTTCATTCTTATTACATAGTGCTATACATGCAATTTCTCGTTTATATAGGAGTTGTATGCAAAACACATCAAAAAATAAAGCTAAAATTGAAAATAAAAAACACGAAAAATTGGGTTATAATACTAGCAGTAATTGCGACTTTAATTTTCTTTAATTTGAAAAATTACTATGATTACTATGGTAAGAATTATAATAGTGAAAGGGAGAATTTTGGAGTCTTAAAAATTCCAAAAACTTGGAGGACAAAATACAGAGGAACTACAACCAAGCTTTGGAGTCCAGAAAATTTTAAGGAAATAACTAAAGGGAGAATTGGAAAAGAAGTGATACTTAAGAATGGAAAAATATATTTAGAAAGAGACAGAATTATTAATAAAAGTAACGGAAAATATATAGGATTAGAAGTTTCTTATGAATTTGATACTGAACCCAACTTTTCGTACAAATATTTCGAAGTCAAGGGTAATACTCAATTAAATAGTCGGAAATTAAGTAAAGAAGAATTTGATAAAATCATTAAAGACTGGGAAATTAAAATGAATTAATAATTAGTATAAAAAACTATATGTCAATAAGATATAAAACTTTAAATCGAGCGAAATCATTCCTAGAGGCAATTAAAATTGAGAATATAATTGTCTCTAATTCAACCAGGATAAATAACCAAACAAAAGCTGCTTTTCTAAAACAGAATATCCACTCAAAGAACTTTATCGAACATGGAATAAATTCAAACAAATTAACAATTTCTGAAATTAGATCATTAGAAAATGAATTTTTCACTTATTGGAACGAAGCTATTAATCT